>SLRR01000298.1 GCA_007130865.1 Spirochaeta sp. | reverse complement strand
TTCGGTACCGATACCATTCGGCTACCGATGGATCGGGATCGTACGTCTCGTAACGGGCAAGAAGCCGGTAAAGCTCGTTAAGCGCGGTTCCCGGACCGGTGGGCGCGTCGAGGAGAAGCGTCTCCAGTTCACGCTCGATCGCCTGCAGCTCCTCGGCGCGAACAAGATCAAACTCCAGCAGACTCAGACTCACGGAGAGGGTGGATTCGTCCTCCAGGACGATCGGCTCCTCGAGCACGGTGTGGACTCCGTCCGGAAGCTCCTGCTCAACGCGCAGCGTATACTCCCCGGACAGAACGCGCTCGATGACCGTCACGTCTTCACCCATGACGGTATCGTCAAGAAACACACGGTACGAGCCGTCACCGGAAACCTCGAAACGTATCGTCCCGAATCCCACCCGTATCCCGCTGAACGCACCGATCACCTGACCTACAAGAGAATCGGCAGTATCAAATACGTCGAGAAGAGATGGTGACACCTCGCTCTCCGTGAGAACAACCGAGTCCTGCAGGCGATCGAAGATCGAAACGGTGATCTCCGGCTGCCCCGCCTCGGTGAGCGACACCTCACCCCAGAGCAGCGTATCCGCCGGGAGCGCCGCCGCCTGTTCCGAGGGATCATCGCTTCGCGGTACGTTCTCGTCCACCACCTCGTATCGATCGAGCAACAGCAGCGACAGCTTCACCGTCTCCCGGATCGTATCCGCCAGCGCATCAAAAACGTCGTCCCCTGTAGCGTTTTCGATCGCCAGTACCCCGACACGCGGACGCTCATCCTGAGTTTCGGCCGTCGCCACGACCGTAAACGAAAGGAATAACACCAGTGCGGTAACGAGGCAGCGAGTTCTCATCGTTTTTTTCATGCCACGTAAAAGTGTATACCCCGTGAAACACGTGTCAAGATTTTGTTTTGACCCGACTTCGCGTGCCCTTTACTCGACCGGCGGCCGCCGATCCCGCTTGCGGCGACCGCGATGCTGTTTTGATGCGAGTCGTCGTTCCCGGGCGGCCCTGCTCGGACGGGTCGGTTTACGCCGTCGCCGGGGATGGCGCGCGTTGTCGATCAGCGTCGCTGCGCGATTCTGCGCGTCTTTCCGATTGACCTCGCGATAACGGCTTACCCCGCTGTGAAGCACCAGCTCTCCCTCGGTCGTGATTCTACGGGCAAGTACCTGCTGTACGCGGCGCAGTTCGTCCTCGTCCAGCTCCAGATCCCGAAGGGGGATATGTACGGTAACCCGCGTAGACACCTTGTTTACATTCTGTCCGCCGGGCCCGCCGGAACGGGAAAACTGCTCCCGGGCTACCCGGCGGATGCGCTCGGCGAGTTCTTCGAACCGCATCATGGGAAATACTACCATGGGACCGGGTCGTGTGAGAGTCTCTGCTGCTGTGATGCCGGCAAAACGAGTATCGCCGACCTCTGTTCAATCGATATTTCTTTCACTATATTTGATCCATGGAACATTTCCTGAAAGTTCTGGTAATTGATGCGGCCACCGGGTTCTACAAGGTGGAACGATACCGCCTGGGAGACTTTTTTGGCCCGATTGATCTCGGGCTGCATCTCGCCGGGCGCCGCAACAGCCTGAACATCGGGGCCGGTTTGCTCGCCGGCTCGATCTTTCCCGGGTCAAACCGCTTGTTCATCAGCGGATTCTCGATGTCCTGGGGATCGTTCTACGTATCGAGCATGGGCGGAGCGGGACTGGTGTTCGACAACCTGGGACTCGACATGGTTAGCATATCGGGGAAAGCTCCGACCTCGTCGATCCTCTATCTGAACCGTATCCACGGGGAAGAGGTCCAGGTGGAACTGCAACCGATCGAGCTGAGTTCGATCTGGCATGGTGGACGCGGCGGGGTCTACTCGCTCATGGATACCACCTACGAGCTCTTCGGGCACCGGTACGAGACGGATCCACGCATCCTTTCGGTTGGTCCCGCCGCGAAGGAGACCGACATAGGCGCGATCGGGTCCGTTCCGATCACCAAGGGTAAGATTTCTCACGTAGACACCTGGGCCGGGCGCGGCGGGTTCGGGTCCAAGATGCTGCAGGAACACGGAATCGCCTCGGTCATCTACGGTGGCACGGTCGTCGACGAAGACTTTCGCGATCGAAAAGTTGCCGATCAGTGGTTCGTCGACAAGTACCAGCAGAAGCTCGCCGCGAAGGATCTGGAAGCGACTACCAAGTACCGGTTCGATCCCGCGTTCAACACCGGGGGTACGTTCGGGGTGAACTACGCCACGATGGGTGGACGCATCATGGCGTTCAACTACAAGACGATCTACATGAGTGAAGAAGAAAGGCTGAAGATCCACAAGGAGTTCATCGTCGATCACTACCTCAAACAGTTCAATGAGGAGACGATCCAACCGAAACAACAGAGAAACTGCGGCGAACCCTGCGTCGCGGTGTGCAAGAAGATGAACAACGAGTTCAAGAAGGACTATGAACCGTACCAGACGATGGGTCCGTTGTGCGGCGTGTTCGACCAGCGTGCGGCGGAGCGATTGAACCGGAAGGCCGATACCGCCGGCTTCGACGCGATCTCAGTCGGCGGCGTGCTTGCCTGGCTGATGGAAGCCCTGGACGAGGGCATCCTGAGTCCGGAGGATCTCGGGATCGATGCGCGACCGGTCTTCTCTCCGGTGGGATTCAGCGTCGTGGAGGATTCCGATCACAACGCGGAAATCGGTATGCAACTGATCGACTCGATTCTGGAAAGGCGCGGTATCCTGGATTTGTCCGAGGGCGCCAGAAAGTTCGCGCGCCGGACTGCGCGCAAGAAGGGCAAGAAGGTGCTGGATTCCTTCCTCTATAACGCCAACGGACGCAAAGGGTGGAGCGTTCCAAACCAGTACTGGACGCCCGGCGTAGTTTCGCCGATGCCGATCGCGGGTAAGTATTACATGGTTTACGGTAATGACTTTCTTCCCCCACGTGAACTCGGCCGCCGAAACAGCGAACGAATGATCAAGGAGCTGATCCTGGACAACGCGGGGTTCTGCCGATTTCACCGGACCTGGGCCGAAGAGATGATTCCCGAAATCATCGAATCGTTGTTCGGCCTGAAAGACGCGTTCCTGGCAAACGTGACGATGACCGCAAGCCGGATCAACAGTCGCAATGCATCGATATTCTGGGAGTCGGAGCGAAATATGGACTACGTCCTGACGTTCCTGAAGCGCAAGCGGGACGTCGACGGCTCCGACGACCCCGAGCTTTTACGCTGGATCAAACGGTTCGAAGAGAACAAACAGGAAGCCTCACTGGACTTCTGGTACGAAATGCACAAGGGCACGCACGAAACCCTGCGTGAGTTCGAATGAAACTATGCTTCGTACAACCACGTACTGAGATACCGTTCGCCCGTGTCACAGATTACCGTGACGATCGTCTTTCCCGCGTTCTCCTGTTTCTGAGCAAGTTGCAGCGCCGCGTATACGTTGGCGCCGGCGGAAATACCCGAGAAGATCCCCTCTTCACGAGCAAGCCGGCGCGATATCTCCGCGGCACTCTCCCCGTCGACGGTAATTATCTCATCGATCAGGCTGCGGTCGAGAACCGGCGGGACGAAGCCTGCACCGATACCCTGGATCGGATGCGCGCCGGGGTCGCCGCCGGATAATACCGGCGAGTCCTCCGGTTCCACCGCTACGAGCCGGACCGTGTCTTTCCGTGCACGCAAGGCGCGTCCCACCCCGGTGATCGTTCCGCCGGTACCGACGCCGGCGACAAATACATCCACCGTACCGTTGGTGTCGCGCCAGATTTCGGGACCCGTCGTTGCCTCGTGGACCGCCGGGTTTGCCGGATTGGAGAACTGGTACATCATCACCGCTCCGGGTGTGTCCCGTACGATCTCTTCCGCCCGTGTCACCGCGCCGTTCATCCCCCGGTCCCCCGGGGTCAACTCGACCGTCGCCCCGAGAGCCTGCAGAAGACGACGGCGCTCCTGGCTCATCGTCTCCGGCATCGTGAGAATCACGGAGTACCCTTTCACCGCTCCGACATAGGCCAGCGCAATGCCGGTGTTTCCACTTGTCGCCTCGACGATCGTCGAGCCCGGTCCGAGATCTCCCCGGTCCTCCGCCGCTTCGATCATCGCCTTGCCGATCCTGTCCTTGACCGACGCCAGGGGATTACGGTTTTCCAGCTTGACCAGCACGCGGCCCGGCAAACCGCGGGAGATCCGTGGGAGCGCAACCAGTGGTGTCTCCCCGATCGTCCCGACTACATTTGTCTCCACGATAGTTCCTCCCGTAATCCTCAAATAGAATAGTTCAAAGTCTGTCGGTGCTGCTGCCACTGCATCAACGCGTCCGCCACGGTGACATTAGTCAGGGCTGCCAAAAACCGTTCGCGGAGCACGCTCAGAACAGGCTCTTCCGGCTCACGCCGTTCCATCTCAGCCCGCGCCGGCCCACCGGACGGTGACCGTTCGCCGGTGACGAACCACTCCGGTTCAAACGCCCCGATCACGTCGGAAAGACGAATCCTCGACGGATCCCGGGTGAGCGAATACCCACCGGCTTTGCCCTTTGCGCTCTGCACAAACCCATTCTGCCGTAAATCCACCAGGATCGTTTCCAGATACTTCCGGGGAATCCCGTACTGTTCCGCTATCTGCCGCGAGGAGACACGGGAATTGCCGTGCATCGCCAGCACGATCAGCGTTCGGATCGCGTATTGCACACGCTGCGTCCACATAATACGCAATATCCTACCAGACTACAGGGTATTGCGTATATCGCGGCACGCTCGTTGTCACGTATGTGCGTATGCGCCGCCGCCCATGAAGTAGAGAAATTCCACGGTGTCGCCGTCCTTGACCTCCACCGTGGTAAACTCGTTGCGGCGGAGGATGCGTCGGTTGAGCTGTACCGATACGCGTTCCGGCTGGTCCACGCCTTCCTGCTCGAGCAGTTCCACAACGGTCGGCTGCTCCAGTTTCACGTTCTTCGTTTCACCGTTTACCGTTACCTGCATCGTTATCACCTTATGCCTTTCTCGCCCGGATCACCCAGTGGGACGCTCCCGTTTTGTCTACGCTCAGAACCTCATGATCCTCCAGGGCGATGCTCCGGGGCACGTTGGTTGCAGATTCGCTGTTACCCAGGTGAATTTCCAGGACCTGCCCCGCTTCCAGCTCTTCAAGGGCCAGTTTGCTGCGCACGAACGTATAAGGGCACACGTCGTTGCGGATATCCAGAACGTCCGCCACGGCTCCATCCGTTTCATTACTGACTGTACTCGTCTCACTCATTTCTTGTATCTCCTCTGCCTCGTCTATAGTTCAACCGGGAGCTCCGGATCGTTTCCCCACTCCGCCCAGGAACCGTCGTATACGCGCGCTTCCTCGTGTCCGAGCACCCGCAAGACCACGTACGTATGGGCGCCGCGAACACCGGTCTGGCACAGCGTGATAACGTCCGTATTCTCGTCGATAACGTCCGCGTAGGTTTCCGCCAGTTCCGCCAGGGGTCGAAACCGCCCGTCTGAACCGGCTCCGGCGGTCCACTCGATATTGACCGATCCCGGAATGTGCCCGCCCCGGGCAGACCTCACGTCCGTACCCTGGTACTCCCCGGGTGACCTCGTATCCAGGATCGCCACGTTGGAACCCTCCGTAGAAAGGTGGTCCAGGATGTACGCGGCATCCGCGATAAGCTGTGGCCGCAGGTTTGGAACGAACTCTCCACGCGCCGGCGGGATTATCTCCCGGGAGAGCTCGTACCCGGAGGCGGACCACGCGGCGACTCCTCCGTCCAGCACGTGAACGGACGTATGCCCGAGGTACTCCAGCGCCCAGAAGAGTCGCGACGACCAGAGCCCGTTCCCCCCGTCGTACACAACCACGGGACGGTCCGAGCGCACGCCCGCGTCCTCCAGGTCACGTGCTACCAGCTCCGGGGCGGGAAGCATCCCGTCGATCCCGTCCACCGAATCCCAGGCTACCTCCCGTGGTACAAAGGCTGCACCCGGTATGTGCCCTGCCGTAAAATCCTCGTGAGCGCGCCCGTACTCAAGGATAGTTATCTCCCCGGCATTGGCCTGTACCCATTCCGGTGATACCAGTATCTCCCCCGCCGCGGTTCGTTCGAGGTCCGCTGCCGGACGTTCGGAACTTCCCTGCGCGACCACAACACCCAGACCGATTCCGACTCCGACCAGTACAACGAGTCCTGCCGTAAGCCCGATAATCGTAATTCGCCTTCTCATATAGTCCTCCTCAAAGAGTTTTCGTCTCCTCTACCGGGAAACGATCCGGTTCCCTTCTTCTCGATCAGCTCGACGCCCGGCGAACACTCCGGTATACCCCGGCGGTCATACCCCAGCAGCCGAGCATGATACTGAGGACCCCGACGATCGAACCGATCCCGAGCGTGGCGATACCGGTTATGCCGTGACCGATGTTGCAACCGCCGGCCAGTGCCGCGCCGAGGCCCATCATCGTTCCACCGCCTCCCTGACGTACGAGCGTAGGGGCGTCCGGAAGCGACCACGCTGCTTCACTCCGGAGCACCGCGGCGATCAACGCGCCGACGGGAACACCAAGTACGAGCCAGGACGTTACGTTCAACCCGGAACGGTCACCGACAAGAATCCAACGCGTCAGGCTCACCGTGGGCTGCGTAAAAGAGAGCCCGAAGTTCCTGCCGAACGCCGCGGAGACGATCCAGGTCGCCAGCGCCAGAACTCCGACGACGAATCCCGTCCGTCGCCAACCCCAACCAAGGAGAAAGCGTTCCTTCGGCGCACGCCACAGCCACCAGAGTATCGCCAGGGTCAATACACCAATAACGGCCCACCGGCCGGCCGGCGTCTCCGCACCGACCACGTTGAAGAGCGTCGCTTCCCTGCCCTCGATCGCGATAACCGGCCGACGAAAAGTCTGCTGGATTCCCGAGAGTACGCCCCCGTCCATCGCGGCGGTTCCCGCGACAAACCCGACGAGGGCAGCCCAGGATCCGAGCATGCCGCGACCGGCGCGGTAACAGGTGCCGCTCGCGCAGCCGCCGGCCAGGACCATTCCCGCTCCGAAGAGCACGCCTCCCGCAAGCAGAGCCGGCCAGAACAGCGGCGCTGTAAGGGGGTTGAGCACGCCCGCGTCGGCAAGCAGGTTAACGCCGATCACGTTGATCACCACCACCAGGAGCCACGCCCTCAGCAGGCTGTGGTCCTTCTCAAAAGCGATACTGCGAAACGCGGAGTTCATACAGAAACCGCCCCGCTGCAGGGCGTACCCGAGAACCAGACCCAGACCGAGCCCCGCGAGTATTTCACCGGTCAAAAACATGCAAAGTTCCCTTCCTGTTGTACGATCGCCGCCACCGCGTGGAGCACGCGCTGCGTCCCGTCGACCGGCGGCAGCGACTCTAGGCGCTCGCGTTCGTTCGATATATCCACCGGTACGATCACTACCATTCCCGCCGCGTCGATAGCCCAGAGCCGCCGGTCCCCGGTCTCCACCAGGAGAACCGCGCGGTGAGGCAACGGTATCGTCGCGCCGTCGGGACGAATCAGGTGATCTCCTCCGGCACCGAGATACCAGGCGGACCCGTTCACGACCGCCGGGGGGTGAGGTTCGA
>SLRR01000276.1 GCA_007130865.1 Spirochaeta sp. | reverse complement strand
CCTGGTCCTGATGTACGTAGATGAGGCGTACCTGGTCCGGGGTCGTTCCGTTAACCATCCAGGGTAGCTTCCGGACGATCCGGGTCGGCTTTACCCCGAGTCCCCACCCGGCGTCCGCTTTTTCCACGTGACCTCCGAGCGCCTGGGCGATCGCCTGGTGTCCGAAACACACTCCCGCCAGGGACGCACCCGCCGCGTGAGCATCGCGGATGAATCGCAGGAGAGGTCCGATCCATTGGTCGTCGTTGTAGACCCCGGCGTAACTGCCGGTTACCAGGTAACCCTGGTACTCGTAAACTGAAACGGGTATCTCACCGGCGTAAACGCTGTACGGTACCAGTTCCAGGCGACCCGCGTCGGTGTTCGTCTCGAGCAGATTCTTGAAAAGCCGCGAATAGTCGCCCGGTTTAGGGTCCGGTGCGGCAGAGATCTGTTCACATTCGAGTACAGCGATTCGCATGGCCGTATCCTAACCCGGGATTTACGGCACGTCACGAGAAATCTCGATCCCCTGTCCAGCCCAAAAAAACCATGGTAATCTCACGCAATGGGGGCTATTAAAGTTATTTTGCTTATTGCGGGAATGCTTTTATTCGCCATGACCGTACCGGCGGAACCGATCGTTCTCGCCACCGCCGATACCGCCCCTTTTTCCGACGAGGACGGTACGGGATTCTACGACCTGCTCCTGAACGAAGCGTTCCGGCGCTTGGGGATCCCCCTGGAGATCCGCCGTTTCCCCTCGGAGCGCGCGCTCCACGAGGCCAACACCGGCCGAGTGGACGGAGAGTTCGGCAGAATAGAGCAGATCGGCGAGCTCTACGAGAATCTCCGGCTCGTACCGGAGCCGCTCATAGAATGGCATTTTTCGGCGTTCCTGCGACCCGGCACCACGCATCCCCGTTCGTTTGAAGATCTGCGGGAATACCACGTCGGTTTTATCCGGGGCTGGAAGATCTACGAGGAAAACGTTCGGGATACCCGCTCGCTTACGCTGGCAGTCGCGGAGGACCAGCTCTTTCACCTGTTGGAAGCGCAGCGAGTGGACGTGGTCCTCTACAACCGTCTGCGCGGGCTCGCCTGGATACAGCGTAACGCCCCGGTGTCGGTAGAGATCGTCCCGGAACCACTGGCGGTCCGGCCGATGTACCTCTTTCTGCATTACCGGAAGGAATTCCTGATTCCCCAGATCTCCCGAGCGCTGCAGGACATTCGACGCGACGGTACGTACGACGAACTACAGGCGGAGGCGTTCGGATTCGTACCATGAAACGCGAGTCGATCTCCCGCCGCGTAACCGTTACGATGAGCGTTCTCCTCCTCACCGCCGCGATCGTGACCACGGTGGTGAGTATCTGGAACCAGTACCGGGTTGCGCGGCAGATACTTCATCGCGATCGGGAAACGGTGGAACAGAACATCACACCGGTTCTCTCGTACCTCCTGTGGGTTTTGAACGAGGAACAGGCCAACCAGGTCGCGCAGGGTCTTCTGGATAAGACCAGTATCGTCCGCGTACGCGTGGTGTTGCACGATGAAGCCATACTTCTGGACCTGGCGGATGATACGGAACGACCCGCTTCACTGACGCCGGAGGTGGTACACCATCCCCTCGTGTATACCCGCGGAGACGAGACGATCCTGGTCGGTACATTGCACGTAGCGTTTCTTCATCCCTGGCGTTACGTCCTGGAAAACGCCCCATTTATCACTGAGGTGCTGATAGACCTACTCATCACCGGCGTTTTTATCGTACTCGTGGTGATTTCCGTCCGGTTCCTTGTAACCGCTCCCCTTCATCGACTCGCCCGGGACATCGGTTCCGTGGATTTCACGCGATCGTTACCGGATTGGTGGGATCAGGAAGAGACGCAGGACGGGAACGGCGAGACACGAATGGTGAGACACGTCATGGGAGACGCCTCCCGGCGGATACAGGTGGAGATCCGGGAACGGCTGAAAACAGAGCAGGACCTGGCGGCGTCCCTGGAGCAGAAGAACGTTCTCCTCCGGGAGGTGCACCACCGCGTTAAAAACAACCTGCAACTCGTAATCAGCCTGATCGCCCTGCAGCGGAACTCCCTGGAAGATCCGGAAGCGCGGGATGCGCTGGTGGACAGCGAGAACCGGATCCTCAGCATGGCCCTGGTGCACGAACTCCTCTACCGCGAGCAGCAGTACGCCGCGATCAACCTCGGAAACTACCTCCGTGACCTCTCCCGGGGTGTCGCGATGGCCGGGATCGGCGAGTCGCGGAAAATCGAACTGGAACACCGCTTCGCGGAGGTCACGGTGGAGCTGGAAACGGCAATCCCCATCGGCCTGATCGTGAACGAGCTTCTCACCAACGCGGTGAAGCACGCGTTCCACGGTCGCAACGAAGGTACGATTACGATCGGTACGGACCGCGATGACGAGGAGAAACAGATCAAACTTTCCATAAGCGACGATGGTCGCGGACTGCCGCCTGACTGGGAACAACGCCGTACCAAGAGCCTGGGGCTTCTCATCGTGGACACCCTCTGTGCCCAACTGGAAGCAACGCTATCCTGTGCATCGGACACCTCCGGAACACGGTTCACGCTGACGATTCCCCGTAGAGCCGTAAACGAGTAACCCCGCACGTTCAACCGGGAGTATCCTGCACTTTCTACTTGCATTATTCTCCGATGTGTACTATTGTACTGTACATGTAGTACAATAGTACACAGGAGAGTAAAGTGTCGCGGGAGATCCGGTTTACGATCGATCATAACAGCGGAGTACCCTACTACAAGCAGATCATTCTGCAGGTAGAGATGGCGATCGCCGATAACCGACTCACCGGGGGCGATCAGCTCCCAACGGTCCGCAGCCTCGCGGTGGAGCTGCAGATCAACCCCAACACGGTGGCCAAGGCGTACAACCAGCTGGAACTTCGGGGGATCGTCAACACCCAGCAGGGTACGGGAACGTTCATCTCGGACCGGGAAATCACGTTATCCGAGGTGGAACGGGAGAGAGTACTGACGGAAATCTGCCGCAACATCCTGGTTCAGGCGGGATCCTACGGGTTCTCGCCCGATGAGGTCCTGGATCAACTCCGGGAAATGGCGGATCGCGAATAGAGAGGAGTGCCGTATGAAAGGCTTTGGACGGATATTCGGAAATCAGCATGTACAGCGCATAAAAAACGTACCACGACGCGTGATCCCGACCGATTTCCGGTTTTCCACGTTCTCCGTCCTGGTGCTGATCGCCGTTTGGACCGTCGCGATCGGTGCGACGCAACTGGCCGGGTTCGAACTCACGGACCGGGAACTTCAAGGTATAGCGTACGCGGTGATCGGCGGCGCGGTCCTCCTCCTCATACTCCCTACCTGGGGGATGCTCATCGTGTCTCTCTTTGCCGGGTGGGCCGCGCTGTACCAGACGGCGGAAACATTGAACGTCCTGATCTACGGGATACCACCGGTGGTTCTGATCCCGGCAGCGATGGTTAACCTGCTCTATCACTGGGACAAGGCGGTGATCCTCCGGCTTGGACGGTTTCATCGTGTCAAGGGAGCCGGACTCTTTCTGCTGGTTCCGTTTATCGATCGTGTAGCGGCCCGGGTGGACACGCGAATCCGCGTCACCGACTTCAGCGCCGAGCGCACCCTGAGCCGGGATAATGTACCGGTCCACGTGGACGCGATCTGCTTCTGGATGATCTGGGACGCACAAAAAGCGATTCTGGAAGTGCAGGATTTCCTGGAAGCGGTGACGTTCTCCGCGCAGACCGCGCTCCGGGACGCGATCGGTTCGCACAACCTGGAGGAACTCCTCTCCGAGCGGGACCAGGTGGGATCCAAGCTGCAGAAGATCCTGGACGCCAAGACCAACCCCTGGGGTATCACCATTCTCTCTGTGGAGTTCACGGATATAGTTATCCCCAAGGAACTGGAAGACGCGATGAGCCGACACGCCCAGGCAGAACGGGAGCACCGGGCTCGTCTCATCCTCGGTGATACGGAGATTCAACTCGCGGAGAAGATGCGCCGCGCCGACGAGTACTACCGGGATAATCCCGAGGCGTTTCAGTTGCGCGGTATGAACATGATCTACGAGGCGCTGCGCCAGAGCAAAGGGTCGGTCGTGCTCGTCCCGTCATCCGCGGCGGAACAGATGAACCTGGGAAACCCCCTGGGCCTGGTAGCGCTGCAGAATCGGCTGGCGGCGCAACAGCAGCAGACACAGCAGGATGCCGAGCGTTCACATGGCAAGCAATCACAAGGCAAGCAGTCACAGGACGACCGCGCGCGGGATGCGCGTTCGCCGGCCGATAGCTCGCCGGACGACCGCGCATCCGATTCAGACAAGGAGCATACGCGATGATTACGATCGACAATGTGAAAAAAGATTATCTGGACGGTGACATCGTTGTGCACGCCCTGCGCGGTGTATCCATGGATATCCTACCCGGGGAGTTTCTCTCGATCGCGGGACCCTCGGGATCGGGTAAAACCACCCTGCTCAATCTGATCGGGTGTATCGACAACATCGACGGTGGAGAGATATCGATCGACGGTGAAGCCCTGGCCGGTCGCGGCCGTAAGGAACTCGTGGAGATCCGGCGCCATAAAATCGGCTTCGTATTCCAGAGCTTCAACCTCATTCCGGTGCTTTCCGCGTTCGAAAACGTAGCGATCGTCCTGGAAATGCTGGAACTGCCCCGCGCAGAGATCCGGGAAAAAACATTATCCCTGCTCCACGAGGTGGGACTGAAAGGTCTGGAAGACCGACGCCCGGCTCAGCTTTCCGGAGGCCAACAGCAACGCGTGGCAGTGGCACGGGCGCTCGTCAAGGATCCCCTGATCGTCCTCGCCGACGAGCCCACGGCCAACCTCGATTCCGGCACCGGCGAGGCGCTTTTGAAGCTCATGAAACGGATCAACCAGGACCGGGGTACCACGTTTATCTTCTCAACGCACGATCCCATGGTAATGGACTACGCGGGGCGTCTCTGTCGCCTCCACGACGGCGAGATCGAGAGCGACGAGAAACGGAGCGCGTGATGACCAGACGATTGCGTTTTTTCATCGTCCTGGCGTTCAAGAATCTGACACGCCACAAACGGAGGACGATAATAACCGCGCTGGCGATGGCGGTTGGAGTCTCGATCTACACGAGCATGGACTCGATCCTGGTGGGCTTCATAAGCGAGATCGACCGGAACCTGGTGGGGTTCGAGCTCGGTAACGCCGCGATCACCGCACCGGAATACTGGGACGAGCGGCACCGGTACCTGCTGGACCGACTCGTGGAAGAGCCGGAACGAATCCTGAGCGAGCTGGACGCCGCCGGAATACCGGCGGCTCCGCGGATAACGTTCCGGGGTGACCTTATCGTGCACTACGCCCCTTTCCCCGAGGACGGCTCCATTCCTATGGTATTCGCCGGGCTGGACCCGGAACGGGATGCTCAGGTTCTGCGTCTGCAGGAAGCGATCGTGGACGGACGCTGGCTGGAAGCCGGACGCGAGGAGATCGTCATGGGGCGGTGGCTCGCGGACCAGCTCGGCGCGGACGTGGGGTATCCCGTGAGCGTCACCACCCGCACGAGGGACGGGTACCGGCAGTTTCTGGAGCTGGAGATCGCCGGAATCTACGAGTCCCCTAACCCCTACGTGGATCGTAACAAGGTGCACCTGCCCCTGGACGTGGCGGACCTGTACCTCGAGATGCGGGGAGCGGTCACCTCGATCCACCTGAAACTCCCGGAAACTGTACCGGGCACGGCGGATCCCGAACCGGTACGGCGGATTCTCCACGACGCCGGCGCGGGTATCGACTCGGTGGTCACCCTCTCCTACGCGGATATGACCGAGGAGTTTACCGAGATGATGGAAATGGAAGAGGGATTCACCAACCTGCTGCTCTTTCTTCTGGCGATTATCGCGATCGTGGGCGTCTCCAACACGATGCTGATGTCGGTCCTGGAGCGGCAGCGCGAGATCGGGATGCTCCGCTCCCTGGGCTTCCACAACCGGGAAATCCGCCTCCTCTTCTCGCTGGAAGCGGCGGGGATCGGCATACTCGGCGCGATCGGCGGCCTTGCTCTGGGCAGCGTCTTTACCTGGTTGCTCGTAACCTACGGGATCGATTACTCCAGACTCATGACCGATATCGATTTTTCCGGATACCGCTTTGACAGCGTGCTCTACGGCGTCTGGAACTATGGAACGATGGTGGTGGCAACAGTGTTTGCAGTGGTGGTTGCCGGGGTGGTGGCGATCTTTCCCACCCGGCGCATTCTCAAAAAAAGCGTCACCGATTGTATGAGGCACGTATGAGATTATCTGGAATCGCGTTACGGAATATCTTCAGGAACAAACGACGCAGCCTGCTCTCGATCATCGCGCTCGCGGTGGCAGCGATCGCGATCACCGTTTTCTTTTCCCTCTTCGAGGGGATCAAGACGAATATCCGCTCCAATTCCTGGGACTGGGACGCCGGCGAGGTACGCCTGCGTCACGCCGAGTTTGACCGGTACGAGTACCTGAATCCCGTTCAGTACGTCGTAACGGACTACCGGGACCTGGTGGAACGCCTCCGGGCGCACCCGGACATCGGAGCGGTGAGTCCCCGGATTCGTGTTCTCGGTGCGGCGTTCCGCGGTGAACAGCAGTTTGCCACGTTGGGACTGGGCGTCGACCTTGAGCTGGAGAAGGAGTTCCAGGACCTGGAGCAGGTGGTCGCGGTGGGACGACTCCCCCGGCCCGGTACTAACGAGGCGGTAATCGGACGCGGTCTCGCAACGGACCTCGGCGTTGGAATAGGCGATATCGTCACGTTCCTTATCCAGACGCGGCAGCGCGGGTCCAACGCGTTCACCGTGGACGTGGTGGGCCTCGCGGATTTTCCCGTCCCTCAGCTCAACAGGGGCGGATATCTTATCCCGATCGAGAACGCCGATCGGTACATGCGTATGGACGGCGCCGCCGGAGAGATTTTACTGAAAGGTGCCGGCGGAGACACCGGGGCGTTCGCCGACACGATACGATCGTTCGTCGAAGAATCGGGGCGTACGGAGCTCAGCGTCGTTCCCTGGACGCAAGTCAGCGCCGGGTACTCCTACCTGCAGACCGCCAACATCGTGTACAATATCATCGCGCTGATCTTCTTCCTGCTTGCCAGCACCGTTATCATAAGTACCACCATGATGATCATCCACGAGCGTACCCGGGAAATCGGTACGCTCGCGGCGATGGGCATGCACGGCAGGGAGCTGGTTCGCCTCTTCTTCACGGAGTCCGCGTATCTCGGCGTGATCGGATCCTTTGCGGGAGTGCTGATCGGCGTGGCGATAACGATACCACTGTCCCGGATCGGGATCGATTTTGGCTCCGCCATGGACATGGTGGAGATGGACCTCTCCAACGT
Source organism: Spirochaeta sp. (assembly GCA_007130865.1). GTDB lineage: Bacteria > Spirochaetota > Spirochaetia > DSM-27196 > Alkalispirochaetaceae > Alkalispirochaeta. Next base: position 248 of record SLRR01000276.1, on the reverse strand, counting down.
GCTTTACCCCGTGCTCAACCTGCGGTCCACCGTGCTCGTTTTCTTCTTCGGTCTGGCGGTGGCGATGGTGTCCACCTACCCCTCGGCGCGACGCGCGGCAAAACTGCGGCCCGTGGAAGCACTGCGAGCGGAGTAACGAGATATCGGGAGAGAAGATGCGCGTTACCTACTACGGATACAACGCATTCATCCTCGACGACGGAGATCGAAAACTCGCGGTCGATCCCGGAGCCAACCTCTTCCTTCTG
>SLRR01000213.1 GCA_007130865.1 Spirochaeta sp. | reverse complement strand
GTCAGTAGCCGGGATCGTCCGCTACGCGGCTGTTCGAACGAACCTCCAGCAGCTGCGTCACCGCAATCACCGCAACCGCGTTCCAGTAGGGGCTTACCCCGAGGGACGCCGTGAATCCCGCGAGGATCGGACCTACGAACACGCCCAGCGAATAGAACGCGTAGTAAACGCCGAACGCCGTGCCCCGCCGGTCCCGACCGGCGGTGTTGACCACGATCGTGGTGGTAGCCGGGAAGACCAGACCGAACGCAAGGCCGTAGAACACGATCGTTACCGCGAGAAAGGGGAGCGTAAACGCTCCCACCAGCGTCGCCAGCGACAGCGCCACTACCAGGAGGCCCGCCTGCGCGACGCGGAGCGGACCGTACCGGTCGGGCAGTCGGTTGGTGGGCAGGAGCATCACCAGGATCGCGGCGATCGAGAACGAACTGAAGAGCATGCCCGTGTAGCTCGTGGAGAATCCCAGGTCCCGCATCGTGATCGGCAGGGTGTACGCCAGCGTTCCCATCGCAAAGGTGAGTCCCAGGACCGCCCGGTACGCGCCGGCCAGTGCGGGGTGGCGCAGCACCTCCAGGATCGCGGAAAGAGGTCGAATCGCCGGATCCGGCCGGGCCGCCGTACCCGGATCGGCTTCCGCACCGGGAGCGGCATCCCGGACCCCGCGACGCGTGAAGAGCTCGCGATATCCCGTGGCGATAACGATCAACGCCGTCGTCCAGAGGAGCGCGCCGAGAAAGAGGAACACCCGCTCCGGTCCCAGCCGTGCGCCGCCGACCCCGCCCAGAGCGGGTCCCACCGTGGCGGCCACCGCCACCGCGGCGCCGGCGTATCCCATGGAACGCCCCACCGCGCCCGAACGCGACCGGTCCCCCGCCCAGGCGAACACCGCCGGTATCAGCACCGCCCCGCCGGCGCCGTGCACCAGCCGCACCAGGAGCAGCTGCCACGGGTGCGTAACGACGGCGTACCCCGCCACGGCGAGTCCCGCCGTGAGCAGCCCCGCCACGATCGTAACGCGCCGGTCGTACGCGTCGATCACCGGTCCCGCCAGGAGATTGCCCGTCATGTTAACCAGGGAGTACGAACCGAGGATGACCCCCGTAAACAGCGCCCCTGCTCCGAGGGACGCCGCGTACGGGGCGAGAACAGGTAGTTGCGCCATCGTGTCCACAAAGGAAACCACGATGATGTACGCCGTAAACAGCGCTGCCAGAATTCCTCCTCGGGACGACGCGGCACCGTACCGTTACCACGACGCGCCGCTCTTTAGCGTGCCGGACTATAGTCTGCCGCTCGAGCCGCGGGTTCGCCGTGAAGCCGTATCAGCGAACCGCCGCGGTAAGCGCCTGTGCCGCCGCCTGAACGGGTTGCAGAATACCATCCAGGGTATCCACGATCTGACCTTCCCGGTCAAGTACCACGATCCGATCGGTGTGCGCGATCATGCCGTTGTCCCGAAAACTGTACTGAATTCCCAGCGCCGTGGCTATCTCCCGGATCTGTCCCCGGTCACCGTGGAGGAAGTGCCAGTTGGGATCGTTATAGTGACGGTACTCCGCGTAGGACCGCAGCACCTCCGGCGTGTCGTATTCGTGGTCGAAGGTGATTCCCAAAAGCGCCGTCTCCTCCCGCAGTTCCGGGGGAAGCTCGTTGTACAGCCGCCGCGCATCCTGCATCAGCACCGGACAGGACCCCATGCACCGCGTGAAGATCATCGTCACGATCACCGGCCGTCCCCGGAAATGCGCCAGCGGAAACGAGTCGCCCCGGTGGTCCGTCCAGACCGCGTCCAGATGGTACAGCGAATACCCCGTGAGCGGATCCATAGCCGGAAGCTTCTCGTGCACCATGCCGCCGGGCATACCCCCGCCACCATCCATCGCGCCAGAGTCCATCGCGCGATCGTCCCTCCTGCCGGCGTCCATCCCGTCGTGGTCCATGGCGACCCCCGTCGCGGCGACGGCCACGATCAGTACAACGACCGTCAGCAGCATCCGACCTCCCACGATCACGCCGGCACCACGTATCCGACCTCCCAGGTGATCACTTCTCGTACACCGTTTCATCTCGTACCTCCCTCTATTCGATATCCGCGGCGCAGCGGAACCCCACCGCGGAAGTGGCGGACCGTGCCGAGAGGGCGGACCGCCGCGTATATCTGACCAGTCCCGCCTGGTCCTCCAGGGTTCGCCCGGTGACCAGTTGCGAACTGACTCCGCACCCGAGCTGAGTCGGGTCCGCCCCGGACCCGAGGATCGTCGCCTGGTAGTCCTCGACCCACTCGACGATCGGTCCCGGCATGAGAACGAACGTTCCGGCGGTTGGTTGCCTGGTTTCTCCTCGGGCCAGTAACTCCACCAGCGCGTTTACCGGGTCCGCGTAGAACCCGAGGAGTTCTCCCGCCGCAGTCGTCCGGGCGGAGGGATCCTCCGGGAGCGACCGGGCGAGCACGTACTCCCACTCCTGTTCGGTGGGAAGCCGCCCCCCCGCCCAGCGGCAGTACGCCGAGGCGGCGTACCAGGAGACGCCCACCACCGGTGCGTCCTCCCGGGCCAGCGTCCGCGACCCCGGTTCCAGGTCGGCCGCCCAGTGCGCAAGATATCCGTTACCCGCGAAGATCGTCGGCACCTCGGAGCGCCGCCACTGCGGGTTCGCCCGTACAAACGCCAGGTACTCCCCGTTGGTTACCGGAGAGCGATTCAGGAGGAACGATTCCACCGTGGTGGTGCGCCGGTCGCCCACGAGAAGGATCGGGTCGAACGTGCCGCCCGTTACGGGTACGCGATCCGTCGCAACCGGCTCGGTGGGTGTCTCGGCGGACGCGCCGGAGGGCGCTTCCGCTGGTGTCTCTGCGACCAGGCCGGACGCAACCAGGATCATCAACAGGCTCGTGAATACCAGGGTCGGGGCGACGCCACCGGCTCGTTGTCTATTCGTCCTCATTCCCCTCATCCCTGTTTCCTTCATCGCTTCCGCTTTCATGATTGTCCCGTCTGAACCACCAGGGTTCCGTCGGCGCCGCGGTTCTCGTCCGACATCCGTCCAAAGAGCAGCGTGTACTCGCCGTCCGCCGGAACGACGAACTCCACGACAGCGCTTTCCGAGGGCGCCAGGGTCACGCTCTGCAGGCCCCTTAGCTCGTTGGCGGGTACGCCGCCGAGCCAGATCCGGTCGAAGACGATCCCCGTAATGTGGAACGTGGAGGTCTGCACCGGTCCCTGGTTGATCACGTACAGCCGGATCCGGTCGCCCCGGGATGCGACCAGGGGGTAGTCGTGGAGCAGGTTGGCGCGGCCGTTCAGAACCACCTGCGAGGGAGTGCCCGCCATCGCCGCTGCGTGGTCCCAGCGGTACGTGGAGGGTCCGCCGGTGTTGGCAGGTGTGGCGCTGCCGGTGTTCTCGTCGGTGTCGGAAGACGTCGCGCCGGCCGGGTCCTCATCGGTGTCGTTCTGCGCCGACGCCCGAGCGGCCTCCGCAAGATAGAGCTCCGACCGGACGATCACGTAACTCCGGGCCACCTCCTCGTCGGTGGGATACCCCTCGCGGGGCGAGACGACCACTACGCCGTGCATTCCCTGGCCGGTATTCATCGTGCGGCTGGGCATGCTGTTGTGGTACGTGAATACCCCGGGATACCGCGCGGTCCACTCGAGCCGGATCGTCTCGCCCGGAGCCCAGGAAAGCCACGTCCGGTCCGGGGCTACTGTAGCCGCGTGGAAATCGATCGCATGCGCCGCCGGAGCCAGCGCCGGCATCGCTTCCACCGGGTCCAGGTCACCGGCGCGCCGCGCAAAGGGGGAGGATTCCGGGTTGTTTCTGAATTGTGAAGCGGGGTGGATCGGTTCATCGCTGCGGTTTGTCCCGGTATACCTGATCCGGTCTCCCTCGCGTACGTGCAGGATCGGCCCCGGTACGGACCCGCCGAACGTCCAGGCGGTGTAGTAGATTCCCGGTCCCGCCGTTGCCTCCACCGCCAGGGTGTCGATCCGTACGTCGTGGGTGGTGTTTCCCTCGTGTGTAAGCGGAGCCAGGTAGGGAGCCATGCTCAGGGTCTCGCCGATTACCGGGGTTCCCTGCCGGTAATCGTCCGTGATGGACGCGCCCGCGGGAGGTGCATCGGCGGACTCGGTGGCGAGGCCGGGCGCGGCGTTCGCCGCAGTGCCCGCTTCCGGGGTCTGGTCGCCGGGCAAACACCCGACGAACAGCCCCAGAACTCCGATCAACAAGCTTGTAAATACCAGGGGGCGGGCCATTTTTCTCTCCTCAGAGTTCGTCCGATCAGATGTCGTCCACCACGGTGATCTTGCCGCGCATGTAGGGGTGGATCGAACAGATGTACTCGTACTCGCCCGGTTCGGTGAACGTGGTGGAGAACGTTTCCGCGTGATCCAGGAGTTCCGACCGGAACGATTCGTTTCCGTCCGAGCGGACCACAACGACGTCGTGTTTACCCGTAAGTTCACCTTCGAGCATGTCAAAGACGTCCTCGTTCACCCAGGTCACGGTGGAGCCAACCGGCACTTCCGCGCGCTTGGGCCAATAGCTGTTACCCACCATCTGGATGTACATCCGGTCTCCCTCGCGGAAGCGGTGCGGCAGGTCCAGGTTCTCGTCTCCCAGGCCGAAGGGGCTCACGAACCGCTTGGGATCCTCGATCGGCGGGGTGTCGCGGCCTTCGCTGTTGTACGTAGCCACCCGGGGGTTGTCCTCGCGGGAATCCAGAACTCCCACGGCTCCCTTGATCGCCTGCGTTCCGAACGCGTGGCTTACCAGCGTGAACGGTCCCTCGTCGGGGACGATCCAGTCGATCACCCAGGAATCGGTGGGGCCGGTCACGACCGACTGCGTGCCGTGCATCAGGTTCTCGGGGTTACCGCCATAGTAGATATCGTCCCAGATGCCGCCCACCGCGTGAAACGTGGAGGTCAGGTTGGGTCCCACGTTGAGGTAGTAGAAACGAACGTAGTCGTCCGGACGGGCCTGGATCGGCTCGCGTACGTAGCGGAACGTCTCGCCGTTGAACATTACGTAGAGCGCCTTACCGTCAAAGAAGTCGCGGCCGTCCGCGTATACTTCGTGCTGCACGATGTAGACCTTGACGTCCGGTTCCCGGCCCAGCTCTTCTTCCATGCGGTACTTCTGCTGCGGTTCCACCACCATCATCCCGAACTGACCGCCCATGGTGTGCGCCATGATACCGTGACCGCCCGGGGCGCAGTGGTACATGTAGACGCCGGGGTAGTCCGCGGTAAACGTAAGGGTCTTTGTCTCGCCCGGGGCGATGTTTCCCACGTGATCCGAGGTCTGGGTGTTTGCCGCGTGGATCGAAAGGCCGTGGGTGACCGAATCCTCGTTGATCACGGTGATCTCCACGGTGTCGCCCTCGTTTACGATCATCTGCGGTCCCGGCATCGTGCCGTTGAAGGTGAATCCCTCAAACGTTACGCCGTCACCGATATTGAGCGTGTCCGAACGCGTTATCAGTTCAAACTGTCGTACCTCGCCGGTTTGTTCCCCGGACCGTCCTCTTGTGGTGGCGCCGCTGTTTCCGTCGCAACCGGTCAGACCGATTACCAGGGCCAGTACAGACGCGGCCGCCAGGGCCGTGCCGGTTTTTCGATTCATCCAATTACGCATAATCTCCTCCTTGAGATCGTCCTCTTACGGACGGACCACTCCGTCCGCCATGATCTGTTCGACCGACGGCAACGCGTCCGCCGCTGCCTGGGGAAGCCCGTCGGTGGGTAGCGCCGGGTGCGCCTCGGGGTTTCCCACTACGATCCGGCCGACGTGTCCCACCGTCTCGTGGGGAATACAGAAGTAGTCGTAGACGCCCTCTTCAGTGAGCGTCACCTCGAACGTCTGGTTCCGACCGGACATAAGTCCCGTGTCCCAGGACTCCGCTCCCGATGGAATGCGGGGATCCCGTCCGTTGTCCGGGTGGTACGCCGTAGCGGAGTGCATACCCGAGGCGTTGATGAACCGTACCGTCGTGCCCGGTTCGATATGGACGCCTACCGGGTCGTTCACGTTGCGGTTGCCCCGCATCTCCATGCGGATCTCCAGGACGCCGTCCGCGGTGAAGGGGCTGTCGGCCTCTTCCTTCGCGGTGGCGTCGTCCGACGAATCGGTGGACGTCGCCGCCGGGGCGGGTGATTCCTGCGATCCCGAGACATCCGTGGGGGAACCCGCGGGGCCGCAGCCAATAAGAGTGATCAGGGTTACGATCACGATTAACGATCCGAATAATGTGCGTTTGGTTTTCATAACGTGGTCAGGGTACGCCTCTTTCCGGAAGCGGCAATTGATCCTGATCAATTTCGTAGGGAAAAATTCAAAGTACCGTCGCAGCATGAGCAAAACGGAAGAAATCAAGACAAATATGCGGCTGGTGCGGTGGGCGATCGGTCTCGTGGCGATCCTCGTCCCGCTCCTGCCGATCGTCGTGTGGCTCCAGTCGGTACTTCCCGTGTACCGCTCCATGTGGCACGGGCCGATGCTGATCCTCTACATGCCCGCCCGCGCGCTGGGGCTGGTGGGGTTCGTTATGATGATCTATCAGTTCGTCCTCTCGTCAAAGTTTGCAATCATCGAGAAAGCGTTTACCCGGGCCGGGGTGTATCGACGGCACCGGACGCTCGGGATGATAGGGTTTCTGATCATCCTGCTTCACGGCACCGCGATGCTCGCCTTTGACCTGATCATGGCGGGGGAGATCGTACTGGGAACTCCCAAGACGATCGGCCTGATCGCGATGATCCTGCTGATTATCGCGGTGTTCGTGGCGATCTTCTGGAAGCCCCTGAAGTTGTCAAATAAACAGTGGATGCGGATCCACCGGCTTACGTACGTGGTGCTGCCCCTGGCGTTCTACCACGCGATCGTGATGGGAACCACGATCAACACCTCCCGGTGGGTGATGGGCCTCTTCTGGGTTCTCGGCGCGATCTACGTGATCGTCGTAATCCGACGTATCCGGCAGGAGATTCTCAAAGTTCGGAAAAAGCGACGATCTCGGACAGCTTGAGCGGGTCGTTTATGACGATACGCCGGCCCCGGGACTGCACAACGCCGGCGTTCTCCAGGCGGCGGAGCGTGCGCACCGTAGCCTCCACGGTCATCCCCGCGAGTTCCGCCAGTTCCTGCCGGGGTGCTACGATCTCGATCGGGTCGTGGTCGTCGCAGCCCCGGGACTGGCGGCACATCTCCCGGACAGCCACCAGAAGCCTCTCCTCGGCGCTGCGGTACGCCATCGTCGTCGCCAGGGACTCGGCGTGCCCCATATCCGCGGCGAGGCGGTGGATGATCTCGTCTCGAACTTTTGAATCCTCGGCGATCAGCGTGCGTACCGTGGCCGCCGGCAGGTACGCCGTTACCGTCGGCTCCAGAGTGATTCCGGAACCCCAGAACGAGTGGTTTGCAAGAAACGACCGGTGTCCCACCAGGTCTCCCGGTCCGGCGATGCGCAACGTGAGGAACTTGCCTTCCTCCGTCTCCTGGAACACCTTGATCCGTCCCCGGCATACCGCCCAGATCCCGTGAGGCTCGTCCCCGGAGTGCATCAGGTATTCTCCCTTTTCCCACTGCTTCACCACGCGTGTGCGGGAAATCAGCCGGTGCGCGGCGTCGGTGAGGGCGCAGCGAAAGAAGCAGGTAGCGCAGGTGTCGTCCTCGGCGTTCCGCGACGCCGGCGTAAAGACCGGCACCGTCGGCCGGTCCGGTCTGTTCAGTAACGCTGTGCTCTTCATCTACTCATCTCCTTCCCCGCCTGCCTCGGTGAGTGCTCACCCCGCGATGCCGCGCAGCGAGTCTCCGTGAGCTATTTCCGCG
>SLRR01000105.1 GCA_007130865.1 Spirochaeta sp. | reverse complement strand
CGGAAGGAACGGGCCACCACCGCTTGATACACGTAATTAATCATCGTGTTGTAGTCAAACACCGGCAGGCCCGTCCGGGTCTGCACGGCTGTCGCGTAGGGCGGAAGCAAGCTGCATTCCATGAGAATCACCCGCACCGAAGGATCCCGTCGCAACTCGTCGGCGGCTTCGCACACTTCTCTCTCGACCACCTCGCTGTCGAGCATCCCCTCCTCGCGGAAGACCGCGCTCACAAAGTGCTCTTTCCCTTCCAGCCCGGTGATAACCAGTCGTGCGCTCGGCACCACCGTGACCTCCTCAAGCAATGCCGGGGTCAGAGATGGTCTGTTTGCGGTGATGATTCCGATCTTTGCGTCCGGCGTGATCGTCCGCACGATAAAGTCCAGTTGCAGCAGGCTGGAGAGGAAAACCGGCACCCCCGCCGCCCGGGCGATCTCCCGCTGATATAGCGCGAGAAACCCACAGTCACCGGTTATCGCCCGCACACCCTCGCCGGCGAGGCGCTTAGTCGCGGCCATGATATCGTCAAGAAGCGACCGGTCGTGGTTAAAAAGTCGGTCCGGAGTGAAACCGGGCAGCGTCTCGAACCGCACCGGAAAATCGTAGCTCGTTGCATTGGCGACATCCCCCGGAATATACGGTACGTAGTTCTCGATCAGCAGAATTCCGATCGCCTCGCCGTAGCTCAGCCGCCGTCCTTGCGTGTAGTACTTCATCGATCCCTCCTGCCGACCCTATTATACCAACCGGTTTCTCTCGCCGCCTCGGATAAACGCTTCCAGGTTAGCCGCCGCTTCCCGGAGGCAGCGTTCACGCGAAGCCCGGGTAGCCCAGGCGATATGCGGCGTTATCACGCAGTTCGGTGCCGTGAGCAGCGGATTGTCCCGGCGCGGCGGCTCCTGCGCCCCGATTACGTCCAGACCGGCGGCACCGACGGTACCCTCTTCCAGAGCGTCCGCCAGCGCTCGATCGTCCACCAATCCTCCCCGGGCAGTATTGATCAGGATACATCCGCGTTTCATCCGACCGATACTACCGGCGTCGATGATACCGCGCGTCTCCTCATTCAGGGGTAGATGCAAGGTGATCGCGTCAGCCTGCGCAAGAAGGCTGTCCCAGGGCAACCAATCAACCGGGACTTCGATATCATCGCGCCGACGCGTCTCGTTCCCGAGAATGCGCATACCGAACGCGTGCGCTCGTTGGGCTACAGCACGGCCGATCTCGCCGAAGCCCAGGATCGCCAGCGCCTTTTCCTCCAACTCGATCAACGGAATCGGGAGGTACTGAAAACGCCGACCCTCTCGCCACAACCCGTTCCGGACGGCCTTCTCGTAATCTCCGATCCGATGCGCCAGATTCAAGAGTAACGCCAGCGTCATCTCCGCGACCGAGGAGGTAGAATAAGCGGGTACGTGGGTCACAGCTACACCGGCGTCCTTTGCAGCGTCCAGATCCACCGTGTCGTGCCCCGTCGCAAAGAGCCCGAGATACTTCAACTCGGGATAGCAGGAGAACCTCTCCGCGGGGAACGGAACCGAATCGACCAGCAGCGCCTCGGCGTTCCGGGCGACTCCCCGTTCTACTTCCTCGTAGAAGTACGGGTGCTCTCGGAACTCTCCCAACCGCTCGACCGGAGACCAGTCCAGGTCTCCCGGGTTGAGATAGTAGGAACCGAGAGCGTGAATCCGCATTATCCGCTTTTCTTTCCATCGCACCCGCCGGGGCACTGAGCGGCTACCTCCGGGGCAACCTTTCCGGCGAATTCGCGGTCGAAGTGTTTACGAAACTCCGCCACGAGCCCGGTGGCGCTACGGTAGTATTCGTCTTCGTCCGACCAGGTGCTGATCGGATTCAGTACGTTCGCCGGTACGTCGGGACAGGATACGGGAATCGAGAGACCGAAGACCGGGTCGTTCTGGTACTGCACACTATCAAGCGTTCCGTCCAGCGCGGCCCGCACCATCGCGCGCGTCAGATTTATGTCCATCCGCTCGCCCCTGCCGTAGGCGCCGCCGCTCCAGCCGGTGTTGACCAGGTACACGGAGGTATTATGCTCTTTGAGCTTGGCTCCGAGCAGATCGGTATATCGCTTGGGGTGGCACGGCATGAAAGGCGCTCCGAAAAAACGGGAGAACATGACCTGCGGCTCCACCACACCTGTTTCGGTGCCTGCGAGTTTGGAAGTGTAGCCCATCATGAACCAGAACATCGCCTGATCGGGATTCAACCGGGCGATCGGCGGGAGAACACCGTACGCGTCGGCGGTGAGAAAGATCATCGTCCGTGGGTGACCACCGAGAGAATCCTTCTTGGTTTTTGCGAGGTACCGCAACGGGTAGGACGCGCGGGAGTTCTGCGTGAAGCGATCATCGTCGAAGTCAAAGTCACCGGTGGGGTATACCATGAGGTTCTCCACCAGAGCACCGTGCGAGAGATAGTGGTCCGGATGAAATACTGCATTGTACACATCCGGTTCCTTCCGGGGATCGAGCTTGTAGAGCTTGGCATAACACCCGTTCTCGAAGTTCGCTACTCCCCGATCACTCCAGCCGTGCTCGTCGTCCCCGATCAGTGCCCGGTCCGGGTCGGTGGACAGGGTGGTCTTTCCGGTACCGGACATACCCAGGAACACCGCCGTATCACCGTCCCTGCCTTCATTGGCACTGCAATGCAGCGGGAGAATGCCTTCCTCCGGCAGGTAGTAGTTCATCACGGAGAACATGAGCTTCTTAATCGCGCCCATGTAGGAGAATCCGAAGACGATGCCGATACGCCGATCAAAATCCATGATCACCACTTTACGCGAGGTAGAACCGTCGGGAAGGCGACGCAGTATCCCTTCGTACCGTTCCGGGTCGAGTTTGGCGTACTGGTTCACCAGGAGAAAAAACGGTCTATCCGCAAAACAGCTTTTGACGGCGTCTTCCTGCGGTTCTCGGAACATATTGTCCACGAACAGTCCCCCCAGGGGGTTATCCATGATCGCGCAAACCGGCAGAGCGTACTCGGAGTCCGCACCGATCACTTTATCCAGCACATAAAGCCGATCCCGGTGTTCCAGGGATACGATCATATCGTTCACGACCATGTCGAACACTTCCGGTTCCACCGGTATCGCGTAGGGAGAGCTCCAGTCGATCTTCGGTTCGCTATCCGGACGCCGGACGATGAGTGTGTCCGCCGGACTTCGACCGGTGGAATCTCGCGGTGTCCACGTAACCAGGGCTCCGCTCTCGAGGCACAAGGCATTCCAGTGGTTGACGGCGTTATCTATAAGCACCGAACGGGATGGTCTCCGAAACACTTTACCCGTTCTGTTTGCCAGCATCGTATCTATTCGCTCTTTAGCCGTGAGCATGCCTCCCAACCCCCTTTTGTATCATTATATGAACGCCTGTTACAATTGCGTAACAAAAAACAATTGTAGATCCCGTCCCTCCCGCTGTCAAGGTGAAACCCCGGACGAGGGAATTCTAGCTGGTTTCTCAGCACCAGCCGTGGTAGTATACCCTGATCGCGCGAATGGCTGGTACGCCTCAAGCGGGATCGCTTCCAGCCGTGCGGGGACTGCTTGAGGTCGGAAATGTTGGCAGGCGTTCCGCTCCAGCGGCGCCTGCCAACGCTTATTATTCGCGATCCAGCGAGGCTTCCAATGGCTATCTTACCGCGAAGAATGTGTCTCCTCTTCCGTTTCCTTTTGGTATTGTTACTATTGAGTCTTGCCGCAACGGTCGCGGCGGAAGATGCGCGGTATACCCGGGAGCGACAAAGGATGGTGAGCACCCAGATCGAAGCCCGCGGGATCAGCGATCGTGCAACACTGCGGGCTGTCTCCCGTGTGCCCCGACACCTGTTTGTCCGCGAAGACTACCGCTCCCGGGCCTACGCCGACAGTCCTCTACCGATCGGCCACGGTCAGACGATCTCACAGCCGTATATCGTTGCCCTGATGACGCAACTGGCGGAACTCCAACCAGGAGATCGTACCCTGGAAATCGGTACCGGATCCGGCTACCAGGCGGCGGTACTCGCGGAGATCACCCGGGAGGTGTACACGATCGAGATCGTGGAGCCGCTCTACCGGTGGGGAGCGGAAAACCTTCGCAACGCCGGGTATGACTCGGTGCAGGTTAAAAACGCCGACGGCTACTGGGGCTGGGAGGAACACGCCCCGTTTGATGCGATAGTCGTTACCGCGGCAGCAGCGAGCATCCCTCCACCGCTCATCGACCAGCTCGCCGACGGTGGTGTAATGGTGATCCCCGTGGGATCGCCGTTCCTGACGCAGACGCTTACGGTGGTACGCCGTACCGGGAGTGATATCCGGACGCGGCAGATGATGCCGGTACGGTTCGTTCCGTTTGTCCGCGAAACAGACTGATCCCGTGATCACCGTTGGCACGTACGCGGCGATCACCCTCGTGTCCGTAACGATAATCGCGTTCCAGGTCGTTATAATGCGGATTCTCGCTCTCGCGCAGTGGCACCATTTCGCATGGATGGTGATCTCCCTGGCTATGCTCGGTCTCGGCGCATCGGGTACGGTTCTCTTTCTCGTCCGCCGTCAGCTCCTCCGGGCGTATCGAGCGGTGGTGCCGCTGCTGCTGCTTGCTACGGCCGTCTCGATCGGCGGCTCCACCCTGCTCTTCGGCAGGATCGGCACATTTGACGCGTTCCTCCTGTTTTTTGAACTAAGGCAGACCGGTTTGCTGGTTCTTACCTACCTGGTATACGCGCTCCCGTTTTTCTTTGCCGGACTCGCGATCAACCTGATTTTTCTTCGAGCACTGCAGCAAATCGGCACACTTTATTTTGCGAACCTGCTCGGCTCCGCCGGTGGCGCGGTACTGATCGTGGGTGCGCTTCACGCTGTTCCACTGGAGTATCTACCCGGTCTCCTGGCGGTGCTGCCCCTTCTCGGCGCTCTCCTGCTCGTACCGCGTCCCGTACCGAGATTGCTGAACGCGGCTGTGCTCGCATCGGTGCTTGTCGTCGGCTTCTCCCTGATCGATCCCGTCCTGCCGGGCCCGTCGCAATACAAAGAGATCAGTGCCGCACTGGACTTGCCCGATGCGGAAGTTAAATTCAGGACTTCCAGTCCCGAAGGGCAGCTTGAGATCGTGAGCGCTCCGGCGCTCCGCTATGCGCCGGGACTCAGTCTGCACTACCGGGAGGCCCCCCCGGTACGGGACGTTATTTTTTACGACGGGGAGTACTTCGGTACCTTTCTCGAACAGCCTGAGACGGACGGTTCGATCCTTGACCAGACCACGCGAGTACTGCCGTACACTGTTCGACGACCCCGCTCGGTGGCGGTGCTCAACGCCGCCGCCGGGGAAGACGTGGCCCACGCCCTGGCGAACGACGCATCCCTGGTGGCAGCACAGGAGAATCACGGAACGGCGCGCCGCTTGCTCACGGCAAGTGCCGGCCCCCTGAAGGGTGGTCCCTTCACGAACCCTGCCGTCCGGATCAACCGGTACAGTACCCGACGTTTCCTTGCGACGACCCCGGATGATACGTTTGACCTGGTGGTCGTCCCGGTCATCGGCGCGTTCGGCGGGACCGCCGGGGTCCACTCCCTGGACCAGCATTTCCATCTTACCCGGGAAGCGTTCGCGGAAATGTACCGTGTCCTCTCGCCGGACGGAATGATCGCGGTCACGGTATGGCTCGAGGATCCACCTCGTCCGTCGCTCCGCCTCCTGGCAACGATGCGGGATCTTCTCCGTGACCACGGCGTGGATGACCCGCGCAGCAGAATCGCCGCGATCCGGAGCTGGGGGGGAGCCACGTTTCTCCTGAGCCGGTCACCCCTGACCGTGGAGGATTCGGACCGGATCCGGTCGTCCGCGGAGGAGCTCGGCTTCGATCCGTTACTCCTGCCGGATCTCCGGGAGGGCGAGCGCGACCGTTTCAACATGCCCATGGATACCTCGTACTTCTCGCAGGTAGACCGCGTTCTCGCCGGTGAGGCCTCGCCGGAGCGGGCGCAACCGAGTTCGCGCTGGTTCGACGATCAACCGGTATCGGACGCCCGACCGTTTTTCCAGCATTACCTGAGGGCCGGCGCGCTGGTGGAGTTGCGGGAGGTCTTCGGACTCCGCGCCCTGCCCTACCTGGAACTGGGGTTCTTCCTCGCCGGCGCCGCCGCGGTACAGGCAGTGGTAGCGGCGTTTTTGCTGATAGTTCTGCCCCTGGCCGTTTCCGGCTGGAAACAAGGGGGGCGTCGCTGGACGTTTCTCTATTTTGCCGGCACCGGAGCGGGGTTCATGCTGTATGAGATCGCCCTGATTCAAGCGATGACGCTGTACCTGGGTCATCCGGTTTACGCCGCCGCTTCCGTCCTCGGTACGCTTCTGGTGAGTACCGGTCTCGGCAGCTTCGTGACGCGATCGCGGCCGATCGGAGAAAGCGCTCCTCGCAAAGCAGCTTCGGTGGTAATCCTGGTGCTCACCCTGTTTGCTCTCGTGTTACCGCCAATGGTAAGCCGTACCCTGGGCTCTCCACTGCTTCTCAGATCGATGATCACCCTTGTCGCTTCCGTCGTACCCGGGTTTTTCATGGGGATGCTCTTTCCCCTGGGCCTCCGCAACCTTTCCCGTAGCCGGGAGGAGCACGTACCCTGGGCGTGCGCGATCGACAGCTGCCTGGCGGTCTCGGTAACAGCCCCGGCGACGCTTATCGCACTACAAGCGGGTCTGTCCGCGATAATCGCGCTGGCAGCACTGGCGTACGTCCCGGTGTTGCTTGCCTCCCGGTTCCTCAGCACCCGTTGCGGGTAACCGGTCGATTTGTCCACAACGTTCGATCTTTGTACATTGTGGGCGGAGGCGGCATGAAACCATTAATTACTTTTTTTATCATATTGACCCTCGTTACCGGATACGAGGACGTGTTGGCCCGTGGCGGCGGAAGTGACGGTACCGTGGTCTCCACCGAGTCCCACGAACACGGAGAACTTGTGGTAGAGCAGGTAGCGAGCGGTTTACGAAACCCCTGGGCGATCACCCCGATTCCAGACGGCCGTTTCCTCGTGACGGAACGGGCGGGACGGATGCATATCTTCGACGGTGATACCCTCACCGAAATAAGCGGTCTTCCCCGGATAGCGACTCTCGGACAGGGAGGATTGCTCGATGCAGCGATCCACCCGGATTTCCGTAATACGCGCCTGGTGTTTTTTACGTACGTGGAAGGTAGTGGCGGTCGCGCGGGAACAGCCGTTGCCCGGGGACGGTTGGAGGGAACGGAGTTGAGAGAAGTGGAGACAATCTTCTCCCTTGAACCAAAGACGCAACGTCGCCAGCACTTCGGGTCGCGCCTGATTTTTCTCCCGGACGGGACGATTCTCGTTACGATAGGAGACCGGGGCTGGCCCGACGCCGCGCAGGACACGATGGACCATGCCGGTTCAACGTTGAGGATCCACCAGGACGGAACGGTCCCGGAGGACAACCCCTTTGCAGGACGCGAAGGGTACCGTCCGGAACTCTACACGATCGGAAACCGGAACGCCCAGGGAATGGCGATCGATCCTCGGACGGGAGAAGTCTGGCAGAGCGAGCACGGCCCGCGGGGTGGAGACGAACTCAATCTGATCCAACCGGGACTCAACTACGGGTGGCCCGAGATCAGCCATGGCGTGGACTACCGGACAGGCCGGCCGATCGGACGTGGAACACACGCGCCGGGTATGGAACAGCCGGTGGAACACTGGAGCCCTGCGATCGCTCCATCGGGCATTGCATTCTACCAGGGCGAGGCTTTTCCGGATTGGGACGGCGACCTTTTCATCAGCTCGCTCGTGGCGAGGCACCTGCGCCGGGTCGAGAT
>SLRR01000032.1 GCA_007130865.1 Spirochaeta sp. | reverse complement strand
TCCAGCCCGTACTCCGCGATCTTCCGGTGCAATGTCTTCCGGCCGATACCGAGCACTTCCGCGGTACGGGTTTTGTTTCCCTGCTGAACCGCCAGGTTGGCGCGAATGATCTCCCGTTCCGCTGTTGAGAGAGATCCTCCCAGGGGGACACGGATCGAGTCGCTCTCGTCACCCTCGTTGTTGATAACCGGTGGAAGGTCGTCCAGGGTGATGATCGAACCCTTGCACATCACCACGGCGCTCTCGATGCTGTTGCGAAGCTCCCGGATATTCCCGGGCCAGTTGTGGCGGTGCAGCGCTGCCCGGGCCCGGGGATCGACGCCTTCTACCGGTTTGTTGTTCTCCCGGGCAAACTCCTTGATGAACGCCGCCACCAACAGGGGAATATCCTCCTTGCGCTCACGCAGGGGTGGTACGTGCAGGTTGACCACGTTGAGACGGTAGAAGAGATCCTCCCGGAACGAGCCCTTCTCGATCTCCGCGCGAAGGTCCCGATTGGTGGCGGATACAATCCGGACGTCCACGGTTATCGTCTCCTCCCCGCCCACGCGCTCAAACTGTTTCTCCTGCAGGACCCGGAGGATCTTGATCTGAAGACTCTGGTTGATTTCTCCGATCTCGTCGAGAAAGATCGTCCCCGGGTTGGCCAGCTCAAATCGTCCCCGCTTACGGCCGATCGCGCCGGTGAAGGCTCCCTTCTCGTGCCCGAAGAGCTCGCTTTCCAGGAGCGACTCCGAGAGCGCCGCGCAATGTACCTTGACCAGGGGTTTTTCCGCACGGTCCGAGAGGCGATGAATCGCATCCGCCACGAGTTCCTTCCCTACGCCGCTCTCACCGGTGATCAGGACCGACGCTTTGGTCGGAGCAACCTGGCGAACCACATCAAGGACTTTCTGCATGGCGCTGCTCTTTCCGATGATCGCCGCGGTGTTGCGGTGCTGATCCAGCTCCTGCTGCAGCTGCCGGTGCTGGATGACCAGTTCCCGGGTGGAAAGCGCTCGACGGGCGAGAAGGGATAGACGGTCCAGCGAAACAGGCTTGGTCAGGAAATCATAAGCGCCGTCACGCATCGCCTGAACGGCGGTTTCAATCGTACCGTGACCAGTCAGGATGATCACCGGAACGGTCGGGTAGTTCTGAACCACCCGGCGCAGCAGTTCCTCTCCCGAGAGCCGGGGCATTTTAAGGTCGGCGATCACAAGGTCGACTTCCTCGCGCTCGATCAGTTCCAGCGCTTCCTGTCCATCCGCGGCGAGGAACACGTGATACCCGTCCATCTCCAGAGCACGCCCCAGCCCGGAGCGGATATTTTTCTCGTCGTCCGCGATCAGTACGTTGAATATCATCGTTCCTCCTCGCCATCCCAGGTGATGAGGTGCTGTTCCCGCTGCGGGACCGGCAACGTGATCGTAAAGGTACTGCCGTACCGTTCCCGGGAGATCACGGAGATATCACCCAGGTGCTCCTTCACCACCTTGTAGACCAGAGTGAGGCCGATCCCGCTGCCGAAATCGCGGGTGGTGAAGTAGGGTTCGAATATTTTATCCATCACTTCTTCGGACATGCCCACGCCGTTGTCGCTGACGCGGAGGAGCACCTCGTCGCCCCTGGTCTGCGTGCTGACACGAAGCATACCGCCTTCGGGCATCGCGTGGATCGCGTTCTTGACGATGTTGAGCAGGGCCTGCTTGAAGTAGCGCGCATCCAGTTTCACCTCCGGTAACGCCGGGTCCAGATCCTTCACCACCTCAATGCCCGCCTGCTCGAGCTCGTACCGGACAAACCCCAGCAGATCCTCCGCCAGCTGGTTGAGATCACCGCTCTCGAGCTTGGTATCCATGGGTCTCACGGCAAAGAGAAAGTCCACCACGATCCGGTTCAGGCGCTCGATCTCCTCGCCGATCACCTCCAGGTAGCCCCGCACCGTCTCCAGGTCCTCTCCGTCCAGTCCCGACACCGCTTTCTCGATCAGCTGCGCATGAATCCCGATCGACCCCAGAGGATTCTTGATCTCATGGGCGACCCCGGCAGCGAGCGTTGTCAGACTCGCCAGACTTTCCGCGCGTCGCAGCCGTGCCTCGCGGCCGCGCTTCTCCGAGATGTCCACGAGCTGCAGGATGCTCCCTCGGATATGTCCCGCCTGTACCAGGGGCAGAATACTACAGCTCAGTATCCGGGTTACCCCGCCGTGGTCCAGGGTGAACTCCCGATCCGTTACGGTGTCGTCCCTGGACAGCGTCTCCTGAACAAAACCGGCTATATCGTCGTCACCGATGATGTCCCAGATGAATCGGTCGCCGATGATCCTGCCTGGCGCGAGCGGTATAAGGCGCTCCGCGGCCTTGTTTACCAGCTGGAGACGGTGTTCCGGGTCGGTCACAAGAACACCGTCGTTCATCGAATCCAGCACCACTGCCAGTCGTTCGTTCTCTTCCGCCACCGCCTGCAGAAGCTGCTCTATCTGCTCGCTGTCGAGCTTGGAAATCTTCTCCAGCGCTCTCTTTACAAAACCCCGCATCGCCTAGACCTCTCCCGGGATGCGGTCCCGCTGCAGCGCCAGAACCATCGCGATGATTGTAGCCGCGGGGTGCATGTTACGCGACTCGATACGCGAGCGGTATGAACGGATCAATGGCCCCCAGCGGTGCAATCGCCGGGACTCCACCGCGTCGGCGGTCCCCAGCCTTCGGCGAGCCGCTTCGGTGAGCTCCTCGAAGAAAAACTCCTCCCGAATACCGCCGTTGTTCCCGGAAAACTCGGTGCGCAGCGTCTCCACGAGTTGATCGTCCACCGTTCCGGCGAGCGCTCCGCGCACGATACGCTCCGCCAGCTCTTTTCGGCGGCCTCCGTCCCCGGCGCCGGCCTGCCGGAAGAAATCTCTGAGCCGCCCCGGCGCGTCGCCGCTGGACCGGAATATCCTCTCAAGAACCCGGGCATCCTCGGAGAGAGGTCGTTCCGACAAAGTGTACGTTCTCAGCCGTGACAGCACCGTCGGAATGATCGCACTGCGGCGGGATGACGTGAGCACAAGGTACACCCCGGAGGGCGGCTCCTCCAGGAGCTTGAGCATGCTGTTGCGGGCGCTTTCCTGCAGGGTGTGCGCCTCCTCCAGGAGAACCACCTTCACGCCACCGGCGCTACTCACGTGGGTCCAGGAGGTCACGGCCCGCACAAGGTCCACGGGAACGATCTCCCGGGGAACGGCACCGATGAGCTTTGCCACGGCGGTCTCCAGTTTCTTGAGCCGCGCTTTATCGGAGGCGCTCTCCTCGGGAGGAGCGGTCTCCCCCGGGGGTGGTTCCAGGTCCTGCAGGATCTCCTCCACTGCGTCCAGGGAGGGCTGGATCTTCCGGAGCTTCGTTTCCGGCCAGAGATGGGCGTCAAACCGCCTCACCAACTTCCGTACCGCCCGAATCAGGAGGAAGAGTGTTCCCGGCCGTGGTGTTTTGCGATACGACTGCAACGCCGCGGCGATTTCCAGGTCAAAGTATCGTGGACCGGCAAATACCAGGTCCGGGTGGGACAGCGTACGGTGAAGCGTGCAGGACCGGCATGAACACCCCCACTGTCCATCGCTGCGACAGGTCAGGGTCCGGGCGATCTCGAGCGCAACGGTGGATTTTCCGCTGTACCGCGTACCGGAAAGCAGGATCGCCGGGGGCAGCGTCCCCCGGGCGAGTTCCCGTCGTAATTCCTCGATAGTTTCCTGGTGACCGATCACGTTCTCGAACATAGATCTATCCGCTGATCAACCGTTCCGCGTACGGCAGGAGAGGAAGAAGAAACTGTGCCAGAACACTGCCGGCGATTACCTCGGACGTATCGAAAACCGGTTGAAGTTGCAGGACCAGAACGAGGATGAACGAAGCCAGCAGTCCTTCACCTACTCCCAGGAAGAACCCCAGCGCTCGATCCAGGCTCTCAAGGTTGATACTCTCTACTATCCGATTGAGCGCACTCTCAAACACTTTGACCAGCAGGTAAACCACGAGAAAGAGTCCGAGGAACGAAACGACCTGCGACCACGCTCCGGCGCCGATCCAGGGTTGTACGTACACCGCGGCGATTCCGGAGAAGAGCACCGCTACCGCGATCCCCAGGATCACCGCCGCCATCGACATGAACTCCCGGACAAACCCGCGGAAACCCGCCCGAAGCGCCATGAACACGATGATAATCAGGAATACGATGTCCAGGCCAGTAAGATCCAAACGTCACCCCCGGGCGTTATTCTATTATGCGCCTGATCATTCCCGCAATGGTGACCGCCCCGTCACCCCGGGCAAACCGACGCGCCGCGTCGCTCATCTCTCTCCGCCGGGACTCGTCCGCGAGAAGAGTCCGAACCAGTCTCACCACGTCCTGCGACGACGCCCCCGCCGCGGGGACGACCGCAGCACCGGCCGCTGCATAATACCGGGCGTTCCTGACCTGGTCACCTCGGGACGAACCGGCGTCCAGGGGGATCAGGACAGCGGGCGTGCCCGTTACGGCGAGTTCCCAGATCGTACCCGCTCCGGCACGACAGATCACCAGGTCCGCCCGGCGAAGCAGCGGCGCAAACTCCCGGTCGTACCCGGCAGCGCCGGTATAACGCCCCGGTTCCGCCCGGGCCGCAAGCTCCTGGATCAGGATACTGCCGTGGTGGCCCGTCTGGTGAACGACCGTGCAGTGGCGCGTGAGTTCCTCGAGATACTCCGCGACGATCCTGTTTAGCTGCTGTGCTCCCAGGGAGCCGCCGGTTACGAGCAGTACCGGACGCGCGTCGTCCCGCAACCCCAGTCGGGAGAGAACATCCTCCGGTTCCGTTTCCAGAAACACCGAGCGCACGGGGTTACCCGTTACCAGTACGCGTCGGTGGAGTCGCGACGGAAAGGACCGGACCGTTTCCGGATAGGGCACGCAGATTACGCGCGCCAGAGGCGCCGTGATTCGGGTAGCGAGTCCCGGGTCAAAATCGGACTCGTGGATGACCACGGGAATACGCAGAAGCCGTGCCGCCAGGACCACCGGAACCGCCACGAACCCACCTTTGGAGAACACCACCGCCGCGTCGAGACGGCGCAGGAGTCTTCGCGCTGCGAGTATCCCCGCACCGACGCGGAATACGTCCAGGACGTTCTCCAGGTCAAAGTACCGACGGAGCTTACCTACAGGAATCGCGGCGTACGGAATCCCGGTAGTCCGGAGTATCTCCCGTTCGACCCCGCGTCGCGACCCTATCCAACGCACGCGGTCCCGGAGGTTCCTCGGTAATCGCTCCCAAACGGCCAGTCCCGGGTACACGTGGCCACCGGTGCCGCCGCCGGTAAAAACGATCGTTCTCATACCAGCCCCAGCAGGCGCAACACGACCTGAGCCCCACCGATCAGCGATCCCAGGATAGCTCCGAATACGTTGATCCACCGCAGATGCCGGCGGATGATACCCAGAAGCAACGCCTCCACCCGTTCTACTTCGAGACTGTTGATTCGGTCCACGACGATCCGGTAAATATCGAGCTGCTCCAGGAAGAGCCGTGTCAGGTCGGAGATGATACGTTGAACTCTGGTCGCGGCAAAGCGGGCAAGAACGGACCGCCGCCGGGACAGGACCGGGAGCAGGTTCCCGATCGTCTCCCGGGAGTTTCGACGTATCCACCCGGAGACCATGCGGTAAAACTGGTCTTCGGAACCGTCGGATCGCAACCGTTGTATCGCCCGCTCGATCTGCCGGTCCAGATCCCGCCGCACCTGGTGACTGTCCCGCAGATACCGCTCCACCATCCCGCGGAGACGGTCCCGGGCATCCGTGGTGAGCAGAGACCCTACCGTACGGTGGCGGTGTTCTTCGAGCCATTCCTGCATCATCACGAGTATCCGGGCGCGATTATCCGGTTCCTGTACCGCGGCGATCACCTCGGCGATGATCCGGTCCACGATCACGGGAATGCGTGACTCGATCTGACGATCATACTGTGCGGCGCTCACGAGAAACCGCTGCATCGAGGTGAGCTGGTCCAGGGAATAATGGATTATCCGGTGCACACGCTGGTGAAGCTCGTCCTGCACATCCCGGCGTTCCAGAATCATCTCGATCTGGTCCACGATGATCGTCCAGTTCTCGTCCACCACCCGATCGAGATCTTCCGCCGTAACCGGTGAGAGGGGGCGCGTTTGTTCGATGATTTCCGCCATCACTCCGGAGATCTCGTCGGCGTGGTTGGCCGTGCTCTCCGCCACCCAGACTGAGATCTGCTCCCGGAGACCCGCGCCGTCGCTGCCGGAGAGTGTCTGCACAACCCAGCGACCGACGTATTTGAGAAGCTGTTCCGCGCCGATAAGCTGCATGAACACGCCCAGGGGCATCCGCTCCAGACGCGCCAGACCGCGGGATATGCCGCGTTGCAACCCCACACGAAACGCCGGATCGGAGAAGCGCCGGTAGAACACGTCGTCCGTGAGCAGGTCCCGGGAGACCATTCGACCGATAGATTCGGCCAGCTCCTCCCGCTGCCGGGGAATAACGCCGGGTGTAAACGGCAAGCGAAGACCGAAGACTCTTACCGGTCGGATCGGCCGGAAGAGCATCCGGATCGCCACGCTGTTGGTGAGATATCCGATCACGGCACCAAGGAATACCGGCAGCACCCAGGGAATCGCTTCGTATAACACATCTACCGTCATGGCCCCGGCGCCTCACGAAAGAACTCGGTCTCGGGGAACGTCGCCCCCGACCCGTCCGGCCGGGGTAGCGTACCGGAACTCTTTGCACGCTCTCGGGCGTTACGGGCGCGCGCGACGGTATCATAAAGCTGCAAGTCCTCCCGGTAGATCCAGCCGCGACCGTAGCGGGGTTCCACGAAGAGCCATCGCTCGTCCGGGGTACGATCGATAACGCTCACCACCTCCCCTACCCGGGCGTGCCCCGTCACCGGGGCGGTTACATCCGGTTCTTCGTGGATCCGAGCGTACTCCACCACGATCAGCGCGACCCGGTTCCGTTCCAGCAACACCGGGGTCTCCGGTAGTTCCAGTGGCGGCTCGCCGCGGCAACCGGATAGAACGACCAGGAGTAGTACCGGCAGAATCGCCACCGGGTAAAACGCTTTAATACGGTTCAGGAATGAAAACATCTCACATCCCCCGGAGCTTTTCGATCTCGTCGCGCAGAACCGCGGCTTGTTCGAACTCGAGATTCTTTGCATGCTCCAGCATCTCGTTCTCGAGCACTTTTATCAGTCGGGCACGCTGCGACGGGACAAGGATGTTGTAGCTCCCCTTGAGGATCTCCAGCTGCTTCTTCTCGTCGGTGACCTTCTCGGCCTTCTCCCGGACGATTATCTCCTGTACCGCTTTCCGGATCGACGCCGGGGTGATACCGTGCTCCTGGTTGAACGCTTTCTGCACGGCACGACGTCGCTCCGTCTCCGCGATTGCCACGTCCATCGCCCGGGATCGCTCGTCGGCGTACATGATCACCATACCGTCCACGTTGCGCGCCGCCCGACCGATCGTCTGGATGAGAGACGTGGCGGACCGGAGAAACCCTATTTTGTCCGCGTCAAGAATCGCCACGAGACTCACCTCGGGCAGATCGAGCCCCTCCCGGAGCAGGTTGATCCCCACCAGGACGTCGAACGTCCCCGTCCGCAGCTCCGTGAGTATCTCTACGCGCTCGATCGTCTCGATTTCCGAGTGAAGGTACCGTACCTTGAGGCCAAGGTTGACCAGGTAGTCCGTGAGATCCTCAGCCATCTTCTTGGTCAGGGTCGTCACCAGAACACGTTGACCCGCGCGTATCCGCTTGACGATCTCGCCGTGAAGGTCCTCGATCTGACCGGTGGTGGGACGTACGGAAATCTCCGGGTCGAGCAGGCCCGTGGGGCGGATCAGTTGCTCCACGACACGCGCGGATTTCTCGCAATCCTCCTCAGTTGGAGTGGC
>SLRR01000006.1 GCA_007130865.1 Spirochaeta sp. | reverse complement strand
TCCCTGCGCGTTCCAGAAACGCACGCATCTGCTCCACCGCGGCACTGGACCTGGTGCCCGTCGCCGCCGCACCAAAGACGATGCGCCCCAGGCTCTTGTAGGACACCTCGTCGTCGTACCGCACCGCGTCCATGCCGGCGGCCATCGCCGGAAGGACGATCGCGCCGCGGGGGCTCGCTCCGCTGGAGTCGGCCGGCTCGGCGGATCCGTTCGCCGCGCGTGAGTCGGCGCGGCTCGCCGCCGCGTCGAGTGCCTCCTGGAGCGCGGCTTCGCTGTCGATCCCGTTCATAACGGAGAGCACCACCGTATCCCCGTCGGCGAGAGCGGTGATCCGCCGGCAGACCTCCGGCAGATGGTGGTGTTTCACCGCGACGATGATCCGCTGCACCGGCGGAACGTCCCAGGGGATCACCGGGATGTGCGTCCGCTTTCCGTTGAGCGCGACGCCGTTCTGTTTGAGTCGGGACGCGCGCGCTCCCTCCGCGACAAACGCCACGGGCAGGCCCGCGCGCTGAATCTGTCCCGCGTACATCGCGCCCAGTGCTCCGGCGCCCACGATCGCTGTCAGGTCTTGTGCCATGCCGGAAGATTACCACCTGCTGCCGCCCGGTTTCCATACGGGGGCGCCGCCGGGAACGTACGCGGCGTGGCGTCCTGTTCAGGACGCCTTCGGGGGGCACTGCGGGGGCGCCCGCTCCTGGGGTCCGCTCCTGGAGTCCGCTCGCGGCGTCCTCTCGTGGCGGCGTCTTTTCGTGATTGGCCGTGGGCCGCCGATTACGGTATAATGGAGACGTTATGGCAGTACCGAGGCAGAAACCAGGCACCTTCACCTACGCCGACTATCTGCAGTGGCCCGAGGATGAACGGTGGGAACTTATCGACGGGGTAGCCTACGACATGAGCCCCGCTCCGGGACGCACGCACCAGAGGATTCTGGGGGCTCTGTATCGCCGGATCTCGGACGTAACGGACCTCTCACGCTGCGAGACGTACATGGCGCCCTTCGACGTGCGGTTTCCCGAGCACGACGCCGCCTCCGAAGAGGAGATCACCACCGTAGTGCAGCCGGATATTTCCGTGTTCTGCCGGCCGGAGCGATTGGATGAGCGCGGCGGACGCGGCGCGCCGGATCTGGTGGTGGAAATCCTCTCGCCCTCGACCGGGTACAAGGACCAGACGGAGAAACTCGGTCTCTACGAGCGCCATCGCGTACGCGAGTACTGGATCGTCAACCCCGAAGCGGGATACGTCATCGTTTTCCGTCTCGAGGAGGACTCTCCGGGCGCACGGTACGGCAAGCCCGACTACTACCGACGCGGGGAGGAGATAGAGAGCCGCGTTCTGAACGGGGCGATTCCTTTTGACTGAGCGCCCCGCAGCTTAACGTCCGTGGGTCGCCCGGTTCCCGCCTCTTCCGCGGACTCTTTTTCCACGCCCGTTTCTTGCCGCGGTTGAACCCCGCGGCGCGTCGTTCACCAGGCATCCCGGTCCGCTCCCGATCAGGTCCCGGCGGCCCGCTTCGATCAGCGCTTCCCGGACCTTGTCGCGGTTCTTCGGGTCGCGATATTGCAGGAGTGCGCGCTGCCACGCTTTCTCCCGGGGCGACCGCGCCACGTACACCGGCGCCGGTGTTTTACCCGGGGCCGAGGTCCGCGGATCCAGCCCGGTATAGTACATGCAGGTTGCGAGCGTCCCCGGGGTGGGGTAGAAGTCCTGCACCTGTTCCGGCGTCGCTCCCGCTTTGTGAAAGTACTCCGCCAGTTCCACCGCGTCGGACAGGGTGGTGCCGGGGTGGCTCGAGATGAAGTACGGTACGAGCTGCTGCTTCGCGAACTCCGGTCCCAGGGAGCGGTTGATCGATCGGTACCGCCGGCGGAACTCCTCGTAGACCTGTTTCGGGGGCTTTCCCATCGTCTCCAGGGTGTGGTCCGCGATATGCTCCGGCGCCACTTTGAGACGGCCGCTGATGTGGTGCTCGCAGAGCTCACGGAAGAACGTCTCGTCCCCGTCGAGCAGCAGGTAGTCAAAGCGCAGGCCCGAGCGGACGAACACTTTCTTCACGCCGGGCAGCGCGCGGAGTGCTCTCAGAATTTCCAGGTAGTCCCGGTGATCCACGCGGAGTTTCCGGCAGGGGCTTGAACCCAGGCACTGACGATCCTTGCACACTCCCGCGCGGAGCTGGTGATCGCAGGAGGGTTGGAAAAAGTTGGCCGTCGGTCCGCCCACGTCGTGAATGAATCCCTTGTATCCCGGGAGTTTCGTCAGGACCGTGGCTTCCCGGATCAGGCTCTCCCGGGAGCGCGCCTGCATGCGCCGTCCCTGGTGGTAGGTTAGGGCGCAGAACGTGCACGCGCCGAAGCAGCCGCGATTGCTCACCAGGCTGAACCGGACCTCCTCGATCGCCGGCACGCCTCCCTCTTCCAGGTAGTCCGGATGGAACGTCCGGGTATAGGGCAGCTCGTACACACGGTCGAGCTCCTGCGAGGTCAGAGGAAGCGCCGGCGGGTTCTGAACTACCAGGGTCGGGCCGTACCGTTCCACCAGAAGATCACCGTTGATCGCGTCGGTATTTCGGTTCTGTTCCCGGAAGGACTCCGCGTACGCCCGTTTCCCCTCGTCCGGATCCCTGAGCCGGTCCCAGTCCGGCAGGTCCACCCGCCGGCGATCGAACTCGCGCGCCGCTTCGTCCACGAGGTGATGCCCGGCGACGGAACGATCCTCCCGCACCGCATCGCTTTCTCCGGCGCGGCACCGCCACACCGTTCCCCGCACGTCCCGGATCTCCGCCGCCCGGGTACCCGCATCAAGCCGTTGCGCGATCTCCAGGATCGCCCGTTCCGCCATGCCGTACACCAGGAGATCAGCCTTGCTGTCCAGCAGCATGGACCGCCGCATCCCGTCCGACCAGTAGTCGTAATGGGAAAAGCGTCGCAGGGAAGCCTCGATTCCCCCGATCACGATGTCCACGTTCTTGAACGCCTCGCGGATCCGCGTGCAGTACACCAGCGTAGCGCGGTCGGGCCGGTGTCCGCCTATACCGCCCGGGCTGTAGGCATCCCGGCGGCGGGGTTTTCCCGAGACGGTGCGGTTGGCCACCAGAGAATCCACGTTTCCCGCGTTCACCAGGAAGGCCAGACGCGGGCGCCCCAGGCGGCGGAAATCGTCGGGAGAACGCCAGTCCGGCTGCGCGATGATCCCCACGGAGTACCCCTCGTCCCGGAGAAGCCGGCCGATCAGCGCTGCCGCAAAGGACGGATGGTCTACGTAGGCGTCGCCCGTAATGAAAACAAAGTCCGGTGCGGTCCGGTCTTTCTGGAGGTTTTCCGTCTGAAAATCTTCCTTCGCAACCGGAAGGAACTGTTCCCGCGGTGCACGGTAATCCTGGAGGCTTTGCATCACCGGGATCATACGATACCTGCCGGTGTTTGACACCACCGGAGCGGGGCACTACAGTCTTGGCAAGGAGAAAATTGAATGGACCTGCCTGCAGATGCCCCCAACGGAGAAGAGTTGCGCGAAGCCCGGGAACGGATCGCACCCTGGGTTCACCGAACGGCTCTGATGTCCAACGCCACGATCTCCCGACTCGTGGGGACGACGGTACTCTTCAAGTGCGAGAACTTCCAGAAGGTGGGGGCGTTCAAAGCGCGGGGAGCGCTCAACCACCTCCTGCAGCAACCCTGGGAGCGTATCGAGAAAGGCGTCGTCACCCATTCATCGGGCAACCACGCTCAGGCGGTCGCCTGGGCGGCGCGGCTTCTGAAGGTACCCGCCCGGATCGTGATGCCGGAAAACTCCGCCGCGGTGAAAGTAGCCGCGGTCCGGCGGTACGGCGGGGAGATCGCATTCTGCGAACCCAACGACGAGGCGCGGGAAACCGCCGCCCGGAAGATCGTCGAGGAGACACAGTCGCACTTTGTCCATCCCTACGACAACCGCGACATCATCGCCGGACAGGCATCGGTGGGCCTGGAGATAGTGGAGCAGCTTGATCACCCGGAACTGATCCTGGCGCCGGTGGGCGGCGGAGGATTGTTGTCGGGGTGCGCCCTGGCGGCGCGGTACTACGGTACGGATCTCCCCGTTTGGGGTGCGGAGCCGGAGCTCGCCTCCGACGCGTACCAGTCCCTCCGGGAGGGCCGGCGCCAACCGGCGATGCCCGCAAAAACGGTAGCGGACGGCTTGCGTACGGGCCTGGGCGAGCTGAACTTCGGTATTATCCGTTCCGCCGTCAAAGGGATAGGGTTGTGCTCCGAGAAGAGTATCGTCCGGGCGATGCGGCTGATCTGGGAACGGATGAAAATCGTGGTGGAACCCTCCGCGGCCGTGCCCCTGGCGGCGCTGCTGGAGGGGACGATCGACCGCGGTGGCCGACAGGTGATAGTGGTGCTCTCCGGCGGAAACGTGGACCTCAATCGAATACCAGAGATACTGGCGCTGGACGAGGACGGGTAACCGGGCTTGACGAAGCCGGCCGGATCAACCGGCCCACGCGCCGGAGTCGATCAGATGCGGCGCGTAGCCCGCGCCTCGGCGAGACGTTCCAGAAGTTCCGGCAGCTGATCCATATCCACCGGCTTCTTGAGGAACGCGTCGGCACCGGCCTCGGTAGCTTTGGACTCGGCCTTGGGATCGTCGCTGGAACCAACGGCGATCACCATCGGTCGCGTAAGCGTCTCGTCTTCCTTGATCTGGCGGCACAGTTTGAACCCGTCGATCCCGGGCAGCCCCACGTTCAGAACCACCACGTCGGGCTTGTGCAGCGGTATCGCCCGGCCCGCGTCAAATCCGTCAAACGCCTGGTTCACGGTAAACGCGGGGTACCGGCCGGCAAGAAACTGGCGTAGTTCCTCGTTGAACTTCTGATCGTTATCCACGATGACCACCTGCTCGATCTTGGACTGCTCCTCCAGGATCTTGCGGAGCTCCTCCGGGAGCCGCATACCCTGATTCTGCAGGAACTTGCCCAACACGTCCGGATATACCCGGTACTGACCGCCGGGGGTCCTGAACGCTTCCAGGTGCCCCTTGTCGATCCAGTTTATAGCGGTCTGGTTGACCACACCGCAAATATTGGCAACCTCATGAGCGGAAAAAACCCGCTCTTTCAATCTGGTTCGTGCCATACTACGCATTCCTTTCCCGTTCCTAAAAACGACTAAATAAAAGGTAACAACAAAACAGCCAAAACTCCACCCTTTAAAAGTGAGCCCGCCCCTGCCGAATACAGCATATCATGTCTCCGGGGAATTTGGTGAAAAGATCCCTATCTGAAACAAATCATCGATAAAAGACCAAAAAATCGCTCCCCAATCCGGGCAAATAACTCCAACGAGTGCTACCGTGTGAGGGTATCTCTGGCCATGTGCCGTTCCCGGGCGACACCCGTGCCTTCCGGTGACTGAAGTACGAGCAGAATCTTTGCCCGGGCGGCCTCGGCGTTTCTGAAAAAATGGCTCTGGGTGGCGTCAAAGAGCAGACTGTCGCCGGGTTCGAGGATAAAAGCGTCCCCCGAGACAGCATATTCAACGCGTCCCTCAAGGCAGTAGACAAACTCCTGTCCAGGATGTTCCACGTGTTCGCCGCTGCTGCTGCCCCCGGGGATGGTAACGATAAACGGTTCCAGCTGCTGGTTGCGGAGACCTGTTCCGATGCTCTCGATCGTGATGTCATTACTCGTCGTGCCCGCGCGGTCCCCCCGGCGGACGAATACCACCGACCGTTGGTTCTCACTCTCGAAAAAGTCGGTGATTCTCACGTTGAGTGCTCGCGCCAGAAGGTGAAGCGTCGATACCCTGGGAGAACTCTCGTCCCGTTCGATCATACTGATCGCATTGACCGAGAGATCGCACGCCTCGGCCAGGGCCCGCAGCGAGAGTCCTCGTTCGTCCCGCAGGGTACGAACACGTCGGCCTACTTTCAGGGACTCCTGGTCCATCATCGCCCTCCTTGTTTGCGTACTATTTACTTGTACGTTGTACCATAAAAATGGTATAATGGCACAGGTTATGGCAAAGGTATACGGTCCGGTTCCATCCCGCCGTCTCGGACGTTCGCTCGGTATCGACCCGATACCGATGAAAACGTGCAACTGGAACTGCGTCTACTGCCAGCTCGGGCGGACCAGACGGTTTACGAGAGACCGGAAACCTTTTGTTCCTGCCTGCACGATCCTCGAGGAAGTGGAAGCGGCACTCTGCGCGCACCAAGGGGATCGAATAGACTGGATCACGGTGGTCGGATCCGGAGAACCCACGCTCAACAGCGAGCTGGGAGCGATCATACCACGTCTCAAGGATTCCACCGATATTCCCGTTGCCGTAATCACCAACGGGTCCCTTCTGGAGGTTCGGGAAGTTCGAAATGATCTTCTACGCGCCGACGCGGTCATGCCGAGCCTGGACGCGGGGACGGACGACCTTTTCCGACGGATAAATCGTCCGCGACGGTCGCTCACACTGGAGAAGCACCTGGACGGATTACGCCGTTTCCGTGAGGAGTTTTGCGGTTCACTCTGGGTAGAGGTGATGCTTTTACGCGGAGTCAACGATAACGAGGGTGCGCTCACCGCGATTGCCGAGCACCTCCTGGAGATCCGGCCCGACCGGATCGATCTCTCGTATCCGGAACGTCCGCCCTACGAGTCCTGGGTAAGACCCACCGACCGCGAGGGGCAACTGCGGGCGTTGGCGTTACTGGGAACCGCCGCCAGGGTGTTGCCGCCGACACCGCCTGATTTCGATTTCACCGGCGGCGACGTACAGGAAACACTGGTTGACGTAATACAACGGCACCCCATTCCGGTGGAGGAGATCCCTCATACCATGGTGGAAAACAGCAAGGTACAGCGAGTCCGCCGCTACGGACGCTGGTTCTGGACAAGCCGGGAGGGAGATTATGATGGCGACCGATGACGCAGGGATGGTGTACTCCCTGCACGGCAGGAAGATCGGATTCTTCGGGAAAGGTGGCGCCGGTAAGAGCACAGCCCTCGTCCTAACTGCAAACGCTCTGAGAAACCGAGGATACACAGTAACCGTTCTTGACGCGGACTCCACCAATTTCGGGCTCGGGAGTGTCCTGGGCGTTTCCTCCCCGCCCGCCGTGCTTATGGACTATTTCGGAGGAACTGTGTTTCAGGGTGGTGTCGTAAGTTGTCCCGTGGACGATCCGCGCCGGATTCCGAACGCCGCTCTGCGCTGGGACACGATCCCTCCTGAGTACAAGGCGGTCGCGCCAAACGGAATTCGGTCCGGGGCTTGTCGTATCTGCTGAACCGTGTCGACACCCCGGAGACCGAACAGTACCTCCGGGACGCCTTGAAGGAACACAGGATTGTCCCGGACGGTGTACTGCGTACCCGCAGGGAGTTGTCGCAGGCATGGTTATACGGGCGTTCGTTCTCCGTTGAATTCCGCACGGACCGAACCGCCACAGAGCTGGTGGACAAGCTGGAACACGCAGTTCCGGGATAATACCGACTAGTTAAGGATGCTTCCGATGAAGATCGCAGTTGTTACCGACGATGGAAAAACAATATGTCAACACTTTGGCCGGGCAAAATACTACCTGGTCGTT
This sequence comes from Spirochaeta sp., assembly GCA_007130865.1. Classification (GTDB taxonomy): domain Bacteria; phylum Spirochaetota; class Spirochaetia; order DSM-27196; family Alkalispirochaetaceae; genus Alkalispirochaeta. The sequence continues at coordinate 350 of SLRR01000006.1, read as the reverse complement.
GAGATTCAGGAGGGTCGAATCGTGGACGGCGTGCTTCGTCCCAAAGCTGGACATCACACACGCGGCCACGAGCACGGCTACGAGCACGGCCACAACCACGACCACGACCACGGTGCCGACAGCCGCCATCGTCAGATGGTGGAAACGATACGCGATTGCCGCACCGTTCTCGTGGGGCACATGGGTCCGGGTGCTCGAGAGGCGTTGAGCGCCGCCGGAATCACGCCCCGTTCCACGGAGATCCGCGAGATCGACGAAGCGGTCCGCCGGTATCTAGATGGCATGCCGACGACGGATCCCGGCTGCGACTCAAGAGAGTAAAGACTCGTTGTAGCGGAGGTTGAAACCTG
>SLRR01000041.1 GCA_007130865.1 Spirochaeta sp. | reverse complement strand
CCATTCATGGCACGGAAGCTCCCTCGAGCAAAACCCGGGTCACGATCTCGGTAAACCGCTCCGGCTCTTCGAAAGGAACGTTGTGTGCTGAGTGCTCTAACCAGAACAGTCGCTTGGATGGTGCTCTCACCGTCTCCAGGTAACGGGCGGCGATTCGTGAGTCCACGTGCCGATCATGCCGTCCCAGGAGAATCAGGAGCGGCACCTCTATCGTCGGGACGGACTGTCGCAGGTCCAACTTCAGCAGTTCGTCATGCATCGCCGCCAGTGTGATTTCATTCGCCCGAATCAGACGGGGAATTTCCCACGGTCTCACGAGGCCGCGAAGAATCCCGCTCATGAGAACCGCGATCCGCCGCGGACGCTGATGGAAAACCCCGCCGTACCGATCCGTGAGACTCTCGAGCACGAGGAGGTCGTCGGAGTTGTCGAGCGGCGGACTCCCAAGGTCGCGAAGGCGGGACAGCACGTCCCCGTCGCCGCGCGCGGTCGCCGCCGAACGTACGAACTCGTATGCCGCGCGCTGGGAATCAGCCGGTGCGATCAACGGAGCAACAGCCACCACGTGCGATACTTTTGTCGGTTGCGAATGTGCGTAGCGTATACCGAGTGCTCCGCCCCACGAATGACCAACCAGCAGCACCGTGTCCTGGTTGAACTCGTCTCTCAGGTGGTCGACGACCGCATCAAGGTCCCTCAGGTGGCGACTGATCGTCAGCCGACTCACGTCCGCCCCAGGATCGTACGACCGTCCAGCGCCGCGAGTCAGGCGTTGCGACTCTGCGTCACAGTTCAAGCTGACGAACCGGGCGTACCTCGATACTTCCAACCCGGGCCGGAGGGATCCGTGCGGCGATCTCCAGAGCTTCCTCGTTCGTAGCCGCTTCCACAAGGTAGAAGCCCGCAAGCTGTTCCTTGGTTTCAGCGAACGGACCGTCCGTCACCGAAACTTTCCCGTTTCGGACACGTACCGTCGTGGCCGAACTAATCGGGTATAACGCCTCGCCGGCAATCAACCGGCCATCCGTTGCCAGCGATTCGGCGTACGCGCCGCATTCCGTATCGTCGGGGCTTTCGGGCAACGAATGCAGCGTTGCCTCCTCACTGTAGACCAGGCACAAATATTTCATGCTTAATTCTTGACAATTTTTATGAAGTTTGTCAAAGAGACGCGGAAAATTTGACTTCCGCGTGGTCACGAGTCGCCGGTTTCCCGGTCCCGGTCCAGGTTCAGGTCCTCGAGCCTGCGACGAAGCAGCCGTCGTTCCGGCTCCTGACGAACCAACTCGAGTGCACGCGTGTAGGAGACTCGCGCCTCCTCCCGCATACCGGCCCGTCGGTACAGATCCGCGCATGCAGCGTGGAGCAGATGAAAGTCCGACAAATCACCGCGCGCGAGAATTTCACGGACAAGCCTCAGGCCTTCTTCGGCCGAGTCCCGCATACCGATCGCTACCGCCCGATTCAGTTCGACAATCGGTGTAGGCTCGATACGGAACAGAAGATCGTAAAGCGCTACGATGCGATCCCAACGGGTGGCACCGTACTCGGAGGCGATTGCGTGTTCGGCTGCGATCGCCGCCTGTACGGTGTACCCGCCGACGGTCCTCGTCGAGAGGGCCCGTTCTACCAGTTCCAACCCTTCCCGGATCTGTTCACGATTCCACTGCGAACGGTCCTGGTCCTCAAGGAGAACGATGTCTCCTTCGGCCGTGGTACGCGCCTCACGCCGCGATTCCTGAAGCAACATCAGCGCCAGCAGACCGTACGCTTCCGGATCGGACTGGAGCTTGACGAGCAGACGACCGAGACGAATCGCCTCGCCGGTCAGATCGGTCCGCGTAATTGCCGCCCCGCCGGACGCCATGTAGCCTTCGTTGAACACAAGATAGATCGTCCGAAGGACGGCCTCGAGGCGGTCCGGCAAATCATCAGCAACCGGCAGCTCGACCGCAGCCTTCCTCTTGCGCAGCGTCGCCTTCGCGCGGACGATTCGCTGGGCAACGGTGGACGCATGTACAAGGTAGGCACGCGCGATTTCCTCAGTTGTCAGGTCACACACCTCGCGGAGCGTCAGCGCCACCTGAGCATCCTGAGACAACGCCGGATGACAACAGATGAATATCAGCCTCAACTGATCGTCGGGAATGTGTTCCAGCGCGCGATCCGTTTCCGCACCCTCCACCTGTGACCCTGCGACCGCTTCCAGACGCTCGCTGTCCCAGTGATCGACTCGCGAGCGCCTGCGCAGCACATCGATCGCCTTGAATCGGCCTGTGGAAACAAGCCATGCCCTCGGATTTGAGGGCATTCCCGCGGTCGGCCAGCGTTCAAGGGCAGCCCGGAACGCTTCCTGAAGGGCCTCCTCGGCGAGCTCCAGGTCACCAAGCAGGCGAACGAGTGTGGCAAGCACCCGCCGGGACTCGGCGCGATAGGTCGATTCGACGAGTCGCTGAACATCGCCGGAGGCGCTTTCGCGGCCCCCGGCTTCGGCCGCGGGAACCGCACTCATCCGTGCTCCTCGAAGTTTGCAATGGGCCGGACTTCGACCGCCCAACCGAGATCCTCACCGAGCCGGGCGGCCGGGTGCCGGGAAGCAATCCTCACCGCGTCGCTCAAGTCGGAAGCCTCGAGAACAAAGAACGATCCGATCTGCTCCTTCGATTCAACGTAGGGACCATCAATCGTTGCCGGCTCTCCACCGCGGGTGTGAACAGTGATAACTTCGTCCTCCACCAGACTTGCCACGGTCCTCACCTTGCCACTCGCGAGAAGGTCCTGGTCGTACTGTGGACACCGGGATACGATCGCGTCGAGTTCCGCGCGCGATATTCGTTTTGAAGCGTCCGCGTCGTAGTATCCGAGACAGAGGTACTTCATTGTGTTTTCAACCGTGCCCGGTTCTCGGCTTCCTTACGGCTCACCTTCGCTTCCGCCTCCCGCAGTTCAGGCGTGAGCGCTTCGCCGAAATCATCCGGCTCAAAAAAAGGACGAATTTCCAGCTCACCGTCCTCCCCCGGGCACTTCCTCGCCCAGTCGATCGCCTGTTCCATTGAATCAACGTTCCAAACCCAGTAGCCGGCCACAAGTTCCTTCGCTTCCGCGAATGGTCCGTCGACGACGCTCCGATCCGTTCCGGAGAATCGAATCCGGACTCCCGCCGAGCTCGGACGCAACCCATCGCCGTCGAGGAGACCCCCCGCGTTGACCAGCTCTTCGTTGTAGCGCCCCATCGCCGTCAGAATTTCTTCATCGGGCATGATCCCGGCTTCCGACTCCTTACTTGCCTTGACAAAGACCATAACTTTCATCTCAACGCTCCTTCTCATTAATTTTCCCGTTATATGGTCGTTCAACCCGCTCGGAATTCGACAGGACAGGTCCCGATCCCATTGCGACGTTCGCTGCCGTAGATCGAATTCCAATTTTACTGATCGAATCGGTCATAATTCAAGCGTATAACGACCTTGACACCGACGATTGCAGTCTTTATTTTACTTATCAGTTATATAATAAAATGGTATACCAAGGGAGGAGTCGATGACTGCGGATACATTTATTGAGGCGCTTCGACCTCACGTTTCCGAGAAAGAAAAAGAGAAGCTTCAGCGCTTCTACAAAGGCGATAACCCGGATACGGCCGCTTTCGGGGTGCGGTTCGGCACCGTGTTCAAGACCGCCAGGGAGTTCACGGATCTGCCGCTGGATCAGGTGGAACGGCTGATGGAAAGCGACTTTTACGAGGTCCGTATGGGAGCCATGGCAATCCTCGATTACAAGGCTCGCAAAAAGAAGATCACCGACGATCAACGCAAGGAACTTTTTGATTTGTACATGCGGCGGCATGACCGAATCGACAACTGGGACCTGGTCGACCGGGCGGCTCCGCACGTCGTCGGAGGCTATCTGTTTGATAAATCGCGTGATCCAATCTACGAGCTTGCACTGTCGGAGAATCAATGGAAACGTCGAACCGCACTCTACAGCACGCTCTTTTTTCTCAAACGAGGAGACACCCAGGACACCATGCGCCTGGCCGGAGAACTTGTTAACGATCTGGAAGACCTGGTGAACAAAGCCGTCGGTACGCTGCTGCGCGAGGTAGGCAAGACCGACGAAAACCTGCTGACCGCATTCCTCGACCGGACGGCCGCGACCATGCCGCGGACCACTCTTCGATACGCAATTGAGAAACTTGCCCCTCCGCACAAGCGCCGGTACCTGGAATTTTCGAACCCCGGGAGGTGAACGCGGGTAGTCGCGACTCGCCTCGTAGTGACGTTGGGCGCCATGTCACCGCACTTCACGTGGTCCCGGCGGCGGATGCCGTCTCCGGTGAACGTTACGCCTGACCACCATCAAAGCCCTGCCCGCGTCGAAACCTCCCCGGGGTCTCTCCGGAGATTCGTCGGAACGCACGGGTGAAAGCGGCTTCCGACCCGTATCCCAGGCCTTCGGCTATCTCGGCGATCGACCTGTCGGACCGTTTCAGCCAGGAGCGCGCCAGCTCCATGCGCCACCGTGTTACATAGTGCAATGGAGGCTCCCGGACGAGCTCAGCGAAGCGTGCCGAAAACGCCGATCGCGACATACCGGCGCCACGTGCCAGTTTTTCGACACTCCATTGTCGCTGCGGATCACGGTGGATCAGTTGTAAAGCGCGTCCGACCCGTGGGTCCTTTAACGCTCCAAGCCACCCGGAATGAGCCGCACCTGCTTCAGCAATCCACGATCGAATGACCTGTATGATAACGATGTCGGCAAGTCGCGTAATCACCGTCTCACCGCCGGGTTGCAGATATCGGGCTTCGTTGGCCATCAGCGAGAGTATGTTCTCGATGTCCGACCGCATCCCTTGCCCGGTTCCACGGAGTATCAACACGCCCGGAAGCATATCCAGAACTCGGTGGGCTGCCGGGTGATCAAAGCACGCCGCAGCACATAAAATCCGGACCCGATCTCCGCCCCCGCCGTAACGGAGAATCTCGAAGCGTTCGCTAAGAAGCTCACGCGGCAGGTCAAACAGATCAACGGTCTTCCTGCACGAATCGGAAGAAATCACGTGCCCACGACTATAGGGTAAAACCGCGAGGTCGCCACGCTCGAGTGCATGCTCCTCGCCGTCGGGGGCCCGCAACCGGCAACTCCCTTCGGTCACCGCGTGAAACATAAGACAGTCGGTGATCTCGGGAATTCGGATCGAGAATGGAGCCGTTAATACGGAATGGCAATAGAACGTGCCGGTCATGCGCAGCGATTGCAGAGCTTCCGCGACCGGGTCACTTCCTTCAAGTACTTGTTGTAGATCAGGTGCCGAAGACATGGTCACTGTTGTCATACGGCAAGGTTACCCGCAAAAAGACCGATTGTCCAACGCAGCCGGATGTTCAGTCAATTTTTTTCGACGATCTATCATGGTTTATCCTGACTTTTGTCCCGATACTGGACGACAGAAAACGAACAACAGAAACGTTTTGGTTTTGGGCGGCACCGGAAAAACCGGCCGCCGGGTGGTGGAACGACTCGAAAAGCGCAACTGTCGGGTGCGCGTCGGGTCTCGAAAATCCGAGACTCCTTTCGACTGGAATCGGCCGCAAGGCTGGGCGGCAGCCCTGAAAGGTGTGGACGCGGCGTATATCGCGTACGCACCCGACCTCACCGTTCCGGGGGCACGGGATCACATCTCGGCGTTCGTGGATCGCGCGGCCGAGAAGGGAGTTACGCGGGTCGTGCTTCTCACCGGTCGCGGCGAAGTGGAAGCCGTCAAGTGCGAGCAAATTCTTCGGGAGTCCGGTCTCGAGTGGACGATCCTCAGGGCAAGCTGGTTCAACCAGAACTTCAGCGAAGCCTTTCTGCATGACGCAGTCGTCTCAGGACACGTTGCGCTCCCGGTCGGCGCGGTAGGTGAGCCGTTCATCGATTGTGAGGACATAGCAGATGTTGCCACGGCCGCCCTCACCGAGGACGGACACGCAAGGAAATTATACGAGCTCACCGGCCCGCGATTGATCAGCTTCGCCGAAGCAATTGAGGAGATCTCGCAGGCAACGGGTCGACCGATCACGTTCGAACCCATATCTGCTGACGACTTCGCGTCGGGAATGGCCGCTCAGGGTGTGTCCCGTGAGGAGACCGACCTCGTCCGCTACCTCTTCACCACACTGTTGGATGGACGAAACGAGTCTACCGCCGACGGAGTACATCAAGCGCTCGGCCGGCCGCCGCGTGACTTCTCCGAGTACGTTCGTACGGCGGCGCGCCAGGGAGTATGGGGTCCGGTGGCGACACCAACGAGCTGACCTGACGCCCTGAAACTCCGAACTTGACAAAATTTGTGTCCTCCTGTAATTTACAGCATAGTTATATAACCTTTGCTTAATTTACAGGGGTCCATCCATTAAAACCGTTGCGAACGTATCCGAGACAAATCCTGCGCTCGACGCCGTGTTTGCCGCACTTGCAGACCCCACTCGCCGTGCGATGGTGGAGAGGCTCTCATCCGGCGAGGCAACCGTGAGCGAACTGTCGGAACCTTTCAGTCTGTCTCAGCCGGCCATAACCAAGCACCTGAAAGTTCTCGAGCGAGCGGGGCTGGTTTCCCGGTCACGCGACGCACAACGGCGCCCGGCGCGGTTGAACCCGGACCGACTCGTGACGGCAATGGAGTGGATTGAGCGTTACAAACGGGCCTGGGAGGCAAACTTCAACCGTCTCGATCAGGTACTTGATCGTCAAGACCACGACTCCCAGTAAACAGAGTGGAACGCCGGGTTCGCAGGGAAACCTATTTTCCGCTTCGAGGATTGGTCCCGTTTGCACATGACGCATTCTCCGGCGATGGACTGGATGATTCCTCTGTTTGTTCGTACGGCTTCACAAGAATATGCGAACGACCGTCCGATCCCATTGACGAAGGCGTATAGTGTGCCTCCTCATCGGGTTCCGCCCGCCCCACCCGACATAATCGTGCACCGAATGTCGGATGCGTCCCGTATTCCATATTGTAAGGTCCCGAACGTGGAGGTACGACAATGAATACCCTGGAGAAGCTGAATGCCGCGTTGCGGTACATCGAGGAGAACCTGGACGGTCGGATAGACTACCGGGAGGTGGCGCGTCGGGCTCACTGTTCCGAATACCATTTCAAGCGGGTTTTCTCGTTTCTCGCGGGGATACCGCTCGCGGAACACGTTCGGCGTCGTCGAATGACGCTCGCCGCGAACGATCTCCGGGAAGGAAAACTACGCGTTCTGGACGTGGCGGTAAAATACGGATACGAGTCGGCCGATTCCTTCAGCCGGACATTTACCGCGATACACGGCGCCCCGCCGGGAGACGTCCGGCGCGGCAGTGAAACGACCACGTATTACGCACCGATGACGTTCACATTACGGATACAGGGAGGAAACACAATGGAGTACAGGATAGAAGAGACGAACGACTTTTCCATTGTAGGACTATACCGGCGCGTGAAGCTTCAGTTTCACGGAGTGAACCCGGAAATCGCCGCGATGTGGAAGAGCCTGGAGCCGGAGACGATCGACCGCCTGAAAACGCTAAACGAGGTGGAACCGACGGGGATGATCAGCGCATCGGTCAATTTCTCCTCCACGCGGATGGAGGAAGAGGTATGGACGGAACGCGATGTCGACGAGGCGTTGGCCGGATATAACGGCAAAAAGATCACAGCACGCATCGGTCATTTCTTTTGCCCTCGTGGACGGGGCGGGTGCAGGGGAGTGTCAGAAGAAGTGTCTGATCTTTTGTGTGAAGGGGTGGCGCCCACGATGATGCAGAAAAAGCCGACTCAGTCTTCGTACACGTCTTTCCGATGCCCGATCGTCACCGCCAGGATCACCAACTCAGCGTCCAAGATCTGGCAGAGAATTCGGTAATCACCTACACGGTACCGCCATATACCTTTCTTATCGCCCGCAAGCCCTTTTCCACGACTGCGTGGATTATTCAGTCCTGCGATCT
>SLRR01000127.1 GCA_007130865.1 Spirochaeta sp. | reverse complement strand
AATTCCCGCGATTCTTGACCTCCGTCAAGGATTGCGCCGCGAACCTTCGCCATACTTGTAGGTATGGCGGAAGTAATACAGAACGACGCGGAAAAACGGGCGCAGCTTAAGGAAGTCGTACGGGACCTGCACGCAGGGTCTGATTTAAAGGCGATCCGGAAAAAGTTCGGGAAGCTGATCGAGAACACCAGCCCGGAAGAGATCGCCGCGATGGAGCAGGATCTCATGCGTGAGGGACTCACCCCGGCGGATATCCAGCTGGTGTGCGACGTGCACGTGGCGGTGTTCGAGCAACAGCTTAAAAAGCAGGGTAAGGCGCACGCGTTGCCGGGGCATCCGGTGCATACGTACCGGGAAGAAAACCGTTATCTGCGACGTTTGCTGCGGCGTATGGTGTGGAGCGCGCGCGGCGTGGCGCGCGGCGGCGATCCGACCGGATTCCGGGAAATCCTGGAGGATCTCGGAAAGTTCGAGATCCATTACCAGCGAAAGGAGAACCAGCTCTTTCCCTACCTGGAACAGGTCGGTTTTGATGGTCCGTCCAAGGTAATGTGGGGAAAGCACGACGAGGTACGGGCGGAGTTCAAGGCGCTCCGTGCCGCTCTGGATTCAGGAAACCGCCGGGAAGTGAAACGACGCGCCCGGTCGCTGCGACGGACGATGAAGATGATGATCTTCATGGAGGAACGCATTCTCTTTCCCACAGCCCTGAGAAAGCTCAACGATCGGTACTGGGTTCAGATCCGCCACGGAGAATCGGCGATCGGGTACGCCTGGATCACCCCGGGGGATACCTGGGATCCCTCGGTGGTGCTGGCGGGACAGAATATTGCCCGGCAGAAAGAGGAAGCGGAGGCGGTGCGCAAAGCCTGGCAACGAAACACCCGGGTCAAGCTGCAGGACGTGACGCTGAACATTCCTTATGGGGCGAGTGGTGATTTGAGCGTCGGTGCCGGCGACGCCGGCAGTTCCGATGACGCCCTTGCCGCCGGCCTCGAGGACACCTCCGCCGGCGACGACCCGGTGATCCAGCTTTCCGTGGGCGCGTTACGTGTTTCCGAGATAGATATGATCCTCAAGTCCCTGCCGGTGGACATCAGTTACGTCGACGAGTCCGACCGGGTCCGGTACTACTCGGACACGCCGGAGCGGGTGTTTCCCCGGAGTCCCGGGATCATCGGCCGGACGGTGCAGAACTGCCATCCTCCCAGGAGCGTCCACATGGTGCAAGAGATCGTCCGTGCATTCAAGGCGGGTGAACGGGACCGGGCGGAATTCTGGTTGACGATCAAAGACCGCTTCATTCACATCGCGTATCTGGCGTTGCGCGACGATGCGGGGCGGTATCGCGGCGTCCTGGAGGTGGGGCAGGATGGAACGCACCTGCGTTCGCTCGAGGGGGAGCAGCGGTTGCTCGCCTGGAGCGATTCGAACCAGAGCGGGAACACGAGTACCTCGTGATCAAGAAGTTCCGTATCGGCGTTGCCTTTACTCCCGAAAAATGAAATGATGATAAATATGATTTGGTTTATGCGGTTGGAAGCGTGATCATGTTTTCTCCGTCGCAATGGGCTCTTATTCTCGGGGGATCGAGTGGGTTCGGCCTGGCCACGGCCAAACGACTTGCCGTGGCGGGTCTCTCGGTGTGCGTCGTCCATCGTGACCGACGAGGCGCGATGGAACGGATCGAACGAGAGTTCGACCTGATCCGACGAAGTCTGCAGCGGGGGGCGCGGTTTCTCGCGCTCAACCTCGATGCATTGAGTCCGGACGGTATTGAAACGACACTGAACGCCCTGGCCGCCGAGGCGGCCCAAAGTGGTCATTCCCGGCCGGTACGGGTGCTGCTTCATTCGATCGCGTTCGGCAATCTCAAGCCGATCGCCCCGGTCCCGGAAAACCGGCAGGAACGGGTGAATCAGCTCATGGAGCGTCTTGCCGACGCGTTTGATACCTCGGCGGACCACGTTCGCGAGGTAGCGCATAATCTGCTCGAAGAAGGACACGATGCGCTCTCGCCACTGGTGCCGCCGGTGTACGGGGATTCGCTCATCGACGACGGAGATATGACCCGAACTATCTACAGCATGGGAACGAGTCTGCTCTCCTGGGTCCAGGCGCTGTTCAATCGGGGACTCTTTGCCGAGGATGCCCGCGTTTTCGGATTGACAAGCGAGGGAAACGACATCGCCTGGCGCGGATACGCTGCAGTTTCTGCCGCCAAGACCGCGCTCGAATCCGTCTCCCGTTCAATCGCAGTGGAGTTCGCCCCGTTCGGAATTCGTTCCAACATCATTCAGGCCGGCGTCACGGACACGCCGGCGCTACGGGCGATCCCCGGGAGCGCGTCGATGAAAGCCGTGGCACGCTCTCGCAATCCCTTTGGCCGGCTCACGACGCCGGAAGATATCGCGAATGTGATCTATCTCCTGAGTCTCGACGAGGCGTCCTGGATCAACGGGAGCCTCATTCGCGCCGACGGAGGAGAACACGTTGCATCGTTCTGAAGCGACCGGCGACGCAGGGCTCCACCTCCTGGGAATCGGACATTTTCATCCGGAGAATGTCGTGGACAACCGATTCCTGGAGGAGCTGGATATCGGTACCTCCAACGCCTGGATCATGGAGCGGGTAGGTATCAGAACGCGCAGGACGGTGTTGCCGCTGGACTATATCCGGGATACGCGCAACGAGGATCCCCGGGCGGCCCGGGACGTTGCGCTCTACACGAACGCCGGGAGCGGGGCCCGCGCGGCACGAATGGCTCTGGAGCGGGCCGATGTTCCGCCGGATGCGATCGGTCTGGTCATCAGCGGAGGATGCTCGCCTCAGTACAGTACGCCGGCGGAAGCGTGTACGATCGCCGCTGAACTTGGTATCGCCGCTCCCTGTTTTGATCTCGCTTCGGCGTGTTCCAGTTTTGCGGCGCAACTCCACTTCCTCGAAGGGATGCGGCCCGACACACTTCCGGACTACATCCTGATCGTTAACGTGGAGAACACCACCAGGACGATCAACTACAACGACCGCAATACCGCGGTTCTTTGGGGCGACGGGTCTGCGGCGGCGGTGGTCTCCCCGAGACATCCCGGCCGTTTTGTTCTCGGTACATCGCTGCTCCGGTCCGACCCCGGCAACTGGAAGAAGGTCGTGATTCCCTCGGGCGGTCACTTTGACCAGAACGGCCCCGCCGTGCAGGGTTTTGCGATCCGTAAGACCGGGGAGTGCGTGCAGGATCTCCGGTCGACACTCGAGAGGGAGGACTTCTGGTTTATCGGGCACCAGGCAAACCTGTTGATGTTGCAGTCGGTTGTGGCCCGCGCCGGAATCGTCCCCGACCGTCATTTGTCCAACGTCGAGGATTACGGCAACTGCGGTGCCGCCGGAGCACCATCGGTGCTGTCCCAGAACTGGGACCGATTCCAGCCGGGTGAACAGATCCTCCTCGCAGTGGTCGGCGCAGGGTTGACCTGGGGGGCGGTAACGTTTGAGGTGGCCGCCGCATGAAGTACGAGGAGTATCTGGCAAAATCCTCCTTCTCCAAGGAGGAGATCCTGGCGCTTGCCTGGGGTTCGCTGGTGGAGGATCCGCCCGAGGAAGGGCTTGCCAGTCTGCCCGCCCCGCCGATGCTCATGTTCGACCGGATCACCGAGATACGTCATAACGGAAATCGCGGCCGGATCGTGGCGGAGCAGGACGTACATCTGGACGCCTGGTTCTTTCAATGCCATTTTCGTAACGATCCGGTCCAGCCGGGGTGCCTCGGAGTAGACGCCGTGTGGCAACTGGTGGGTCTTTACGCGGGTCTTCGCGGTGCCCGGGGACACGGACGCGCGCTGGGTGTCAGGGAAGTGGATTTCCAGGGACAGATCCGGCCGCATAACTCGCTGGTACGATACGAGGTGGACATTCGCCGTTACGCCGATTTGCCCGCCTCCGGCAGCGCCGTGGCGCTCGGGAGTGCTCGCGTTCTTGTTGATGAAGAGTTGATCTACGTGATCACGGACGCCAAGGTGGGGATCTTCCGGGGAATCCAGTACGCGGATTATCCCAACCGGAGCGAACGCTCCCGCGGCGGGAGAATGTAGCATGGGTGTAGTACTTACCCCGCGGGAACTGCTGGATCGTCTGCCCCAGCAGCGACCTTTCCGGTTTGTCGACCAAATCGTATCGGTGGACGAACAGAGTATCCACGGACGGTATACGTTTCGTCCGGACGAGGTGTTCTACGAGGGACACTTTCCCGGAAATCCCATCACTCCGGGCGTTATCCTTCTGGAGACGATGTGCCAGGTGGGCGTTGTCTGCATGGGTATCTACCTTGTAGCACGGGAGTTACCGACGGATCAGCAGCACGGGTGGCTCACCCTGTTCTCCGACGCCGAAGTGGAATTTTTCAGGAGTGTATCGCCCGGTGAGGCGGTGGATATCCGGGGGGAGCTGGTTTTCTGGCGGCGACGCAAACTCCGGGCAAAGGTCACCATGACCAACCGGGAGGGAGTCGTAGTGGCAAAAACAACCGCCTCCGGAATAGGAGTTCGAGATGAAGTCGGATAGTTCAAGCGATGTGTGGAGACGCGGTACCGACCGTGATCCAGTGGCGGAACACCGTGTCGTTATCACCGGAATGGGCGTCGTCGCTCCCAACGGGCACGGCCTGGACGAGTTTGAAAAGGCGCTCCGGGAAGGTCGCTCCGGAATCCGGTTTGTAGACGAATTGAAGGAGCTCAACTTCGGTTGCCAGGTGGGCGGCGTTCCGCAGGGCATCGATGAGATCAAGACGGAGTACTTCTCGCCGGACGTTCTGATGGCGATGAACAGCTCCATGACCTACGCCGGAATCGCCGCACTGGATTGCTGGCGCGACGCCGGATTGCCGGAACATTCACAGGACGATGGTGTCGTGGACTGGGATACCGGTGCTATCGTCGGTACCGGCGTGGGCGGCGTGGATACTCTGGGTGTGAAGGTAATACCCGGGGTTAACGCCGGCAGAGCCAAACGTCTGGGAAGCACGATGGTCGAGCAGACGATGAGCAGTGCCGTCAGTGCCCGTATCGGCGGACTTCTGGGTCTCGGAGGGCAGGTAACCACCAATTCCAGCGCCTGCTCCACCGGAACCGAAGCGCTCATCATGGCTGCGGAGCGGATCCGGTCGGGACGGGCCCGCCGTATGCTTGCCGGCGGAGCGGAAGGGTACAGTCCCTTCACGTGGGGCGGGTTTGACGCGATGCGCGTTCTTACTCGCAGTTTCAACGACTCTCCGGAACGAGCCTCCCGTCCCATGAGCGTGTCCACCGGCGGATTTGTCCCCGGTTCCGGGGCGGGGGTACTCATGGTGGAGTCCCTGGAAAGTGCCCTTGAACGGGGAGCCCGGATATACGCGGAGGTTCTGGGAGGGCACATTAACAGCGGTGGCCAGCGCGGTAAAGGCAGCATGACGGCACCCAACCCCGACGGAGTCCGCCGATGCATACGGGCGGCGGTGACCGATGCGGGGATTCGACCGACCGAAATCGAACTGGTCAACGGCCATCTTACCGGTACGATGGCGGACCCTCTGGAGGTGGAAAACTGGCGCGCCGCGTTGGACCTCGAAGCGGAGAGATTTCCGCTGCTCAACGGTACAAAGTCGCTGGTCGGCCACGCTCTCGGAGCTGCGGGAGGAATAGAGTGTGTCGCGTCTATTCTCCAACTAACCCGGGGATTCATCCACGGGTCGGTCAACTGCGAGGATCTGCACCCGGACCTGGAACGATTCCGGGAGCGGATTGTTCAGGAAACGCGGGACTATCAGGCTGCGACGCTGGCCAAAGCCAGTTTCGGATTCGGCGATGTCAACGCCTGCGTGGTATTCCGGAAGTATCAATGAAGTAAGGACCGGTTGTCGCGTGTAGCGAAGGCAACGGTCCGGCGGGCTAGTGCCCGAAGGAAACATATCCCTGAGGAGGGAGACGATGACGAGAGACGAAGTTTTTGAGAAGGTGCTGAGCATTATCGGGCCCTTCGCCGTGAACAAGCAGGTGCTTGAAGGAGCAACCGAAGAGACGAATATCCTGACCGATCTCAAGGTCAACTCTGCACGACTGGTGGATATCATCCTCGATTTTGAGGACAAGTTCGACATTGAAATCGACGACGAAACAGCAGACGAGATCCAGACCCTGGGCGACGCGGTGGAGAAGATCCTGGCGATCAAAGGTTGATGGAGATCGGTACTATGAGGCAGAACGAAGCGGCCGGACTCGGCCGTGGTGCTTCGATCGGGCTTGCTCTGCAGGCGTTTCTATCCCGTCTCGTGCAGCCCTTCCTGTATCCGGTATACATACTGCTCCTGCGGTATGTCCTGGCATACCGTGTACCGGATCTCAAGTCAGTACGTAGAAGCATCCGTGAAGCACTGAAGCGGCACAGGAAGCAGCCGCTGCTCATCTGCCCCAATCACCTCACGATGATCGATTCGGTGATTCTTATGTGGGCCATCACGCCCTGGTGGCACGCGTTCTGGGACTACCGGTACTTTCCCTGGAATACACCGGAAAAGACAAACTACGCCCACATTCCGGTGTTGCGGTTATTTGCGTACCTCGGGAAGTGCGTCGCCGTCGTCCGCCAGGCGCCGAAAGAACAGACCAGACGGTTTCTCGCCAAAATACGCGCCTTGCTTCTTCGTGGCCACAGCCTCATGATCTTCCCTGAAGGTAAACGAAGCCGCGACGGACGAGTGGATACCCGGAACTTTGCGTACGGTACGGGGAAAATCGTGGACGACTTGCAACGACTCGGGTCGCAACCGCGGATTCTCTGTGTGTATCTCCGGGGAGTCGGTCAGGAGACCTACGGTACGATTCCCAGACAGGGCGAAACGTTCTACGTGGATTTCCGGGTTATGGTGCCGGAAAGCGCCTACCGGGGTTTGCGCGCGCAGCGGGATATATCCCGGCAGATTGTCGAGACGCTGGCGGAGATGGAAGACGCGTTCTTCTCCGGAGCCGCTCGTCTCGGTCGACGGTTGCGGATGGTACAGTAACAACTCATGTATCTCGGAAATGACCTGGTTCACTGGTCCGGAGACACCGCCGGTGAGAAGGAGGTTGAGAATCGTACGACCCGCCGGTTCTTTGATCGCATCCTTCACGAGAGCGAGCACGCGCTCCTGGTGGTTCTCGGTAAAACCGGCAACCGTCTCGCGACCATTTCGTTGCCCCGGTTCCAGGCATTATGGATGCTGTGGGCGGCCAAGGAAGCGGTGTTCAAAGCCGCGATGAAAGCAACGCCGGGGTTGGTGTTTTCACCGCGGGCGATCCCGGTCAGGATTACCCGTTCGGTCGACGATTTCGACCGGTGGTGGCCCCTGCGACGCGACACGGGATTCTCGTCTCCGACCGTACCTCTGGCGCACGGATGGACCCGTGTACAGGACCGATTCTATGACATTCTCTGGGAATACGGACAGGGATTTGTGCATGCCCTTGCCCTCGGGCCGAGAGCAGGACGGAGTGTCGGCCCGCCCTGGGCCAGGGTCATCCACGGCGTGGAATCGGACGATATCCTGCTCCAGGAACCGTGCGATGTTCTTGAGCGGGCGTCCCGTGCGGCCCGGTATCTGGCACGCCGGCTTGCCGGGTCGGTCTCGTCGATCGGCGATAGAGCGATGACACTCCAGATCGTTCGTACTGTTGCATCCACCGGACGGTTGTCGCCGCCTCGCATCTACAGCGCTACCGAGCCGTTGAATATGGATCTTACGATGAGCCACGACGGTCCCTGGATTGCGGCGGGACTGTTCCTTCACGAAGAATTTTCATCTCCGTCGTTCCCGTAGAAGTCCCCTGCTTGTCGCGGAACAACCCGTCGCGTAGCGTGACGATGCGTGCGACGAGCAGGGTGCTCAGAGCATCGGTTTGCCTGGTTCGAGCGTATCTACGAGGTCCGCCACGCCGTTGCGGTAAGCGGCGTTGATCGTGACTGCCGCCGATTTCCTAGATAGATGTGATCCTCACGTCCCTGCCGGTGGACACCAGTCGTGTCGACGAGACCAACCGCATCCGGTACCACTCGGACACGCCAAAGCGGGTGAACGGGACCGGGCGGAGTTCTGCGTGCCATGGCCGGAAGCCGGGGGCATCCCGGCTT
>SLRR01000024.1 GCA_007130865.1 Spirochaeta sp. | reverse complement strand
TCTCACCGCGCTTTTCTTAAAACGCTCAATCAGCACCCTCTTCATGTCCGTCCAGTTGGCGTACCGCATCTCTGCGGTGCGAGGCGAAATCTACCAGTTCACGCGCGTCAGCGTCAACAGGTTTTCCGACGAATTCCGAACTCTTTTTCAACGGCCGATCTGCCGCGATTCGCTGCGGCGGAAACGGTCTCTGCGGCGAGGAAGCAACTCTCGTCGTGCGTGTTGGCGCGCCGTGGTACAATCCCTGCATGACACAGCACGAGGATTACCGGGCCGGACTGGTCCGCGGCTTGCGAGAGTGGATGCACCGACAGGGTCTCACGGCGTTCGTTGTTCCCAGCTCCGATCCACATCAGGGCGAGTACGTGCCGGAACGGTTCCGGACGCGCGCGTACATCAGCGGTTTTTCCGGTTCCGCCGGCACGGTGATCGTTACCGAGGATCACGCCGGTCTCTGGACCGACTCACGGTACTTTCTGGAGGCGACGGAGGCTATCAGTGGAACGGAGTTTGTACTGCACCGCGTGAGCGAACCGGGCGTCGCGGATTACCCGCAGTGGCTTGCACAGACGCTCCCCCGGGGAAGCTCCGTGGGAGTGGATTCCCGGCTCGTGACCGATTCCTGGCGGGAGACGGTGGATAAGACGTTGCGCAACAGGGGCATAACGCTCGTGGCGTCGGAGGATCCTTTTCAGGCACTGTGGCCCGACCGCCCGACGATACCCGCGGCACCGGTGTACCTCCTGGCGACGACGCAAACCGGGGAAACACCCCGGTCACGGCTTCAGCGGATCCGGGACGAACTCCGCGCAGCGGCGGCGCACTCGCACGTGATCACCACCCTGGATGATATCGCCTGGGTTCTGAACCTGCGCGGCAGCGATGTGGCGTACAACCCGGTGTTTATCGCCTACCTGGTGATCGATGTCGAGGGGAATGTCGTCCTTTATACCGACGGCGCACGGCTCACCGGCGAGGCACGGAAGTCGCTGGAACAGGCCGAGGTGGACCTGCGGCCGTACACGTCGTTCGACCGGGATCTTCCTTCCCTGACGGGACCGGTGCTGCTCGACCCGGAACGCACCAGCTGGTCCGTGGCGGAACGGTTGCGTCACACCGTGATAGTCCCGGAGATCCAGCCTTCCACGGCGATGAAGGCGCGCAAGAACCCCACGGAACTGCGATGCCTCCGTAACGCGATGGTTCGCGACGGGGTTGCCCTGGTACGGTTCCTGGCGTGGCTGGACAGGACGGTGGCGACACTGGACGGAGGGACCGCTGAACCGCCCCTCGACGAGTTTCATCTCGCGGAGAAGCTCCGGTCGTTCCGATCGGGGTACGACGAATACATCAGCGACAGTTTCAACTATATCTCCGGCCTGAACGGGAACGGCGCGATCGTGCATTACAGCACCCCCCGGGATGGCGCGGCGGCGCTCGATCCACCGGCGGTGTACCTCTTTGATTCCGGCGCGCAGTACCGGGACGGTACGACCGACATAACCCGCACGGTGGCTCTGGACCGCTCCGGCGGGACGGAGGTTCTGGAACGGTTCTCCCGGATACGCGAGGACTTCACCCTTGTCCTGAAAGGCCACATCGCCCTGGCGGTACTGGTGTTCCCCGAGGGCAAGCCCGGGCGGGATATCGACGCGGTGGCGCGGCTTCCGCTCTGGACGACTCGGCGAAATTACGGGCACGGGACGGGCCACGGCGTAGGTTTTGTCCTGAACGTCCACGAGGGTCCGCAGAAGATCGCCCCCGGTGCGTCGGACTACCCCCTGGAACCGGGAATGCTCTGCTCAAACGAGCCCGGTCTCTACCGGCCGGGGCGATACGGGATCCGTACGGAGAACCTCGTTGTGGTAGAAAAAGCACCGGAGAACGAGGAAGACGAGTTTGGATCCTTTCTCCGGTTTGAAACGCTCAGCCTCTGCCCGATCGACCGACGGCTGATCGACACGTCGATGTTGACCGAAGCGGAGCTCGACTGGGTGGACGCGTACCATCGGCGTGTGCGGGAGGCGCTCTCAGATCTTCTGGATGGGGAGGATCGCGCCTGGCTCCAGCGTGCTACGGCGCCTCTGGAGCGCGACCAGTCTTGAGCGGCGCGCCGTTCTACCGCGGCACCTGCAGCACTGCCGGAAACTCCGGGGGCGGTCGGAGCGTCTCCAATCGGCGGGGGCTCTCCGCCAGGAAGAACTCGAACACCTCCACGAACGACCCGGCGAACGCGCATAGCCCGCCGGAGGCAACGGTGTTACCTGCGTCCCCCGCGGGGAGCGTCACGTACAGCAGGTACCCCTCCCGGGGTACGCGCCAGAGCGGCAGGTGTTCGTCCGTGAGATATTCCAGCGTCACCGCGGGACAGGCGGCCAGCTCCCAGCTGCGTTCGTCCCGGGGCGGTTCCGCGCCGGGTACCAGGTAAACCTCGAGGAGCGTACCTCCGTAATCGTACGTGCTGCGCAGGTACCGCAGCGTGTTCGCCGGCAACACCGGCACTCCCCGGGAGACCTGGGGCTGCCGCTGAAGGATCACGTACCCGTCAAACGCCTCATCCCGGTCCTGGACGCGATCCTGAGCCTGAAGCGGAACGAGCGCCGATGCCAGCAGGAATACCAGGAGCACGGAGGCGCGACTCATACCGCTACTCCACGGTGACGCTCTTGGCGAGGTTGCGCGGCTGGTCCACGTTGCACTCCCGTTCGAGCGCGCAGTAATACGCGAAGAGCTGCGTCGGCACGGTCATGAGGAAGGGGTACATCAGCTCCGAAGTGTGGGGCACAAAGAGCGTGTCGTCCGCGATCGACGCTACCTCGTCGTCGCCTTCCACCGCCAGGGCGATCACCGGTCCCTGCCGCGCTTTTACTTCCTTCATGTTGTTGATCACTTTCCCCCGCAGGCCGTCGTCGGGGACGATGAAGAAGGAGGGTGTCTCCTCGTTGATCAGCGCTATGGGGCCGTGCTTGATCTCGGCTGCGCTGTACCCCTCGGCGTGGATATAACTCACTTCCTTGAGCTTGAGCGCCGCTTCCAGCGCCACGGGATAGTTGATCCCCCGGCCGAGGAAGAGAAAATTATCGAACCGGGCATATCGTTTTGCCAGGTCCTGTATCTTTCCGGTGGTGCCGAGTATCGTCTCGATGTGACCGGGGACCGAATCCAGGTCCTGCGCAAAGCGGAGTCCCTGTTCGTGGGACATATCCCGCATGCGACCCATGATGAGCGCAAAGAGGTAGAACGCGGTGAGCTGGCTGGTGAACGCTTTGGTGGACGCCACGGCGATCTCCGGGCCGCTGTGGATGTACACGCCACCGTCGGATTCACGGGCGATCGTGGATCCAACCACGTTACAGATGCCGAGAACTCTTCCCCCTTTTCGCTGAACCTCCCGCATCGCGTAGAGCGTGTCCGCGGTCTCCCCGGACTGGCTTATCGCAAAGTAGAGGCTGTTCCGCTCCACGATCGGGTTGCGGTAGCGCAGCTCGCTGGCGAGTTCCGCCGTGGTGGGGATGCGGGCGAGCGCTTCCAGGACGTAGGCGGCCACCAGGCCCGCGTGGTAACTGGTACCGGCGGCGAGGATCTTGACGCGGTTGATATCGAGGAGTTCCCGGTTGGTCAGGTTGAGACCTCCCAGGTGGCCCGTGGCGTACTCCAGGTCGATCCGCCCTTTGGTGGCACGCCGGATCGACTCGGGTTGCTCGTGGATCTCCTTCTCCATGAAGTGGGTGAATCCCGCTTTCTCGATCTCCTCGAGCTCCCACCCTATGTGGTCGATCTGCTTCTCGATATGGTTGTTACGCAGATCCGTCGTACGGTAGTCCCGGTGGGAGACGGACACCACTTCGCCGTCCTCCAGGTAGATCACCTGCCGGGTGTGGGCGATGATCGCGGTCACGTCGCTGGCAAGAAACATCTCGTCCTCGCCGACGCCCAGGACCAGGGGAGAACCGTTGCGCGCTCCCACCAGGCGGTCCGGCTCGTCCGCGTGCATCGCCACGATCCCGTAGGTCCCTTTCAGCAAACCCACCGTTTCCTTCACCGCCTGTTCCAGGTCACCCTGGTAGAAGCTCGCGATCAGGTGGGCGATCACTTCCGAATCCGTTTCGGAAACAAAGGTGACGCCCTCGGACTCGAGTCGGTCCTTGAGACTCTGGTAGTTCTCGATGATCCCGTTGTGGACGATCGCCACCTTGCCGCCGCGGTCCGTGTGAGGGTGGGCGTTCCCGTCGGTCACCTCTCCGTGGGTGGCCCAGCGGGTATGGCCGATACCGATAATCCCGGGCATTTCCGGTGGTACATGGCTGCGGAGGTTGCTGATCTTGCCGGCGCGCTTCACCACGTTCAACCGGCCTTCCTGCGCCACGGCGATACCCGCCGAGTCGTACCCGCGGTACTCCAGGCGTTTCAAGCCCTCCACGAGTATCGGCGCGGCGATTCTCGGTCCGCAGTACCCGATGATTCCACACATGTACGTTGTCCTTTCCTGGGTCCGATCCCGGGGGATCAGCCCTCAGTGCCGGTCAGTTTGACCAGCGCTTTTCTGTCTTTCAGCCGCAGAGCGTTTCCGTCGATCGTGCAGATCCTGTTCCGCTCAAAACCGTTGATCACTTCCAGAACGTTCTCCCGGGGACACTCCAGCTCCAGCGCGATCGCTTCCGCCGTTGAGTCCAGAGTAAGCGCGCCGTCACCTTTCTCGGAGAACCGGTTGTGAAGGTTCAGGGCGATCATGCTCCGCTGGTTGCTGCGTACCAGCGTCTGGATCTGGGTGTTGGCGTTCTGCAGGCGCTTGGATAGCTTGTCGATGATACTCATCGCGATCTTGGTATTCTTGCCGATCATCGCTTCAAATCCAGCGCGGTCGAATGCGAGGATCTCCACCGTACCCGCCGCGACGGCGGTGGCGGAGCGGGGCGTATTGGAGACGATCGCCATCTCCCCAAAGAACTCGCCCTTGCCAAGTTCCGCGAGCTTGTGTTCCCGCCCGTCGATCGTCTTGCTGATGCGCACCACTCCGTCCTGGATGATGTACATCTTGTCGCCCAGATCGTTCTCCCTGAAGATCACCGTCCCGTCCCGAAGTGTCTGTCCGTATTTCTCAAATAATGGGTTTTCCGCCACGACGTTGCCTCTCTGGTGGAAAGTATACCGCTGCGGCGGAAAGATTCGCAAGGATCGATCGACGCGATGAAGCAGGATCGTTGACGCACTCCTACTAGGAATGACAGGAGGTGTCTCGAATGAAACGGACTGTGACGCGAGCAATCGGAACGGTACGGTTGATAGCGGTCCTGATCCTGAGCGCGGGAGGCGTTACCGTGATCTCACTGGGAATCGCGATCATGATCGGGTGCGACGCGCTGCCGGAGCTGCCGGAAGGACTCGAAGGAAGGTGGGACCCGCCTGTTCTTGAACAGGTTCTGCCGGTTACGGAGGATACGGTGGGGTTACGCTTCAACCGGCCTGTGGAGGCGGTGCGCCTGCGGTTTGACCCGGAGATCGAGGTCAGGGAGATCCGGTGGGCCCAGGAGATGCTGCTCGTGAGCGGAGCCGATCCCCTCGGGGTAGGCCGGGAATACTGGCTCGACGCGGTGGTGGAAGACGAACACGGAAATACCGCCTCGGTTCTGATCAACTTCTACGGGCCGAATCCGGATCTGCCCCGGGTCCTGATTAACGAACTCGTGGTACGAGGCTCCGGCAACAACCCCGATTTTGCGGAGCTCCGGGTTTTTGAGGACGGGAACCTCGGGGGCATGACGCTCTATAACGGGAGTCCCGGGCGCTGGACCACGCGCAAAGTATTTCCCGAGATGACCGTGGAGTCCGGGGACTATATCATCGTGCACTTCCGACCGGAGAATATCCCCGAGGAGGTGGACGAAACCGAGGATAAAACTGACAGCGGGGGACTGCGCAGCCACCCGGAAGCGTGGGACCTGTGGGTGTGGGAGGGGACGGGCCTGCCCACCACGAGCGGAGGTCTTACACTGACGGAGTTTCCCGACGGACCGGTCATGGACGCGATCCTCTACAGCGAACGGACCTACGACTCCACGTGCCCGCGCCACGGGTTCGGGACGGTAGCGCAGCTGCAGATCTTCAAGGACGTGGTCGCCCGGGGAGGCTGGAAGATCGCCGGTGATTTTGTGGTTCCCGACGACGGCGTTGATCCCTCGGACAGCACCGCCACGCGTTCGATCAACCGCGACCGCGTCGCCACGGATTCGGACACAAAAGCGGACTGGCACATCGTGCCTACCCGGGGAGCTACGCCGGGAACGGAGAACAGCGAGGAGGTGTACGAGCCGTGAAGGTTCGGGGCGCCGGGACGCGCCGGGGCCTCGGGACGGCAGGTCACCGGGGCGCCCGATCGGGTCAGTCCAGGTGTTTCCGGATCAGTTCCTCCAGTACTTCCCGGGGTGCCGCTCCGACGTGACGATCCACAACCTGGCCGCCGCGGAAGAGCAGCAAAGCCGGAATACTCACGATATCGTACCGCGCCGCGAGCTCGCCTTGTTCGTCCACGTTGACCCGGGCGATCGCCGCGCGTCCGTCAAACGTTTCAGCCAGCTCCTTCAGGACCGGCTCTACCATCCGGCAGGGCATGCACCAGTCCGCCCAGAAATCAACCAGTACCGGTGTATCCGTCTGGAGAACCTCTTTATCAAAGTTGTCCACCGTCGCATCGAATTCCATGAGAGTAAAGTATGGCCCCGACCGTGCCGCGTCAATCACGACAGGCACCTCTCGCGCTCCAGGGCTTACTCCAGGGCGCCCGAGAGCTCTCGCGCCCGGGCATACACCGTGTCGTAGGGGGTGTCCGGTGACTCCTCCACAGCCCGGACAAAGGCCGACCCCACTACCGCGGCGTGGGCGTGCTCCGTCACCGCCCGTACCTGCTCCGCCGTGGAAATACCGAATCCCGCGAGTACGCGCGCCCCCCGGCTTCCCAGAAGCCGGACGAACGCGATGTTCTCCTCGCCGATCTCGGTGTGGGCACCGGTGATCCCCCGCCGGAGCGAGGCGTAGACGTAGCGCGGTTCCGCGTCGAGGACGAGCTTCACCCGGTGCGGCGCCGCTCCGAGGGCGATCACCGGCACGATATGCACGCCGTGCTTTGCCCCGGCAGCCAGGAGCCCCTCGTCCGAATCGAGGGGCAGGTCCGGCACGATAAGCCCTTCCACGCCGAGTTCCGCCGCTCTGGCCACAAACCGGTCCACCCCGCGGGCATATACCAGCCCGGCATAGCTCATTACGAACACCGGGGGGGCAACGCCGGAACCTCTGAGCTCCGCCACAAACTCCCAGCCGGCGTTCACGGTGAATCCCCGCGCGAGCGCCTCCGCTCCGGCTCCCTGGATCGTGGGGCCGTCCGCGGTGGGGTCGCTGTAGGGGAACTGGATCTCCAGGTACCGGACACCGCCGTCGATCAGCGCCTGCGCCACGCGGCGGGACCGGGGAAGGTCCGGGTAGAACGGGATCATGTGGGCCATTACCGGTAACGTGCTCATTCGGAGGCCTCCCTGGACGAGTTTTCGGAGGCGGCCTCGTGGGTCGAGGTCGAGGTCGAGGTCGAGGCCTCCCCGATCGCGGCGGCTTCGTCGAGCAGGAACCGGCGCCACGGTTCGGGAGTGAGCTCGCGGGCGGTGATGAAGAGATCCTTGTCACCGCGGCCGCTCATGTTGACCACCACCACGTCCTCCGGCGAGAGCGACCGGGCAAGTTCGATCGCCTGGTACCCGCCGTGGGCGGATTCCAGGGCAAAGACGACCCCTTCCTGCCGGGCGAAGAACTTGACCGCCTCCAGCGCCTGCGCGTCGGTGGCGCGGGTGAACTCGATCCGGCCGTTTCGGCCGAGTGCCGCAAGCTGCGGCCCCACCCCGGGGTAATCCAGTCCGGCGGAAACGGAGTGCGTCTCCTGAACCTGGCCGTCCTCGTCCAGGAGGAAGAGCGACTTGTAGCCCTGCACGATCCCGGTAGTGCCGGATCCGTTCATGCGCGCCGCGTGATCGCCCACGTCGGGTCCACGTCCGCCTGCTTCCACACCCACCAGGCGCGGGTCTTCGCGTTCGATCCAGGGGGAGAAGAACCCGATCGCGTTGGATCCGCCTCCGACGCACGCCACGAGCGCCGTGGGCGTGACGCCCCGGTCGTGGAGCTGCGC
>SLRR01000208.1 GCA_007130865.1 Spirochaeta sp. | reverse complement strand
GAGATAAACGGACCAGAGGTGACGGCGCGATGTCCTGCGCGATCCACCCGGCGGTGGAGGAAGCGCTCGACGCGGGCCGCCCCGTGGTGGCCCTGGAATCGACGATCATCTCCCACGGGATGCCGTACCCGCAGAACGTCACCACCGCGGCGGAGGTGGAGCAGGTTGTGCGAGATAACGGCGCGACACCGGCGACGATCGCGATCATGGACGGGAAGTTCCGGGTTGGCCTGACGTCGGAAGAGATCGAACGCCTCGGAACCGCCGCGAACGTGCTCAAAGCGAGCCGCCGGGACGTGGGGCTCGCTCTGGCGGGACGGCGGATAGCCGCCACCACGGTAGCCACCACGATGATCGGCGCCTACGCAGCGGGGATCCGGCTATTTGCCACCGGCGGAACCGGAGGGGTGCACCGTGGCGCGGAATCCTCCATGGACGTCTCCGCGGACCTGCCCGAGCTGGGTCGAACCCCGGTGGCAGTGGTTTCCGCCGGGGTAAAGTCGATCCTCGACATCGGCCGTACCCTGGAATACCTGGAGACGCTGGGAGTACCGGTGATAACCTGCGGCGCCGACAGTTTCCCCGCGTTCTACAGCCGGGAAAGCGGTTTTCCCACGCCGGCGCGGTTGGACACTCCCGGGGAGCTCGCCGCCGCCCTGGCGGCCCACTGGACGCTTCCCTCGGCGGGCGGGGCGTTGATCGCCAACCCGATCCCGCAGGCGGAAGAGATCGAATTCAGCGAGATGGAGCACACGATCGCCCGGGCCGTCCAGGATGCGGAGCGGCAGGGCATCACCGGCAAGGAGGTGACCCCCTTTCTGCTGGGACGGATCGTGGAACTCACCGGCGGAGAGTCCCTCACTGCAAACATCGCCCTGGTAAAGAACAACGCCGCCCTGGCGGCGCGGATCGCGGCGGCGCTCAGCGGGGTGTGAGCGCTGAAATGTGCTCCGTTGAATCTCTGAGGCGCGTGTGAGCCGTACTCAGACCGTTACAACGTCCCTGCCCAGAGACGGTCGAGAAAAACGCCAACAGGGAGCACATCGATACCCTCGACGATGCGTGGTCGCGCCTCACCGCACACCAGCACAGGCTTGAGACCAGGCTCGTCCTCGCGCAGCGCCTGCAAGCCCTTCAGGTCACCCCGTCCCACGGATCCGCCGGCTTTGATCCCCACGGCATACCGCTCCGGCACGACAAAATCCACCTCCCGCGCGTCCACGGTCCGCCAGTACATGAGCTCGCCCTCCACCCGGTTGTAGCGCATCCACGTCTCCAGCTCGGTGAAGATATACTGCTCCACCGCGCGCCCGAACTCCCCGGTCCCAGGTGTTACGGAACGGCGTCCGATAAGTGCCTGCACGACGCCCACGTCAAAGAAGAAGAACTTGCCTCGAGAAACCGCTTTTCGCGAGGCGGTCCGTGAAGGGTGGTACGGTTGGACCATACGACCCAGGAGCGTCTCTTCGAGTACGCCGTAGTACTCCCGGATCGTCCGTGCCGGAACCTGTGCGTCCGAGGCGATCTGCTCGAACACTGTCTGGTCTCCCGCTCCGATTGCGGCTACCCGAAGGAATCGGGAGAAACTCTCAATCCCGCGGACGAGACCTTCGGCCCGTATCTCCAGCTGCAGGTATGTTCCGACGTAGCTGCGGAGGTCCTCCCAGGGATCCTCGGCCAGAAAGATCGCCGGGAGAGAACCGATCGACGCGATACGATCCAGGTCCCAGGCGTCGAACTCCGGAAAAACCAACGGGGAAAGGTATCGCATCCTGGCACGCCCTCCCAGAAGGTTTACGCCTCCCCGCGTGAGCTTTACCGGACTGGAACCGGTCAACACGAACCGGAGGTCCTGTTCTTCGATCAGACCGTGTACCTCGTTCAGCAATGAGGGGAGACGTTGAATCTCGTCGATTACCACGACCGAACCGGGTTTCAGACCGGCGAGTTCTTCGTGGAGACGCCATGGTTCCGCGCTCAGCCGCAGGAACTCGTCTCCCCTGAGCAGGTTGTACCAGCGTGCGTGGGAATACCGTCGGCGCAGAAGCGTGGTCTTGCCGGTCTGTCGCGGCCCGACGAGAAACACTGATCGGTGCGCGAGATCCCGTTCCAGGGAGAGCTGCCGTTCAAGGTACATGCCTTAATCTTAAGACATTGCGCCGATATCCGCAACATATCTGCGGAAAAACGGCGTTTTCAAGCATGTGACATGTCGGAATCGGTGACGATCAACGCCACGCTCGATACCGGTCCGGAGCCAGAAAGATCAAAAGCGTATAGATTTCCAACCGACCCGCTACCATAACCAGTACCAGCCAGAGTTTAGTCCAGTCCGGCAGAAAGCCGAAGTTTTCCGTCGGACCTACTCGAGAAAATCCTGGTCCTATGTTTCCGATCGCCGCCAATGTGGCGGTAAGGGCCGTTTCCAGGTCGACATTGGCGGAGGCGACAACTATCGTGCTGAGTATCACCAGCGTAAGATAGAGGAAGAAGAAACCGGCCACAGCGTACACGAGTCGCTCCGCCATCGGATGCTGATTGAGCCGCAGTGCAAAAACACCGCCGGGATAACGAATGCGTTTAACCTCGCGCCAAGCGGCTTTTGCCAGGACCGTGATGTGAAAGACCTTTATTCCGCCGCTTGTGGAACCCAGACTGCCACCGATAAACAGCATCAGAAGAAGCACGCCGCGGGCTGCGCCCGGCCAGAGGACGTAGTCCGCAGTAGCGAAACCCGTGGAGGTCATCAGTGTTGCTACCTGAAACGAGCCGTAACGTACCGCGCGACCGATACCGGTGTAGGTACCTCCGGCAAGCAGAGCGGCTGTCACGACGGCAACGCTTACAAGGTACATTGTCAAGTAAACCCGCAGTTCGCTATCGCGGCGCACTCGTCCGAAATCGCGGATCAGAAGTCGGAAATACAGGGCGAAGTTAATCCCGGACAATACCATGAACGCCGTTACCACGCCTTCGATGTACGGGCTGTCCCACGAGGCGATGCTCGCGTTTCTCGTGCTGAAACCGCCGGTAGCGACAGTTGCGAAACTATGATTGATCGCATCAAAGATGCCCATTCCCCCACCGATAAGCAGCAACGATTCGACTGCGGTCATGCCGACGTATACGGCCCAGAACAGCTGCGCCGTCTGGCTAATCCGTGGCGTCAGGCGCTCCACTTCCGGTCCCGGAGCCTCCGCTCCCATCAGCAGCACTCCGTTGAAACCGAGAAACGGAATTATCGCGATCGCCAGAACGACTATCCCCATACCGCCGAGCCAGTGGGTCAGGCTCCGCCAGAAGAGCATACCCCGGGGCAACCGTTCGACGTCCGCGAAGATCGTCGATCCTGTAGTAGTGAACCCACTCGCGGACTCGAACAGCGCGTCCGGAATTGAAAGTGCATTCACCGTGTCGGGTTGAAGTATGAACGGTAGCGCACCGATCACGCAGTACATCGTCCAGGTAAAGACGACGATCGCGCCGGCTTCCCGTGCCCCGACGTTGGACGACGCGTCTGTCGTTATCAGTAAAACGCCAAAGAACCCGAGCACGGCGATGATACCGGCAGGCATCAGGTACGGCATCGAGGCTTCTCTGTAATATACCGCGACTGCTCCTGTCAGGGTTAACGCAACCGCGAGGATCAAGAGCAGTACGGATAGAGTGCGAAAAACGATAGGGTGATTCATAGTCCGGTTACGACGGTAGTTTCTTGGTACGAGGAAGCGCAATTACACCGGCCGCTATCTTTACGCCATCTTTATACCAACGACGTCGCCTTAACGGCATCTTTAGATTAGAATCAACACGGAGAAGCGTATCGTGATACCGACGTTGTTGAACTTACCCGAGCATCCCCGGCGTCTACGAAATTCCGTCGTGTTTGTGGTGGTTCTTTCGGCGGGGATGCTCATCGGACTGTTGTTCCGGTCGCGAGGATTTTCCGAATCCAATATCGTCATGGTGATGTTGCTCGGTGTGGTGTTTATTTCCGTTGCCACAAACCGGCGATACGGGGTGACCGCGGCGATCGTCACGGTCATGACGTTCAACTTCCTTTTCACGGAGCCGCGATTCACTCTGATCGTAGACAATCACGAGTATCTCGTAACGTTCCCGGTGATGTTCATTGTGGCATTGATCTCATCGGAGTTGACCGCTCGTATTCGCGTACAGGCGCAGGATGCATACCAGCGCGAGCGCCATAATGAACTTCTTTATCGCGCGGGACGAGCATTATTGAAAGCGCGTGGCTCGCGGGAGGTGCTCGAGACCGGTGTTGCCCACCTTCAGAGTTTGCTCGAGTGTCCCGTCGAGGGGTTCCTGCCGCATGAGGTCTCTTCGGAATACGCGGAACACGCGACGGAACGCGACGGTGTTTCATTCCCCGTGCGGTCCGGCGACAGAGTTCTCGCGTTGCTCTGTGTATCCGGAGATACCACACGTTGGAGTACCGTTTCCCGAACACGAGCATCACTGGATGCCGTGGTAGCGCCACTGGCGATGGCGCTTGACCGCGAACGTCTGGCAGATCTGGAAGCACAGGCGCGGGTGGAGATCGAACGGGAACGCCTTAAGAACCACCTTCTGCAGTCAATCTCGCACGATCTACGCAGTCCGTTGACCTCGATCGTGGGTTTCAGCATGATGCTCGACCAGCAGGACCTTTCCACCATGGAGGCAGCGGATACCGTGCGCAGTATTCGCACGGAAGCACAGTGGTTGAGCCGCCTCGTGGAGAACCTTCTCAGTCTTTCCCGGATTGAAAACGCTGAGGATCGCGCCGGTTCAATCACAGACTGGGAAGTCCTCGACGAATTGATCGCTGATGCTGTGGA
The DNA here is from genome assembly GCA_007130865.1 of Spirochaeta sp. GTDB lineage: Bacteria > Spirochaetota > Spirochaetia > DSM-27196 > Alkalispirochaetaceae > Alkalispirochaeta. Next base: position 20,586 of record SLRR01000208.1, on the reverse strand, counting down.
AACCGTCACACCGCGTCTCGGCGAACGATCGCTGAACGTCGAATACGGTGACGAACCCATCCTTGTCAGGACAAGTCCCGGCTTGTTGTCCCAGGTATTGGTGAACCTGCTGGATAATTCCGCACAGCATACGTCCGACGAATCTACCGTGCTGCTTCGCGTTGAACGCATCTTTGGATCTGAATCGACGGAGACCGGTCTTGTCGGGATACACGTTTCCGACGACGGCCCCGGGTTTTCTCAACAGGCGCTGGAACATGGATTTGACCGGTTCTTCACCGCCAAGGCACGACCGGACGGGCGGCGGGGTCTCGGGCTGGGTCTATCTATATGTAAAACGATCGTGGACCAGCTCGGTGGAACGATAACGCTCTCAAACAATGAAAACGGGGGAGCACACGTAACGATTCAACTGCCCGGGAGAATGATATGACCGAATACTCACCCCTGGTCTTTGTAGTGGAGGATGATCTGCCGATCGTCAAGTATTTGAGGATGAGTTTGCGTACCGCCGGGTATCGCGTAATCGTTGCGACGACCGCTACGGAAGCCATCGCCCAGACACGATCTCACAACCCGGATTTGCTGCTCGTCGATCTCGGACTGCCGGACCGGGATGGGATTGAAGTGATCGAGGAGGTAAGAGGGTGGTCGGAAATGCCGATCGTCGTGGTATCCGCCCGGGGGCAGGAAGACTCCAAGATTCGTGCCCTCGACGCGGGAGCGGACGACTATATTACCAAACCGTTTTCTCCGGGAGAGTTGCTGGCTCGCCTCCGTGCTGCACTTCGTCGTGCATCCTATCCGGAGAATCAACAGGGTAGTACCACGCTCGATACGGGTCAGATCGTGATCGGAGAATGCGTGATCGATCTCGACCACCGGAGTGTGATCGTGAACGGTGAGCCCGTTCATCTGACGCCGCTCGAATATCGCCTGCTACTGTATCTCGCGCACCATCGGGGTCGGGTTCTGACGCATCGAGTCATACTCGAACACGTCTGGGGACCGGGCAGTGGTGATCGGACTGAATATCTCCGCGTCTTCGTGGCGGGGCTCCGCAGAAAACTGGAACCTGACCCGTCACGTCCGCGCTACCTTCGTACCGAAATCGGTGTTGGTTATCGATTGATCGAGGGGGGTAGCGATCATCGATTCCGCATTGTCGGAACACCGTAGGTATTCACAAGCCTGTTGATCAAGGTTCCGAAAAAGCGTCGTAATTCGATACCGTCGCGACACCTGGAAAAATGATCCTGCTGTAAAGTGGCGTCTTCACGCGCAAATATCGATAGTGGCCGGAGATAACGACGTTCGATCACCAGGGTTGTGATTACCTCTCGTGACAGCCCCATCGGTCGCGTGGTACATTACGGCGATAAACAGGATTCAAACCCGGAGGAATTAATGCTGCAGGAATTGACGACACCGTTGCAAACGCTCAAGGAAAACGTGAAGAATACTTGGAGGTATCTTTGACCCCGATGCGGTCAGAACACAGATAGCCGACAAGGAAGCCGCTACGGGAGACCCGGAGTTCTGGAACGACCGGGAACAGGCGGAGGCGACGATGACCGAGATCAAGCGTCTTCGTGACCTGATCGAACCGTGGGAAGAGCTCGCCTCCGACATTGAGGACACGGAAGCGCTGTTGGAGCTGGCGCTGGAGGCGGAGGATGATTCCCAGGAGGAAGAGATCCGCGCCGCCCTGGAAGACCAGCAAAAGCGATACGATAAGCTGCAGTTGAAGCAGCTTCTCCGGGACGACGCGGACGGCGCCGATGCGTTTCTCACGATTCACAGCGGCGCGGGAGGCACGGAGGCGTGCGACTGGGTGAGCATGCTCTACCGGATGTATCGCCGCTGGATTGAGGCTCACGGGTACCAGATGGAGCTGATCGACCTGCTGGAAGCGGAAGGCGGGATCAAGTCCGTCACCGTCGAGGTGAAGGGACCGTACGCGTTCGGGTATCTCAAGGCGGAGGCGGGAATTCACCGACTCGTACGGATCTCACCGTTCGACTCAAGTGGTCGCCGTCACACCTCCTTTGCGTCGGTGTACGTATCGCCGGTGATCGACGATTCGATCGAGGTGGACCTCAAGATGGAGGAAGTCCGGGTGGATACGTACCGTGCGAGCGGCGCGGGAGGCCAGCACGTGAACAAGACAGACTCCGCCGTGCGCATGACCCATATTCCGACAAACATCGTGGTGCAGTGCCAGAACGAACGGAGCCAGCACAAGAACCGGGCCATGGCGATCTCCATGCTCAAGAGCCGCCTTTACGAGTACTACCGGCAGGTGCAGGAAGCGGAGCAGGCCTCCAAGGCGATCGAGAAGAAAGATATTTCCTGGGGGAACCAGATCCGTTCCTACGTGTTTCAACCGTACACGATGGTGAAGGACTTGCGGACGTCCGTGGAGACCGGCAACGTTCAGGCGGTCATGGATGGCGATATTGACCCCTTTATCGAGGCGTTTCTCAAGCTCCAGGCCGGGCAGGCGGTCTGAGCCGCGTGCCGGGCGTCGTCGGTCCGGGATCACTGAATCCGGGCCAACCCGGACGGTGATGGGGGGGGCCTTGCGCGTTCTCGCGGTGCTGATCCTGGCGATTCTTTTTCTCATACCGGTGGCGCTTCCCGCGGCGGGGCGCGGGGAGGAAGACCTGGAGAACGTTCGGGCTCTTCGTCGGCGCCTCACCCCGGACGCGGAAGAGGTGATCTGGCGGTTCGCCGTAGGCGTCGTTGTCGCTGAAGGAGCCTCCCCGACGGACCACCCTTTGTTCGGTTCCTTTGTGCGCGTACTGCAGGATACGGTCGAGGGGATTCCGGAGCGCTATCTTTCGGCCGAAGAGCGCGGAAGCTGGGGAGAGCGGGTTGTCCACGACCAACGGCGGCGCCTCCTGGGACGGATTGACCGCCGGGTGGAGACCCTGGACCGGCGGAGCCTGGAATCGGGCGCAGCCGATACCGCGGTATCGGCCGGTACGGTACGCGCCGATCCGGAGTACCGCAGCCTCCGTGAGGAGTTGCGCATTCTTGAACTGCTCCGGCAGGAGCCCCTGGAAATCCCGGAGACCGCGCAGCTGCGAGCAGTGCGGGAGGAGTTCCGGTACCGGCGCGTTCTGCACGGGCCGGCGGCTACCGCGGACGCGCTCGACGTTGATACGTTGCTTTACCTTCTGGTGGACCCGGTGGAGGATCTTCTTTTTCTGCGGGTACGCGCCTACCATCGGTTGACCGGGGTTGACCGGGAAGTTCTGCGGCTCGTGGCGACGCCGGAAGATATGCCCCGCCGCCTGGAAGGATCCCGGCGCGCCCTGGTGCAGGAACTGACCGGTCGGGATCTCGCCGCACTGGAGGTTTCCGTGGTGGACGCCGTGGGAATGCCCGAAGAGACCGCCAGGATACGGTTGGGGGACGAACTCCTCGCGATGGGACGCCTGGAAGAACCCTTTCTTTTGCCCGGAGAATACCGTGTACGCGCATCCACCGACGATGGTCGAACGGTGGAGGAGGTTCTGCAGCTCCAGGAAGGAGAGCGGCGCGTCGTATCGCTTTCGCTTCCGGAGACAACCGCGAGAACGGTGCGGATCGAGACGACTCCTCCGGGAGCGAGGGTGTACCAGGGCGCGTTGTGGGTGGGGATCACTCCCGTGGAGATTCCCCGGCCATCGGTACCGCGGGAGTTCACGATCAGCCTCCGTGGTTACTATGACAGCCGGGTGCAACTGGGGCCGGACAGTCCCGACCGGGTGCGGCGGTCCCTGGTCACTACCGATACGGACTGGTACGGCCAGGTCACCGAAAGTAGAACAAGGTTCTACCGTTCGTTCGGTGCATTCGCTCTCTCCCTGGGCGTGCCGATCCTGATTAACGGGATGTACCAGAACATGGGAGGACTCTTTCCGGGCGGTGTCGCGCGGTCGGATCTGAGCGCGTCCGCGCAGGACGACGCATTATCGCAGGCGAATGCACTGCTCGTGGGATACTACGCCGGTGTCGGGTTGAGTACCGCTCTCTTTGGCAATATGGTATGGAGGCTCGTGCAGTACATCCGGACCGCACAGGAGTACCACGTCCGGTAGGATTGCGTAACGGAGGACAACCTTAGATGAGCAAAAAGAAAACACTGGGCACGCGCCTGCGGGAGCTTTTTTCGCTTCCGGGGGCGCTCTCGGACGAGTTCTACGAGGAGCTGGAAGACCTCCTGATCGAGTCCGACCTGGGCACCCAGGTCACGATGGAACTGTCCGACCATCTTCGTTCCACGGGAGGTCTCAAAACAAAGGAAGACCTGATCGCGGCGTTGAAGACGGAGCTGCTCGCAAACCTGGAGACCGCGGAACTCGGCCTGGACCGAAGCCGGCTCAACGTGGTGCTGGTGCTCGGCGTAAACGGCGTGGGTAAGACGACCAACCTGGCGAAGCTCGCCCATCGGTACCAGCAGGAATGGCCCGGCGAGGGGATCGTTCTTGCTGCGGGGGATACGTTCCGTGCTGCCGCGGTGGAACAGTTGTCGCTCCACGGGGAGCGACTGGGGCTGCGCATCGTTAAACAGGCTACCGGCTCCGATGCGGGGGCGGTGATCTACGACGCCGTGGATAGCGCCCGGAGCCGGGGAGACCGGCTCGTACTGGCGGACACGGCAGGACGCATGCACAACCGGGCAAACCTGGTCCGGGAGCTGGAGAAGATCCACGGGATCATCCGGCGCCTCGCCGGGGATGACGTGGTGTACCGCAAGATTCTCGTGGTGGACGGCACCACCGGCCAGAATGCGATGCAGCAGGCGGAACTGTTCCACCAGGCGGTCGGCGTGGATGCGGTGCTGCTTGCCAAGTACGATTCCACCGCCCGCGGGGGAATACTGGTGCCGATGCACCGACGCCTGGGACTCGCCTGCGGGTGGCTCGGCACAGGAGAACGGTACAATGATCTCCACCGGTTTGTTCCGGAGGATTACGTGGATGAGCTGCTTGCGCCCTGAGGCGACACCCACCCGCGCTCGCGCGATAATCCCGGCGGCAGGAGTTCTTTTCCTGGCGGGTGTGCTCCTGGCAGGCGCGCCGATCGAGATCCGGCCCGATTCCACCGGCCCCGCCGCTCCCGCCGACCCGGCCGATGCGGAGTGGTATCGCTCCAACGAGGATTTCATGGACCTGGAGCCGCTCGATTCGGGTCCCGGAGAAGGGTGGGCGCTGGCGGTACAAACCACCACCGTTGACGGAGATCGACGTGTCCGCCGGGAGGTTCGATTCCTGTATCTCGAGGGCGACCTCCGCGGGCGGGAAGAGACCGTTTTCACCATTAGCGGGGCACCCCGGGAGATCCGGCGGACCCGGGAGACGGATGCCGGCTGGGAGGAGATCTTCCGCGTGAGTTTCCGGTATCGACCGGACGAGACCTTGCGCAGCGTCGAACGGTGTGGCCCGTTGGGGTGTATCCTGGTGAGGTATGCGCCCCCGGGATTACCTGGACTGGAGACGGTGCAGGGACCGGACCTGACGATGGGGATTCGCTATGACAGCTCCGCGAGACCGGAGTACGTCCGTCGGGAACGGCCGGGCGAACCGGTGGAAGAGACGTGGTACGAGTACGAGCAGGAACGCCTCCGCGAGACCCGGGTGGTGCGCGGCACGGAGGAAACGGTCCGGCGGTACGCCGACGGTAATTTAACGCTGGAGGAGACGCGCCGCGGGGGACTTCTGGTGGACCGGATACGGTTTGAGCGGGACCAGCAGGGAGAGCTGGTCCGACGGACCCGGGAGACGCGCACCCAGATTGAAATTGAGCAGTATTTTCCCGGGGTGGACCAGGGAGTGATCCGGGAACGGCGCCGCGACGGAGTGCTCCTGGAGCAGGAAGAACGGTTGTCCGACGATATCAGGGTTGTGACCCGTCTGCAGTCGGGGGAGATCATCTTCCGCACCTGGGTTGAAGGCGACACGCCGGTGAGGCGGGAAGTTTACGCTGACGGCGAGGTTGTTCAAGTGGAGGATCTCCGGGAGTGATCAAGCGATGAGATGGACGTTTTTTATCGCGCGGAGACTGCTCCTGGCACGGCGCACCCGCGGTGGCGGGGTGGGACGCCTGGCGATACTCGGAATCGCCGCCGGTGTAGCCACGCTTGTGGCGGTTCTCGCGGTGATGAACGGTTTTCAGATGGGCATGATCGAGAGCATTCTCGAGATCAACTCGCACCACCTGAGGGTCGAGACCGAGACTCCCCTGGGCGAGTACGGGACGGAGAGCGAACTCATTCAGCGGATCGCCACGGTCCGGGGAGTTCGTTCCGTGACACCCGTAGCAGAGCTGCAGACCCTGGTCCGTGGATTCTGGCCGGAAGCACAGGGTATCGTGATCCGGGCGGTGCCCCCGGCGTGGCTTTCGGAGGACCCGGGAGCGGAAGAGCGGTTGAGCATTCCGGAAGGCACGTTCGACGTGCGTGGTGACCGGACGATCGTCCTGGGGACGGAACTTGCCCGCAGTCTCGGCGTGAGGACCGGGGATACCGTGGCGGTAACACACCTTCCCGGGGGTGGGACACGTCCCACGGAGCAGCAGCTCACCGTGACCGGTCTCTTCCGTACGGGACACCTGGATTTCGACCGGTCCTGGGCGTTCGTCTCGATAGGCACTGCCGTGGATCACCTGGAGGCCCGGGAGCCGCTGGTGCTGGGAATAAAGCTGGACAACCGATTTTCGGACGCCGCCGTGGAGACCAGGCTGCGGCCGGAGCTTCCCCCGGAACACCGCGTGGTGAGCTGGCGCGAGTACAACCGCGGAATCTTTGGAGCCCTCCGTATGGAGAAGAGCATGATGACCGTTCTGGTGGGACTGATCTTTCTTGTCGTGGCGGGCAGTATCTACCAGCTTCTGCGCCGGAGCATCATGGAGCGCAGCGAGGACGTGGCGATACTTCAGGCTCTTGGCGCGCCCACCGCGCAATTGCGGTTTGTCTTTGTGCTTGAAGGGTGGATGATCGGCGTGTCCGGCACGTTTTTTGGTCTGGTGGCAGGTCTCGCCCTGGCGCTGAACGTGAATGAGCTCTTTGCTGCGCTGGAGACGCTTACGGCGATCCTGGTGCAGCGGGGAGTGCAGGTGTTCTCGCCGGCTCATTTCTACCTGCTGGAAGTTCCGGTGCGCATCCTGCCGTTGGAACTGTTCCTGGTGAGTACCGGTGCGATAGGGGTTTCCGTGCTGGCGGCGACGCTGGCGGCGCGCTCCGTCGCGCGATATCGCCCGATGGAACTGCTCCGCGGTGAGTGAGGAAAGGAAACGGAGATGAACGAGGATAAACCGGTGCGGACCGGAGGTGACCCGGCCACGGGCGTAGCGATAACGGTGCAGGGCGTCCGGAAGACCTTTCCCAACGGGCGGGAGCTTCTCACGGTGCTTCACGAGGTTGATCTCCACGTCCACGCGGGGGAGACGGTATCGATCACCGGTGAAAGCGGCAGCGGTAAAAGCACGCTCCTGAGCCTGGTGGCGGGTCTGGACTATCCCGACGAGGGGGAGATTATCGTCGGGGCGGACCGCGTCACCCGGTTGCAGGAGCGGGACCTGACCCGTTATCGCGCGATCACGGTGGGTCTGGTGTTTCAGTTTCACTACCTTCTACGGGACTTCACCGCCCTGGAGAACGTAATGCTTCCGGCGCTGATGCAGAACCGTCCCCGGGCGGAGGTAGATCACCGTGCCCGGGAACTGCTCAGGCAGGTGGGGCTCGAGAACCGTGACGATCACTACCCTCCGCAACTTTCCGGGGGTGAACGGCAACGGGTGGCTGCCGCCCGGGCGCTGATCAACGACCCGGAGGTGATCCTGGCGGATGAACCTACGGGTAACCTGGACGACTACAACTCGCACCTCGTGGAGGATACGCTGCTCTCTCTTGTCTCGGACCACGGCAAGACGCTGTTAGTGGTCACCCATAACCGTGACTTTGCCGCCCGGGCGGCGCGCACGTACCACCTGGAGCGTGGATGTCTGGTTTCGCGGTAGGACGCCTGGCGGTGCGATTTCTCGCCGGGTCACCCCGTTCGCGACGGGGCCGGGGCAGGCTCGTGGGCGCGGTGATAGCCGTGGCGGTGAGCCTCATCCCCCTGGTGGTGGTGCAGCAAGTGGCGGACGGGATGATCCGGGGCATCGTGGAGCGGTTCATCGAGACCGGAAGCTACCATCTCCAGGCGGCTCCCCGGGCGGGTACGGAAAGCGCGGGGGCGGAATCGATCCGGGAACGTGCCCGTCGGGTGAGTGACGTTCCAGGAGTGACCGCTGCGCTGCCGGAACGGCAGGGATTCGGTCTGGTCTACTCCGATCACGGACGCAGCGGGGTCACTTTACGCGCGATCTCGCAACGGTACTGGGACGAGGACCCCGGGGTACGGCGATACCTCCAGGTCGTCCAAGGCGAGTTCGAACTGGGTGAGCCGGAGGCGATCATTCTGGGCGTGGAGATAGCTTCCCGCCTGGCGGTCGGTCCCGGCGACGACGTGCGCGTACTCACGGTACGGCCCCTCGGCGAGGGACGCATGCTGCCCCGGGTGAGCCGGTTTACCGTGGCGGGAGTGGTATCCACGGGATACCGCGACCTGGATCGGCTCTGGGCTTTTCTTCCCTGGGAGCGGGGCCTGCGGGTGATTCCCGACGAGACCGCCCGGGACATGGTGGGGATCAAGGTTGGGGCACCCCTGGCGCTGGACAACCCCCTCTTTGGACGCGGCCCGGCGGGATTGCTCCCGGACGAAGACCGGCGCAGCATGACCGCGTCGGTGAGCGAGATCCGGCGCGTCCTCGGTCCGGAATGGGCGGTGTACAATTGGTACGGGGTGGAACGGAACCGGTACATCTCCTTTCTCACGAGCCGGAATCTGCTGGCCTTTGTCATGGCCCTGATCGTGGCGGTGGCGGCGGTTAATATCTCCTCCGCGCTGGTTCTGCTGGTGATCGAGAAGGAGGAGGATATCGCGATTCTCCGGGCCACCGGAGTGTCCCGCCGGCAGGTAGCCACAGTGTTCCTGCTCTGCGGCGCGGTGATCGGCGTGGCCGGGGCGTTTGCCGGCAGCGTTCTCGGTACGCTCCTGGCGGTCAATATCAACGAAGTTCTCGCCGGCCTGGAGGTTGTATCCGGGATCCTGGCCGGGCGGGACGTGCAACTGATGACCGCCGACTTCTACCTTGAGCACGTCCCGGTGGAGCTTTCCTTCGCTCCTCTCCTGTTCGCGGTGGCATTGGCGATCCTCCTCGCCCTGGTAGCGGCGGTTCTTCCCGCCCGGCGCGCCGCCGGCGTCTCGCCGGATCGAATCCTCCGCCGCCACGGGTAAGCTCCGGTGGTGCAAGGGACTACAACGTGGTAGACTGGTGGCGATGGCGGAACAGGAGAATCGTGTCAGGATTATTCGCGTGGTCGGGGGAAAGCGGCAGGAGCTGGAGCTCTCCGCTTCCCGGGCCCGGGAACTGGGTATAACCTCCGGAAAACCTCGCCGGCTTTCCGTGCCGTATCTCTTCGACGGCGTCCTCGCCTGGCACCGGACCGGCCAGAGGCAAGGGACGGCGTGCCCCCGGTGCGGTACGACGCAGCGGGAGATGGTGCTCTATCGACGCGCAGGCTGTGCGCACTGTTATGAGGTGTTCCACCGGACGGTGGAGCGGCTGCTGCAGCTCGACCGAAGCAGCGCAACCCATCGCGGACGGGTCCCCCGGCGCCTCGACCGGTTCCGGCGAATGTTTGTGGAACGGGAAGAGCTCCTGAGCGACCTCGATCGGGCGGTGCAGGCAGAAAACTTTGAAGCTGCTGCTTCGCTCAGGGATCGTCTGCAGGCGATCGACCTCGACGATGTTGAGGCGTGACCGTCGGCGGCATTCCTGCTTCCGGTGATGTAACTCCATGATGCAGTACAGTGTGGTCCCCCGCCGGGGTGGCTGGTTTTCCCGGGCGGGAGAGAGCTACGACGTCGTTATCGGCACGAAGCTGCGACTCCTCAGGAATATGGAGGCGTATCCGTTCCGTGACACGATCTCCGCGGAAGATGCTCTTGCCCTGCGGAAAGAGGTGGAGCACCTGTTCGCCGGTTTTCCGGAGGAGTACATCTGTCTCGACGGCGACGCGATGCGATCGGAGCACCGGGACTTTTACCGTGACCGGGGAATCCTCGATTCCACCCGAGATGGAGCGGTAGCGGTTATAACGCGGGACGAACGGGTGCAGGTGCTGCTCGGTGAAGAGGATCACCTGGAGATCGCCGCGACCGACGGAGGATGGACGGGCCGGGATACCCTGAACCGCGTACAGGCGATGGACCGGCGCCTGGAGGACTCTCTCCACTGGGCGGTGTCGTTGCGTCTCGGGTACCTGGCGCCGCGGGTGGAGACGGTCGGGACAGGACTGATCGCGGAAGCGCTGCTCTTCCTCCCGGCGCTGCAGAAACGGGAGGAAGTGACCGCCGTGGAGGGTATCCCCCGTGACCGGGTGAGCGTACAACCCGCGAGGGCCGGGACGGTCGGGCACGACGCGCTCTTTACCGTGCGATGCGCGGCGGTTTTTCCGGAAGAGGAACTCCGTACGGTAACGATGCTTGAAGAGACGGTAGAGCGGTTAGTACATTATGAGCGGGACGCCCGGGATGTCCTCGTGAAGCGGCACACCCTGGAGTTCAGCGATGCCGTCCACCGGGCGCTGGGAGCGCTCTCGCACGCCCGGACGCTGTCCTTGTCGGAGGCGTTGGATGAAACGGCGCTGATAAGGCTGGGATCGGTCTGCGGAGTGATCGATTTCCCGGATAGCGTCACCGCCACGGAACTGCTGTTCCAGGCGGATGACAGCGCGGTACAGGTGCTGAACGAGGACCACCAGGAGTCCCTCGACGTGCGACGGGCAACGCTGATGAGGCGTTCCCTGACGGATCGCGACTAGCGACAGGAGAGAGATCGGATGTTCAAAGGTTTGACGCAACGAGCACAACGGGTACTGCAGATACTGGCCCAGGATGAAGCCAAGCGCTTTCACTCGGATCAGTTGCTGCCCGAACATATTATGCTGGCGCTGCTCAAGGAAGGCGGCGGACTCGGATTCAAGGCTCTCGAGAAGTTGATGGTCGACCCCGCCCGGATGCAGATCGAACTGGAGAGTGTCATTCCCCGCAAGCGCGGAGGCTTTACCCTCGGAGATGTGCCTCCGTCGCCACGAGGACGAAAGGTCCTGGAAGACTCCGCGGAAGAAGCTCGCAACCTGGGTCACGAGTACATCGGCACCGAGCATCTGCTTCTGGCGTGCAGCCGGGAGGAGGGCGGTCGCACGGGGCAGTTTCTCGCGCAATACAGCGTCACCACGGAGATGCTCCGGGAGGTGATCGGCGACCTCAGCGGGAGCACCGGTCGCGGACAGTCTCCCGCCGGTGCGTCGGCGGGATCATCCTCGGAAAGCAGCTCCTCCACACCGGGGCGTCGCCGCGTTGCCACCGCGCAGAGCGGTAAGAAGACGACACCCACGCTGGACGAGTTTTCTCGGGACCTTACCGCGCTCGCCCGGGAGGGCAAACTGGATCCGGTGGTTGGGCGCGCCCGCGAGATCGAACGCGTCATTCAGATCCTGGCTCGGCGCACCAAGAATAATCCCGTCCTCATCGGAGAACCCGGAGTGGGCAAGACCGCGATCGTGGAAGGGCTCGCACAGACGATAATCGACGGATCCGCTCCGGAAGTACTCGTGGGCAAGCGGGTACTCACCCTGGACCTGGCGGGCCTGATCGCCGGCACCAAGTACCGCGGAGAGTTTGAAGAGCGCCTGAAGCGCGTGATGAAGGAGATCACCACCAACGGGAACATCATCCTTTTCATCGACGAGCTTCATACGATAATCGGTGCCGGCGGAGCCGAGGGCGCGATCGACGCGAGCAACATGCTTAAGCCGGCGCTCTCCCGGGGCGAGATGCAGTGCATCGGTGCAACGACACTCAACGAGTACAAGAAGTACATCGAGAAAGATGCCGCTCTGGAACGCCGCTTTCAATCGATCATCGTGCAGGAACCGTCCGTGGAAGAGACGATCGAGATCCTGAAAGGGATCAAGGAACGCTACGAGCAGCACCATAACGTCTCCTATACGCCGGGAGCGCTGGAAGTCGCTTCGGTAATGTCCCGTCGGTATATCTCGGATCGCTTCCTGCCGGACAAAGCGATCGACCTCATGGACGAGGCGGGAAGTCGTAAGCGGATCAGCAACAGCGTACGGCCCACGGAGATCGCCGAGCTGGAGCAGCAGATCGAGGAGCTCAACAGTGAGAAGCTCGCCCTGGTGAACAGCCAGAATTACGAGCGTGCCGCCGCGGTGCGTGACGAGGTGCGTCAGCTCAAGGAACGGGTGGAGCACCTGCGCAGCCAGTGGAAGGTTACACTCCGGAGCGAGCAGAGCGTGGTCGACGCGGAGGATATCAACTACGTACTGAGCGAGATCACCGGAATACCACTGGTACGGATCGCCCAGTCTGAAAGTGACCGACTCCTGGATATCGAGAAGGATTTGCACCGCCGCGTGGTGGGGCAGGACGAAGCGATCCAAGTGATCGCGTCGGCTATCCGGCGGTCCAGGACAGGCTTGAGCGCGCCGGAACGCCCCATGGGTTCGTTCATCTTTCTCGGCCCCACCGGGGTGGGAAAGAGTCTGCTCGCGAAGTCGCTGGCGGAGTTCCTCTTCGGGACGACCGACTCGCTGATCCGGATCGACATGTCCGACTACATGGAGAAGCACAACGTTTCCCGCCTGGTGGGAGCGCCTCCGGGCTACGTCGGGTACGACGAGGGCGGTGTCCTGACAGAAAAGATCCGGCGCAAGCCGTACAGCGTTGTGCTGCTCGATGAGATCGAGAAGGCACACCCGGACGTGTTCAACATCCTTCTGCAGATCCTAGAGGAAGGAGAGCTTCAGGACAACCTGGGCCACAAAGTCAACTTTCGTAATACCGTTCTGATCATGACCTCCAACGCCGGTGCCCGGGAAATCACCCGGGAAGCCTCGGTGGGATTCCGCACCGACGACGGCGTGATGGAGCACCGGGAGATTAAAGCATCCGCGATGAACGAACTACGACGGCGGTTCCGACCGGAGTTCATCAACCGCGTTGACGAGATCGTGGTGTTCCACAGTCTCACGGACCAGCAGGTGCGCAATATCCTGGATATCCTCCTGGGTGAGATGCAGACGCGCCTCGCCGCCAAGGAGATAACCCTGGAGGTAAGCCGGACCGCCCGGGAGTTGTTGATTGAGCGAGGCTACGACATCAAGTACGGTGCGCGACCCCTGCGCAGGACGATCCAGCGGGATATCGAAGATCCCCTGGCGATGGATCTTCTGCGGAATCGCTTCACGGAGGGCGACCACATCCTGGTGGGTGTACGGAACGGATCGTTCACGTTCCGCCGGAAAGGCGGCGCTCGTCGGAAAGGCGGTGCAGGCGCTGCGGGTGACGCCGCGGATGCCTCCGGTAGCGCGATTGCAGCCGACGGCACAGAGGCCTCCGCCGACGCGGGCACGGCCGACAGCAACTCGACCGCATCCTCCGGGAGGTACCGCCTGGGCGACCAGGACTGAATCGCTACAACTCGTCCCGCTCCCGGAAGCTGTAGTAGCTCCGCGGCGAGAAGATGATGTGGTCCAGGAGCCGGATACCCAGGATGTTTCCCGCCTCGGTGAGCGTTTCCGTCACCGCCCGGTCCTCGCCGCTGGGTTCCACGTTGCCGCTGGGGTGGTTGTGGGCGACGATAACCGCCGCGGCGCGGTCCTTGAGCGCTTCCGCGTAAACCTCCCGGGGGTGGACCAGCGTCCTGTTCACCAGACCGATGGAGACGATACGCACGGCGTTCACCTCGTGAGCACCATTCAGGGAAATAGTGACAAAGTGCTCCTGTTTGCGGTCCGCATAGTGTTGCAGCAGGGGCACCGCGTCGGCCGGTTCCCGGATGCGGTAGTTCCGGGGTGCCAGGACGCGCCGACAGAACTCGATCGCCGCCGCGAGCTGCGTCGCTTTGGCGGGGCCCACACCACCCACCTGCATGAGCGTCTGCGGCGACGTTTCGTAACTGTTCTGCTCCAGGACGCGCAGTACCTGCGCCGCCAGGTTGTGCACGTTGCACCCGGCGTGGCCGCTCCCGAGAACGACCGCCAGCAGTTCCCGGTCACTCAGCGCGTGGGGACCGCTGTCCAGCAGCCGTTCCCGCGGTCCCCGGCCATGTCGCGCCCACAGCACGGGCGGATGTGCTTTCTCTTTTGCTATCACATCCCCTAGACGGGGTCCGGCAACGGCGCCGCTTGGCTGGGATCGGCTAATTCCCTGTGAGCCGGGAACTATTCCTTTGTGTATACCACGTCGCCCATCGGGTTCGCGATCCTGAGGCTGTTACCCTCGATTTTCAGAGTAATTCCATCCTCCAGAAGGTCGTTGACCACCGTCACGTATCCGTCGGATATCTCGTACGTCCCGTCGCCGCCCATGGGAGACTGCCTGACCGTACCGTCGTCGCGAAACTCGAAGGAAATCCGACCCACCATATCCTCATTCCAGTGTTCGGTGCAGACGTATCTTCCGGCGAGCGTCTCACCTCCGCCGCCGCAACTCGTGAGAAAACCCAGCGTGAGCGGTACCGCCAGCAGAATCATAAAAAATATTACTTTGTGGTTTTTCATCTTTCTGACTCCTTTGATAAAGAAATAAGCGTGATAGGCGACTGAAAACAATTATACTACAATTATTCCATAATTGCGCGAGATCGCTCGTCATGTCGTGCGCCCCGCATGGGCGTCATTCCGGTCATGCGCGCCGAGTTTCCGCGAACGTACTATAGTTTAACCAGGGAGGAATGGACGGACCAATGAAACGCGGTGTGGTAACGATTCTCTCAGTTGACGGTGGCGGCGTGCGCGGGATCATCCCCGCCCTGGTCGTCCGGGATCTTATGCGGCGGATTCACGTTCTTCGGGAATGGAGCCGCGCTCCCTTGCGTGCATTTGTCCCGTTTCCAAAAAACCTCATGCCACGCCGGCGCAAACCGCGCCCGGTCCGGTCCGCTGCGGAGGTGTTCGATATCTTTGCGGGAACTTCCACGGGGGCTCTCGTAACGCTCGGTCTCGCCCGGGCGGGAAACTCCTCCCCGGAAGAGATTATCCGGTTCTACCGGGAACGGGCATCGGAGATCTTCCCGCCGAGCCGTTTCTCCGCATCCGGTACGGTACGGCAGGCGTTCACCGTGAAGTACGACCAGGAGCCGCTGGAACGGGTCTTCCAGGAGGTTTTCGGCGACGAACGCCTGGGGGAGTGTAGGTCCAACGTGCTGATCGCGGCGTACGACACGGACCACCGAAGCCCGTTCTTCTTCAAGCACTATACCCAACGGGTCTGTCGGCGGAACCCGGTGTTGTGCCGCGAGGCCGCGGAGTACCGCGACTTTTTTCTGCGCGATGTAGCCCGGGCGACCACTGCTGCTCCTACGTTTTTCGAGCCGTCCCGGATCACCGCGACGGACGGAAAGCAGTACACGCTGGTGGATGGGGCGCTTGCCGCGAACAACCCCGCGTTGAGCGCCTACGTGGAAGCGCGGAAGCTCTATCGTGACGCCCGACGGTATATTATCGTTTCGATCGGAACCGGTCGGAGCACGCGGCAGTTCCCCTGGGAGACGATCCGCCGCTGGGGATACCTGGACTGGGTATCTCCGCTTCACGGGGTACCGCTGAACGCGATGTTCAGCGACGGCCAGAGCGAAACCGTAGCGCACGCGCTGAAGCAACTTCCGCGGGTCACGTACTTCCGGTTCAACGCGGACATCCCCGACTCGGTCAGCGAGGAGATAGACGACGCGAGACCGGAAAGCATCGCCGCCCTGGAATCGATGGGGCGCGACCTGATCCGTCGGCACGCCGGAGAGCTGCATCGCCTGGCACGGTTGCTCTATCGTCACCGGCTCTTCTGAACCGGATAGCCCGCCTGCTTCCGTTCCGTCCCGATTTTCCGTATATTGTCCGCATGGGAGAAATAAAATCCGCCCTGGAGATCGCCCTGGAGCGAACCCGGGACGTTAAAAGTGATCCGGAAGCCCTGCGCCGGCACGAGGCGCGGACGGAGGGGAAGCGGTTGCTGGCGGCACTCCGGGAAGACCCGGAGTTTGATCTCAGGAAAGCGCTTAAGAGTGTTCCCAAGGAACGTCGATCGTGGGTCCGGGAGGGACTCTACGAAGCTGCCCGGGGGAACCTGTCCCTCCCGCAGAACGAAGCGGACCTGGCGCGCCTGGACGAGCTGACACCGGTTTTCCAGGAGCTTGCCCGTGATGCGGGAGCGGTGAAGCAGTTGATGCAGCAGTTGCGGGAGTTCTTCTCGCAGTACCTCTCAAACCGACAGCAGCTTATCGAGGAACTGCGTCGCCGGTACGAGCCGAAGATCAAGCAGAAAGAACAACAATTATCGCAGCAGTACGGCCGGGAGGTTCGTATCGACCCCGCATCGGACCCGGAGTTTTCACAGATTCTGCAGGATCATATGGGACAGCTCCAGGGGCAGTTTCAGAAAGCCCTGGAGGAAGTGGACTCGCACTTGAAGCGGCTGATAGAGCTCTGACGGGCGCGGCCACGACGCCCGGCCGTGGGGCTCGGCCGTGGCACGCCCTTACGGCGCGCCGCTACTCGAAGCGTAAATGGTAGAGTCGCGTCATGCGGTTCTTAAGGTCTTCCAGGGAAACGTAGCGCGCCTCCCGAATCGTCTCGCGCCGATCGACAAAGACAAGAATCGCCGGAATCGTGTAGACGCTGTACTCACCTGCGGCCTCCGGAACCTGGTTCAGGTCAACGTGGCAGAAACGAGCCTCCGGCAGTTCTTCGGTTATGCCCAGAACCTTTGGTTTCAACGCCGTGCATACACCGCAGCCGGGCCTCGAGAGATAGAGAACCACGTAGGGATCTTCCGTTATACGATCGGTGATTTCCTGAAGCGTAGCGGGATCAGTCGTTTGCATCCGGGATTACTCCTCTATCATCCTTGTCGGCCAGGAGCGTCCGGTACCGGACGCCGAACTGGCGCCATGTCACGATAAACAGTGACGCCAGGACCGGTCCCACGAGAAACCCGATCAGTCCGAGCCAGGCGATTCCGCCGACCGTCGCGAGCAGCGCCAAGGCCGGGTGCAGCCCGGTACGGTGGCCCAGCAGTTTCGGTCGGATCAGGTTTTGCGTAATCGCGACTCCCCCCGCTCCGGTCACGAGGATCGCGATCCCCGCCAGGGGGCGTCCCGTGAGAAGCATTGCCAGGCCCGCCGGAACGAGAACAAGGTTGGTTCCCACCAGGGGAATCATGGAGAGTACCATCGTAATCACGCCCCAGAGAAACGGACTGGGCAGCCGAAACACCAGAAATAGTACCGTGGCGAGGGCGCCTTCCATCAGCCCGATGATGATCGTACTGATCAGCGTGGCGCTGGTGGTATTCAGCATTTCCCGGGTAATCTCGTCGATATCCCGGGCACTCAGGGGAATCACCTGCTTCAGCCGTTCTACGATGCGTTCGCCGTCGATAAAGAAGAAGAACACCAGCACAAGCATGATGAGAAATCCAAAGACGACGCCGGCGACGTTCCCGATCGACCGTTGTGAGAGGCGGATCAGGTAGTCGCTGGCGTTTTTCAAAAGTTCTCGAACCGTTTCCTGGAAATCGAACTCCGGCACGTAATCGAGCAACGCTCCAAGGGGTGCGAACGCCCGGATCCGATCGGGAATCCCCTGAACCAGCTCCGCGATACCCGCTCCTTCCCAGTTGTCGCTCACCGTTTCCGCGATACCAAGCGCTTCTGCAGTCACAAGCCCCGTCACGATCACCACCGGAATCAGTACTACCAGGACGATCATCGCGGTGGTGAGCAGTGCCGCCACACGACGCGAACCGGTGGAACCGAGCAACCGGCGATAGGGATTCTGAAAGATATTTACCAGCACCGCCGCCAGAAATACGCTCAGCAGAAACGGCTCCATCAGGCGGAAAAACGCCAGCGTGAACGCGGTCAGCACCAGGAGGAATATACCGTCCAGAAAAATTCGTTCTCTTCGATTCATCGCAGTTTGCATGGTATACTGGACCTATGTTCAGATTGACCATGCCTCTCCCTTCTCGTCGGGAGTTACAGTACCAGTATGAGCACCAGATGGTCACCCTGGAAAAAGCGCTTCACGAGCTTCAGCGTCGTCTGAAAACCGCCCTCACCGGGGTGGAGATTACGCCGACCCTGAAGTACCGCGTCAAGTCTTTTGACAGTTTCTATGAGAAACTTCTGCGTCGCTCCCGGGAGTGCGAGCCGGAGGAGGAACTCCTTATAACCGACACGCTGGGAATTCGTGTGGTTTGTCCCTTCATGGAAGACCTGGCCGTTGTGGAAGAGACTGTCCGCGCGTCGCTCGACGTTACCGAGGTGGAACGGAAAGGTGCTCACCTGGGTGAGACGGAGTTCGGGTACAGTTCAGTGCACCTGCTGGTAGCGCTGCCCGAGGATATCCGCGACAGTTTCCACCTGGACCGGCGGTGGATCTGCGAGGTGCAGTTGCGGACGATCCTTCAGGATGCCTGGGCGGAGGTAGAGCACGAACTGGTGTACAAAGCGGAGCTTACCCCCCTGGACAACAGGCTCCGGCGTAAACTGGCGGCGCTCAACGCCAACCTGACGCTCTCGGATATTATTTTTCAGGAAATCCGGGATTATCAGCGTTCCATGAGCCGTAAACTCATGCGCCGTCGCGCCACGTTCTGGTCGCAACTCGGGGAGATTACCGGTAGTTCCTCTCCCACGATCAACGGTAGCGACGGCGAGATGGAGACGATCCACACCGGAAGCGACACGATCGACGGTATGTTGATCAAAGCACTCCACTTTCATAACCAGAAAGACTACTCGTCGGCGATCCGGGTATACACCGATATTCTCGCGTACCAGCCGGAGCCGTACGTGGCGGCGATCATCTATATACACCGCGGGATGGCGCGTTTTGCGCTGCACGACAACCAGGGAGCGATCGAGGACTTTTCCGAGACGATCCGTCTATCGCCTACCACGACCAAGGCATACCATTATCGTGCCGTGGTATACCGCGCGGAGCACCGTCGGGACCAGGCCCTCTCCGATTTCTCCCGTTGTCTGGAGTACGATCCGTACCACGTCGACTCCCGGATTGCCCGGGCGCACCTCTTCCGAGAGATGGGAGAAGCCGACGCGGCGTGGTCCGATTACCGCATGGCGGAAAATCTTGATCCGGATAACCCCTCAGTCATCGCCCTCGGAAAGGACCTGTATGAAGCCGAACAAGACACAACAACATTTTCTTAGCGACAACGCTTCACCCGCTCATCCGGCGATTCTCGACGCTCTGGCGCGGTCCTCGCAGGAACACGCGGTACCATATGGAGACGATCCGCATACGGAGTCGGCGGCAGCGCGGATTCGGGAACTCTTTGACCGTGATTGCGGCGTATACTTCACGTACAACGGTACCGGTGCCAACGTAGCGGCGCTGCGTACGGTCACGAGACCGTTTGAAGCGGTGCTTTGTACCGAGATGGCGCATATCAACGAGGATGAAGCGGGCGCGTGCGAGGCGATCGGCGGGTTCAAGCTCCTGCCGATACACCGCGCTGACGGCAGACTGCGTCCGGAGGATCTCCTTCCGTTCCGTTCGCGTCGCGGGTTTGAGCATACCAGCCAGCCTGCGGTCGTTTCCGTGACGCAGGCTACCGAGGTGGGGACGATCTACCGACCGGACCAGCTCCGCGCGCTCTGCGACGCCGCTCACGACGAGGGATACATCGTGCACATGGACGGCGCGCGGATAGCAAATGCCGCCGTCAGGTGGTGGGAGGAGGAACACACCCGGGGATCGCGGATTACGCCTGCGGAAGCAGTGCGAGTGGTTTCCGCCGACGCCGGGGTAGACGTGCTCAGTTTCGGCGGTACCAAGAACGGATTGCTTTTTGGAGAGGCCGTGGTTTTCTTCGATCGCGATCGGGAAGACGCGTTCCGATACTTACGCAAGCAGACGACGCAGCTCCATTCCAAGATGCGCTACATCGCGCTTCAGTTTGAGCGGTACCTCCAGGATGAGCTCTGGTTTAACAACGCCCGCCGGGCAAACCAAACCGCGGCCGCTCTGGCGAGCGCGCTGGAAGCACTGCCCGGGGTGGCGTCGGCGTTTCCGGTTGAAGCGAACGGTGTGTTCGTTACACTGCCCGCGGCGGTTATACCGCGTTTGCGGGAAGAGTTTCCCTTCTACCTGTGGGAGGAGGAACAGAATCTCGTGCGATTGATGGTCTCCTGGGATACGCGCGAAGAAGTGGTGGAGCGATTCGTATCGGTATGCACGAGCTTGTTGATGCAGTACGCTTAAGTACGGAAATGTAATAGACTTACGCCGGGGAACACCTTACAGATCGCGTAAACCCTTATTAACTGCTGCCAGAATTGTTGACGATTTTCCGACAATCGTACCGCGCCACCCAAGCGAAACGGTCCTGAGCGCACTCCTGTCTATATAGACCACCATAGACAATAGGAGTGTTTACCATG
>SLRR01000203.1 GCA_007130865.1 Spirochaeta sp. | reverse complement strand
GTGTTCTATCGGAACGAGCCGAGGATCTTCTCGATTCGATCGGCGGTCGCGGTATCGTCCAGTTGTTCGTTGATCCGGTCACGCAGTTCCTCGTCCTCCGGATGGAGCGCCATCACCACTTCCACCTGAGTGCACGGTACGCTGCCGGCGACGATCTCCCCGTCGAAGTATTTCCGCGAGAGGTACGTTCCTACAAATCGTTCCGTTACCACGCCTCCGACGTGACGCCAGATCAGTTGGGCGATTCCCTGCATGTCGTTGGGAACCGCTAACATAGTAACGTCTTCTCCCGCGAGACAGTGCTCGGTATAACTCCCCTCCTGGAACGCGATCTGTTTTCTTGCGAACGCCGAAGGGGGCTGCACGGAATCGTCGGCGCTTTCCCGGTGCACGAAGATCACCGGCTCGAACCGTGCGTACGGTTTGGTGACGATCACGTCCTTTGACTCAAACAGCGGATTGGGCCAGCCGAGGTTGGTGATGATCCGCGTCCGATGGGAGAAGAAATCTTCCAGAACGTCGGCAAACTGTCGCGGTTGGTAGACCACCTGAATCCCGAGCTTCTCTGCGAGCACGTTGAGGATATCCATGCTCACGCCCTCGGAGTGTCCTTCCAGAACGTAGCACCAGGGTGGGTAGGCTATGTCGTGGCCGACGTGAACCACGCGCTCGACGGAACCGGGAGCTGATCGCAGCGCGTCCCGGACGCGGCCGTCGTCCCGAGCGGCGTCGGCTGCGACTTTGGACTGGTACTCGAGGTTACCGTGGATATGGTGGGAGGAACTCTGAATTCGATCGGTGGACACCTTGAAGGTATCGATGTCGTCGCCGATCTGCGTCAGTTCCTTGTTCTGGTCCGCCACGGAGCGGATCGCCTCCTGCATTCGACTGTTGACCGCGCTTAAAAGCTCGTTCGCGGAGGACAGATCGCCTCGGGCATTTCCCACGCGGTTAGCCACCATAGACTCGGTTTCAGCGTACTCCTCCAGTTCTCGCGTCGACTGTTCAACCCGAGTGTGGAGATTTGTGAGAAGGTCCGTGATCCGGGCGGTGAGAGTTCTGCTCTGTTCCGCCAGTTTCTTGACCTCCCCGGCCACGACCTTGAACCCTTTGCCGTGTTCACCGGCTCGTGCCGCTTCGATCGCGGCGTTGAGTGCCAGCAGGTCCGTGAGGCTCGAAACGTTCTCGATCGCTTTGACCGTTTCCGCGATATCTCCGGCGGCGACGTCGATCTGCGAGAACGCGCTCTTGAGCGCGGTGAACCGGTTCTGCATATCGTTAATCAGATCGGTGAAGGCGGTCATCGTTTCCTCGGTGGTACGGTATGCCTGCGTAGTGCTGTCCAGGTCCGAAGCGGACTGCTCGATCTCACCGACGATCGACTGGTTACGCGTGCGCACTCGTTCCATGCTGTCGTGAATCCGCTCGAGCGCCTCCTGGTTGGCCTGACCCGATTTCAGCATCTCCCGGGCGAACGCGGCGTTAAGATCCGCCACGGCGATAAGATCCCAAACACGACTGGCAAAAACCAGGGCGGAATCGGTAATCTGCACAACGAACCGTTCGTGTTCCTCTGCCATGAGTTTAAGAGTATCCCGGTTAGGTTAAGCGCGTCAAAGTGTTATTTCCCAGAGAAGCTGTTCTTTACGTGAAGGGCGGTTCCCCTGTCACATAAAGAGTTGCTGCTCCCGGCACCGCCACGTTGACATCGTCCCGCACCCGGCGACGCACCGCCACGTTGTCATTGTCCCGCGCCCGGCTACCGGTTTATAATATGTGATAGAGTCTATAAACGATGGATGTCGTAAAATTCAAAGCTTTTTATACCGTGGCTACCCTGAAGAACATCAGCAAAGCGGCGGAGCAGTTGTACTACACGCAACCGGCGGTGAGCGCCCAGATCAGGGAACTGGAAAACGCCTACGGGGCACGTCTCTTCAAACGCGTCGGACAGAATCTCGAGTTGACGGAAGCCGGAAACCACTTGTTTCCCTACGCCGAGCAGCTGCTCGAGCTGTTCGAGAAATCCCGTAAGACCGTGAACGAGGTGGTGGATATCGAGAACCACTGTGTCCGGATCGGGGCGAGTAGCCTGCCCGGCACGTACCTGGTTCCGGAGCTGATCGTGGAGTTTCAGGCGCACAACCCTGATGCACATGTCATGCTTACCGTAAAGGATGCCTTCGAGATAGAGCAGCTGATCCTTTCCGGGGAGGTAGACGTGGGTATCCTCGGGCGTGCCGGCGGTGGTCACCGGACGGGGCGTTTTGTCCAGGAGTTGCTCCTGGAGGACCCCCTGGTGGCGGTGGTTGGTCCGGGGCATCGCTACGCGGACCGGGAGTCGCTGACTCCCGCCGACCTTGAAGGTGAATCGCTCATCATGCCTCCGGAGAACCGACTTACCCGACGCGCCGTGGAGAAGCGGTTCCGCCGGCTGGGTATCGACTTTCAGCCTGCTTACGAGATCGCGGATACGGAGGCGATCAAACGCATGGTGACAAACAATCTGGGCATCTCGATTCTCAGTTCAATGGTCGGGCGTCGGGAGTTTGCGGTGGGGTGGCTGAAGGAACTACCGGTAGAAGGACTCGATCTGCGTCGCGAGGTGTATCTCGTGCACCAGCAGGACCGGCACCTTGTTCCGGCGGTACAATCATTCGTCAGGTTTGTTGCGGAACGGTATATTCCCGAGAACGTGGAACAATCGTAGAACGAAGAATTCAGACCCTCAGGTCTACGTGCTGACCCAGCATCGCGTCGGTGATCGCCTCGGCCGGGGCGGGCGCTACCGACTGCAGGAGACCATCCACGTTCTCACCGGCCTGCTCCACCGCCTCGATACTTTTGGCGAGGACTGCTGTGGAGACTTCAGTCTGCTGTCGGCTCTGCTCCATACTGGTATAAAGATTCGTTATTGAATCGATCATAGGACCTCTCTCTGTTCCCAATATCGTCCCAACCACACATAAAATCAACCCCGGGAATTTAGAACCTTGTTGATGGACAGCCCCGTATTTCCGCCGGGACAACGAGTTGCCACAAAAAAGAGCTCCGCGCACCGGCGGAGCTCTCGTAACTCCTTATCCTGCCGCCGGTTATCGGCTCAGGACGGTACGGAGATCAACAAGGTCCTGCATACCTCAGACGTACACAGGCTGCATGAACACGTTCTGCATGATGAACAACGCGATATACGCCAGCACGGCCGCTACCGCCGGGGTAGCTACCCAGCCGAGAACGATATTACGCAGGAGTCCCAGGTTCAGGTTGCGACCACCCTTGGCAAGACCCACCCCGAGTATCGACCCCACCGCCGCTTGAGACTGCGACACTGGAACAAGAGGGAAGGAGGGAAGACCCACGGACTCCATCGCTTCTTTCAGTCCCTGCGAGGCAAAGAGAAACAGCACCAGCGCGGTGGACACGATCACCACGAACGCGGTAATCGGGGACAGCTTGAAGAGTCGGGATCCCACGGTCATCATCACCCTCTTGGAGTAGGTCGCCACGCCGACTCCCGCCGCGAGTCCACCTACCATGAATAACTGCTGCGTACCGGTAAAGGTGAAGCCCACCACCGTGAGATCGCGGAACGGCGACGCCTCGATAAATACGCCCACCACGTTTGCCATGTTGTTTGCGCCGAGGCTGTAGGCACCGAATACTCCGGCCAGGATCAGCGCGGTGCGGGTGTACTTGTCCAGGCGAATCAGGTGAATACTGACCCGCGACAGCGGATACCGGACGATGAAAAAGAGGATGAACGCGATCGCCGCTCCGAGGATCGGGCCGAACACCCAGGTCCCCACGATACGCGTGAGCGCTTCCTGGTCGGTGGGATACCCGGAGAAGAGGTTCCACCCGATAATCGCTCCTACGATCGCCTGTGTCGTGGATACGGGGAGTCCCATCTTTGTCATCCACATCACGGTGAACGCCGCGCACAGGGAAACCACAAAGGATCCCGGCAGCGCATTCACCGCTCCCAGCGCTCCCAGTCCATGCGCCGCGCCACCTCCGCTGATCACAGCCCCAACGGTTATGAAGATGATCGAGAGGATCGCCGCAGTCTTGAACTTTACCATGCGGGTTCCCACGGCGGTCCCGAATATATTGGCGGCGTCGTTTGCCCCCAGGGACCAACCCATGTACAACCCGCTTGTTAAGAAAATTAATCCACCAAACGGCATAAGCCCTCCACTCAGAGGTTCCGCTTGATCGTGGAAATAGCGAGCCGCTCCGCTACCGCTTCTGATTCATCCGCGAGCAGCGAGATCCGCTCCGCGAAGAAACGCATGTGTACGCGCTTGCTGAACTCCTTGATATCGGGGGCTTCAAACGCTTTCCGCTTGAGGCGATCCTCGATCTCGTCCGCCTGGTGCTCCCAGAAATGGACTTTGTCCAGGTGTTCCGTCACACGGTACACTTCGCGAAAGAACGCGCGGACCGCGAGCGTGAGCTCACTGGCGGCTTTGACACACGTCTCCGTGAGCTCCCGGAAGTCGTCCTTGAGGAAGGGAAAGATTTCCGGTTTCTCGATGCTGAAATGGTTGGCCACCCGTTTGGCTACGTCCGCAATATTATCCGTCGTCTCCAGCAGACCCAGTACGTCGCCGCGAGAATCGGGAATCAGCATCTCCGCGTACAGTCGGTGAGTGATCTGCCGGCGCAGGTCGTCCGCATCCCGCTCGGACCGATCCACGTCGGCGGTTGTTTTCTCAAACTGCTCGATATCACCGTCGAGATATTTTTTGATCGCCTCCGCGAGGAGCATTACACTCTGATCGATGAGGCCCAGGTACTGATCGATCTCCAGTTCCAGCGTCTTTGCCTTGGATGTGAACATCTTTCCAAAGCCTTCCTTCTTCTTGCTCATTGATCCTCACTTTCCTCGATTTGGTTATTGATTTCTCGTAAAATACGCGGGACCGCCGATTCGGCGGTCCCTTACGCGCTCGGTAAGCTGCCCGTCCAAAGGACAGGGCCGATCCGGAAGCTTACTCCATCCCTACGACCTTCTTGGCCGCGCGCAGATAGTTTGTATTAGGTTTGGAAGCCAGGTCAAGCTCCTGGATGACCTGTTTCATACCGGCGTAGTTCTCGCTCTCCGCGCAGGCGGTCTCCACTAGGGCTCCGTTGAACCAAACCTGCGCGTATTCGCAGATGATCTCATCGATCGTAAAACCGTACCGCATCTTCTCCACGTTCACCGCGGTCAGTTCCCGGTGTTTTTTCACCATGTCGATGAACGTTTCGATCTCGTATTTGCCCTCTTTCAGGTCCATCTCAACCTGGAGGTGCGAGATGATTGTCGCCAGGTCGTCGCGATTGACGGGAAACTGAAACTTACCCCTGGGTTGAAAGATCTCGTAGCCTTCCGGGGTTTCTCCCACTTTTGTCTTGATATCGAGTAGGCCGTCGCGGACCTTCACGTTCGCCTCATTGGTGTGTACCGAGAGAAAGTACGTTTCCACCGGCATACGACGAGCTTTGAACAGAACGGTCTTTCCGTTCCAGAGGCGTTCTTTCACGTGCTCGATGATCCCGTTCTCAAATACACGGAACTCCGCGCGGGGTACTATTTTGGCCGCATCCTCGGCACTGGTAGCCTGGTTCTTTGCAAATACGTCGGGCATCTCTACTCCTCCATACAGGTTTGATTGGTCGATAGTTCGTCAACGGTTTCTAACCTACCACAGCCTCGACGCATGACGCCAATCAAAATCGTTGTATACCGTATAGATATCTTTTGGACGAAGAGAGCCTCTTCTTGTTGACACCGGGGGCGGGAGGATTAACGATAAACTAACAAAAACTTTTTAGATACTGAGTCAGGAGGAATCATGTCTTTGCCCAGAGGATCGGAAAAATTGGCGCGCTTTCTGCGTTCCGCCAGGGAAGGGATTAATAAACGCGGAACTGTCGTGTGCGTCGTCGGGAACGAGGCGGCTGATCTCGACTCGATGGCGTCGGCGGTAATGTACGCGTATCATCGAGCAGCCTCCGGTGAAAATGCCGTACCACTCATCAACATCCCCCGTAGCGATTACAAGCTGCGTACCGAAGCGGTCTATCTGTTTGATCGGTGCGGCATCGACGTGGAGGATCTGCTCTTTGAGGAGGATCTTGATCTCGCGGCGTTGCACGCGGAAGGCCGACTCAAGCTTGTCCTGGTTGACCACAATCGCCCTGCCAAGGTTCACTCCGCGTTCGACAGTGTTGTTGACGGAATTATCGACCACCACGCGGACGAAGGCCTCTTCAGTGACGCCGCCGTTCGTGCGATCGAGCCGGTTGGCTCGGCGGCTACCCTGGTGGCAAAAAGAATTCTTGAGGAGAATGCGGATAGCCTGGACGAGGGGACGGCTATGCTCCTGCTGGGCACGATTCTCCTGGATACGGTAAATCTGGACCCTGCGGCAAAGCGGGTTACGCCGGAGGATGAGGAAATCGCGGAGATCCTGCTCTCTCTCTCCGGTGCGGATCAGCAGGAGCTGTTTGACGCGCTCCAGCGGGAGAAGTTCAATGTCTCCGCCCTGAGCAGTGCAGATCTGCTGCGCAAGGACTACAAGGAGTGGCAGATGGGCGGTCAACGGGTCGGGATCAGCTCGGTGCTGCTTTCTATCCCGGACTGGCTTGCCAAAGATTCGGATCTTTCCGGCTCGTTGAATACCTACGCGCAGGCAAAAGGCCTGGATCTCCTGCTGGCGATGATCGCCTACGCCGATCCGGATTTTACCCGGGAACTGGTTGTTTACTGTCCGGATCCCTCGCTTCGTAGCAGGGTCGTGACGTTTCTGGAAGAGAGCGACCTCGGATTGAAGCCGGTTGCCTCGGATTCCGTGAACGAATCCACAAACCTGTACACCCAGGCAAACGTCGCGGTCTCGCGGAAGAAGCTGCAACCCCTGCTTGTGGCGTTTCTGGAGGGGGAAGCGTAATTACCATCGGAAATATGGGTATAGAAATATCTATTAACCGCCATCGATACTTTTTGTTCGACAGACGGCATCGAAACAGGTACGCTGATTACATATCACGAGGGTGTGACACGCGTCTCGTGTACATATACGAAAAGACAACGAGGTTATTATGAGCATCACTGTGGAGAACGTCTCGAAGACTTTCGGTTCGGTGAAGGCGTTGCAGCCCACCAACCTGAAGGTAGAGACCGGGGAGTTTATCTCTCTTGTTGGCCCCTCCGGGTGCGGAAAGACGACACTCCTGCGGATTCTTGCGGGTCTCGAAATCCCCGACGGCGGGAAGATATCACTCGGAGATCGCGTGGTTTACTCCAGTGAAGACGGTATAGAAGTGCCTGCGGAGAGCCGTGGAGTGGGTATGGTGTTTCAGGACTTTGCGCTCTGGCCTCACATGACGGTCTTCGAGAACGTCGCTTTCGGGCTTCGCGCGCGTAAGGACACGGACCGGCTGAAGGAACGTGTCTCCTGGGCTCTGGAGCGGGTACAGCTCGGCGGTTACGAGGACCGCTATCCCAAACAGATGTCCGGTGGACAGCAACAGCGGGTATCCTTTGCGCGGGCGATCGTGACTGAACCCAAGATAATTCTCCTGGACGAGCCCCTGAGTGCGCTTGACGCGGTTCTGCGCGACGGGCTGCGCCTGATGCTGCGCAGCCTGACCGACGAGCTCGGGCTTACCGCAGTGTATGTAACTCACGACCAGCACGAGGCGATGTCTATCTCGGATCGGATCGTCGTTATGAAACTTGGCGAGATGTTGCAGATGGGAGTGCCGGAGGAGGTTTATAACAAACCCCGGCATATGTTCATCGCCGGTTTTGTCGGCAAAAGCAACTTTATCCCGGAGAGAGTGAAACTGAACGGTGTCGACGAAGGTCGTCACATGACCCGGCCGGAGTGTCTCCGGCTGGAGAAGAAGAACAGTGATGACCTCGAGTTTACCGGGACGGTAAAGACGGTGTCCTATCTCGGGGACCGGTACGAAGTTCACCTGGATGTGGAAAACAGCACCTGGGTGGCGCACTTCCCCCGGCGCCTCGAGCTTGAAGATACGGTAAAGATATATCTTTCGAAGGAAGATATTCACACGATCAAGGAGGGTTTGGAATGAAAACTTTTCGGACGGTAATTGTTGTTACCATGATGTTTCTTGCGGCGGGACTCGTCTTTGCCGGCGGCGCGGCCGAGGAAGGGCCCGGATCAGT
>SLRR01000174.1 GCA_007130865.1 Spirochaeta sp. | reverse complement strand
GGCGGTTCTTCCCTGAATATCGACGGTGAACAATACAAATTCGCCGACGCGATGGCGGCGACGTTGTTTCTGATGGGTAAACACGGGTATCGACGTTCCGTCGGCGACTCGCTCGACGGACTCGGGTGGGGTCTGGAACTGGGTCTCGGGTTCATGGGGGGGTGTCGGGGATACGCGCTTCAAGGATACCGACGGAGAATCCTTCAGCTTTGAAACGGAGATCATCTCCCCCGTGTTTGAGCCGGCCGGCGAGTTCTCCGTCAAGACCGATCGGGATCTCCGCTTTGTAGCACGCCTGGGTATCATGGGTGGGACTCCGGTCGTGGATTTCGAGGAATGGGACCTCGATCTCTCCGGCGAAGCCGTACCTGTTCGCTTCACGGTACGGGCCGGGTTTGTTCGGGATTACTGAGCAGACGGCCGATCGCGGGAGTTCGTATCCCCCCGGCTGTTTACGCCCGGCTTCTGTTCCTGTGATCGCTCGTATTCGTTGGCAAAAGTAAGCGTTTTGTTACAGCGTGGAAATATTGCGATTTTCCGTAAACGAGAAAATTAAAACTTGACAGGTCCCTCGATTGCGGACAGAATACCTTATGTTCCACGATAAAAACGTGCGTTCACATGGTGATACACGTTTTCGTACTTCCCGGGAAAACCGGGGCGTAAAAACGAACACCCTTTCCGAGCACCGGCGCTCGTCGGTGCGAGAACTCAGAACAACCAAGGAGGTCTCCCGGCAGCAGAAAAACGTGTCCGTACGAGATGTAGATTTAGGCATCACGGGTCGTGGTGTCGAGGAAGAACCCTTAAGGAGGAGTTTCTTATGAAAAACACATTGTTGGTTTTTTTGATGGTGGCGATGCTGGCTACGGTCGGCACGGTATTTGCGGGTGGTCAAGGTGAAGCGGCAGCGCCGGACGACGCGATCCTGACTCGCACGATCGAGGCGAGCCTCGCGTCGGAAGAGATCGAGGGCGATTTCATGACGGTCTGGGCGGAGAACTTCGCCGACCACATGTACGACTGGTCCGACGGTATGTTCCAGCTCACGGTCTACCCCTACGGTGGTCTCGGTGACGCTCGTGACATCAACGAGCTCGCGCAGCTCGGCGTCGTTGAGTACGTGTTCTCCGACTTTGCCTGGATCGGCGCGTTTGTGCCGGAAGCCACGGTATTCGGTCTGCACTACCTCTGGCCCCGCGAGCGCCCTGCCGAGGTGATGGAGTGGGTCGTCAAGAACGGCGACACCATGGAAGTACTCGAGCGCGCGTACCGCCGCGAGGGCCTGGTACCGTTGGCGATCATGTACGAAGGCTGGCAGTGGATCACGTCCAACCACCGGATCAGCACGATCGACGACCTTCGGGGATTCGACGTACGCATCATGGCGTCGGACATGCTCAACGCGCAGTACCGCGCCCTGGGTGCTTCCCCCACGCCGATGGCTTACGGAGAGGTGTACAGTGGTCTGCAGACCGGTCTGATCGACGGTCAGATCAACCCGCTCTTTGCGATCCGCAGCATGAACTTCTTCGAGGTTCAGGACTACTTCACGCAGATCTGGGCGGAAGTATTTGTCGGTATCCCCACGATTAACATGGTCTTCTTTGACAACCTGCCTCCGGAGGTTCAGGAAGAGCATCGCCGCTGGTGGGCCGACGCGATTGTCCCGGCGGGTGAGTGGATCGACGAGCGGATCGAGAACGATCTCGCCGAGATCCTGGAGCGACGCCCCAACATCGAGGTGAACGAGATCAGCGGCGCTGCGCTGGAGCCCTTCGAGGAGCGCGCGCGGCAGGCACATCAGCGGTTCCTCGAGATCGGCGGACCCCTCGCGGCAGAGATCTACGACGCTCTGGTTAACGACATCGATCGTGCGACCGCGGCGTTGGGAATCGATAGCTGATTCGAGTTCGATAATTCCGGACACCCCGCCGGTGGTCTTGTACTGTCGGCGGGGTTGATCCGTAAAAAAGAGTGAGGTCAATAATATGCACGAGCCGACCGATGGTGCCGGAGAAAACACGACCGAGAGCCCCCTGAAGCGCGTCACGACTATCCTGGGTAAAGGCCTGGACTTCTTTGAGGTAGGCGTGCTCAGCCTGGGCGTATTTGGTCTCGCGGTGTTGCTTATAGCCAATGTGGTGGCACGCAATTTTTTCCGGAGTATCCACTGGGCCGAGGAAGTTTCGGCGATACTGGTACTGTTCATTACTTTTGTGGGAGTCAGTTACGCCGTCCGCAAGGCGCGGCACATCCGGATGGGAGCGATTTTCGACGCGTTTCCGCCCAAAGCCCAGAAGGTAATGATCATGATCATATCGACCTACGGTGCGGTCGTCATGTTCTACATGACGCACATCGCATGGCGGTACATGATGGGCGCCCGCATGACGCAGCAGGTGACGCCCTCGTTGCGTATACCGTACTGGATGACGCTGGTGATCATCGTGGTCGGGTTTTTCATGTCCGGCGTGCAGTACATCCGCACCATTGTCAAGAACATAGTGGAAGAAGATGTCTGGCTCTCCCCGGAACAGCAGAGCGAGTACGAGCCGGAAGGTACCGAAGGGTACTGACCCCACAAATGAGGAGTCGCTAAGATGCTTTTTCTTGCAATGAGTATGATTGTCAAGCTGCTGTTGGGATTCCCCTTCATGCTGCTTATCCTGGGGTCGCTCACGCTGTACCTCATGATCTATATGCCCCATTTCAACATGATCGTCGTGATCCAGCAGGTCCGGACGGGTATCCTGCCGCCCGCTCTCGTGGCGGTGCCGATGTTCATTCTTGGGGCGAGTATCATTACCTCCGGAGACGCCGCGTCCAAGCTGATCAATATGGTGAAAGCGTTTGTCGGGCACATCCCCGGCGGGTTGCCGATCACCACCAACGCGAGTTGTACGCTTTTTGGTGCCGTTTCCGGCTCCACCCAGGCAACGGTGGCGGCGATCGGCGGTACGATGCGGCCGATGTTGCTCAAGGCGGGCTATCCCAGTTCGTTTACGCTGGCGCTGATCATTAACTCCAGCGATATCGCATTTCTGATACCGCCGAGTATCGGGTTTATCGTCTACGGAGTCGTGACGAGCACGTCGATCGGACGGTTGTTTCTTGCCGGCGTAGGTCCGGGAATTCTGATTTTTTTCCTGTTTTCCCTGTACTGTTACTTTTACTCCAAGCGCAGGAACGTGGGACAGCTGCCCAAAGCGACCTGGGAAGAACGGAAAACCGCGGTACGCGAGGGATTGCCGGTCATGGGATTCCCACTGATCATCATCGGCGGTATCTACGGCGGAATATTCAGCCCCACCGAGGCGGCTGCGGCGGCTGTTGCGTACGCGCTTATCCTCGAGTCGTTTGTCTATCGAAAACTCACAGTGTCGGGTCTGGTCAAGACGTTCCTGGACACCGGTGTTATTACCGGTGTGGTGTTCATCCTGGTAGGCGCGGGGCAGGCGCTGTCCTGGTTGCTGGCGTTTTTGCGTATTCCACAGCAGTTGGTAGCGCCGCTCTTTGGTGCGGATCCCACCTACGCGACGGTGGTCCTGATCGTCGTAGTGGCGTACTTCATCGCTTGTATGTTCGTGGACCCGATCGTGGCGATCTACGTCCTGAGCCCGGTATTTGCTCCCTATGTACTGCAGACCGGGGTGGATCCGGTGCTGCTCGGCGTTCTGATCGTACTTCAGTGTGCGATCGGTTCGGCGACGCCACCCTTCGGCGTTGATATCTTTACGGCACAGCTGATATTCCGGCGGCCGTACCTGGAAGTAATCAAGAGCACGCCTCCGTTTATCATCATCCTGATTTTCGTCACGATCGTGCTCGCTATGTTCCCGCAGATCGCGCTCTTCCTGCCCAATACGGCCCTCCTGTAGTCTCGGATTGCACGGAAGCGCGTTAGTTTTCCAGGCGCCGGTGAAAGCCGGCGCCTTTTTTCATTAAAACGACCTTGTAACAATAGCGCCGGTCCGGGCACACTCAATCAACCCAAAGGGTACTCCGGTGCCCGCAGGAGACGCGTTTGGAAAACGAAGCGATTACCGCCCTGGTGCTGGCGAGAGGTGAGGTCTATTACGGGACGGGATTCGGCGCGCCGGCACCGCTTGCGGAGGAACTTCCAGCGAACGAACACGCGGAGGAGTCGCTGCGCTCGGTCGGCGAGGTGGTGTTCAACACCGCTATGAGCGGTTACGGTGAGGTGCTCACGGACCCGTCCTACACGGGGCAGATCGTGGTGATGACCTACCCCCACGCTGGAAACTACGGTATCGACGAGTCCTGGTCGGAGACGGGTCCGGAGGAGGGGCGTTCCACCGGTGAACGCAGAATCAAACCCGCGGGTATGGTTGTACGGAGCCTCTACGACGGTCCTGTTCCCTGGGGCAGGATCACGCTGGCCGACTACCTTCGCGCGAACGGGGTGCCCGGGATCACCGATCTCGATACACGGGCGCTCACGCTGGATCTGCGGGACCACGGCAGCGGGAACGGCGTGATCTGTCGGCCGTCGGATGGACGAGTCCTTACTGACACCGAGTATGAGCGAGCGGTATCGTGGTCCCGGGCGTTTCCCGCGATGGAAGGACGTTCCCTGATCGGTGCGGTGGGTACGACTCAGCCCGTGCACATACCCGGTGAATCAGGACCGGGCGAGGATCCGGGGCCGCACCTGGCGCTGTACGACTGCGGGACCAAAGCAAACATTATCCGGGAACTACTGACTCACGGATGCTCCCTGACGCTGATGCCCGCGACCGCTACCGCCGAAGAGATACGCGAAACCGGCGCGCAGGCGATATTGCTCTCCAACGGTCCCGGCGATCCGGCGGTCCTGTCGCACCAGGTGGAACAGACCCGGAAACTCCTGGATGTGATGCCGATTCTCGGTATCTGTCTCGGTCACCAGATAGTCGCCGAGGCGGTAGGCGCGAAAACGTACAAGATGAAGTTCGGTCACCACGGAGTAAACCACCCGGTCCGGGAAGAAGTTGTCCCCTCCGGTCGTGAACGGGGCCGCGTCTTCGTCACGAGTCAGAACCATGGATTTGCCGTAGAGGAACAGACGCTGCCCGCAGGGATGCAGGTGTGGTTCCGGAACGCCAACGACGGCTCCGTGGAAGGGTTATGGGACGAGTCCCGACGGATCCGTACTACCCAGTTCCATCCCGAGAGTGCCCCCGGCCCCGGGGACAGTCAGTGGATCTTTTCTGCGTTTCTGGAGGGGATCTGAGATGCCGGCACGACGTGACATTCGGTCGATCCTGGTGATAGGCAGCGGCCCGATCGTAATCGGGCAGGCCTGCGAGTTTGACTACTCCGGAAACCAGGCGGTAACGGCGCTTCGGGAGGAGGGCTACCGGGTGATCCTGGTAAACCCGAACCCCGCGACGATCATGACCACCCCTGGTACGGCGGACGCTATCTACATGGACCCCCTGGAGGTGGAGTACGTGGAGGATATCATCCTCCGGGAACGACCGGATGCGATCCTCGCCACGATGGGGGGGCAGACCGCGCTCAACCTGGTGATGGATCTGGACGCTCAGGGAGTACTCCAGCGGCATGGTGTACAGATCATTGGTGCGGGTATCGATTCGATCCGTCTCGCCGAAGACCGGGGTGAGTTCAAACGCCTCATGGATTCGATCGGTCTTGAAAGTCCCCGCAGCGCTCTGGTGGGAAGCCCTGAAGAGGGAGAGGAGCGGATGGCGGAGTTCGGTCTGCCCCTGATAATAAGACCGAGTTACACCCTGGGTGGCAAGGGAGGCAGTATCGCCTATAGCGCGGAAGAAGCGCGCCGGGCCGTGGGGTACGCTCTTGCGGAGAGTCCGGTCCACACCGCGCTGGTGGAGGAATCACTCCTGGGTTGGAAGGAGTTCGAGCTTGAGGTGATGCGAGACGCCGCGGATAACGCGGTTATCGTCTGTTCGATCGAGAACGTCGACCCCATGGGGATTCACACCGGGGACAGTATCACCGTGGCACCCGTACAGACTCTGAGCGACCGGGAGTACCAGCGCATGCGCACCGCCGCGATCGATATTCTCCGCGCGGTGGGCGTGGACTGCGGTGGTTCAAACGTACAGTTCGGAATCAATCCGGCGGATGGTCGTATGGTTGTGATCGAGATGAACCCCCGGGTTTCACGGAGTTCCGCCCTGGCGAGTAAAGCCACGGGCTTTCCGATCGCCCGGGCGTCGGCGCGCCTCGCCGTGGGGTATACCCTGGACGAGGTTGTAAACGAGATCACCGGCAAGACCGTCTCCAGTTTTGAGCCCGCTCTGGACTACGTCGCGGTGAAAGTTCCGCGGTTTGAACTGGAGAAGTTTCCCGCCGGGTACGAGTCGCTCGGCACGCAGATGAAGTCCGTGGGAGAATCGCTCGCTCTGGGACGGACCGCGCTGGAGGCGCTCAACAAGGCGATACGTGCGGCGGAGTACGGATTTGACGGGCTCGAGGATCTGCCGGACAGATCAGACCAGGAGCTCCGGGAGATGGTGAAGACGCTGCACCCCCGCAGGATCTTTGCGGTATATTCGCTGATCGTACGCTCTCTTGCCGGTGACGGGTCCGATCGGCCACGGGAGAGTGCCGTCGACGATATAACGAGTTGGATCAACACTGTTTCCGGATACGACCCGTGGTTCCTGAACGTTTTCCGGGAACTGGCGTTGCTGGAAGAACGTCTGCGGAAGACCGCCGGTGATGCAACGGGTCCCGACGCCGGCCTGATTCTGGTCGCGCGGCGGGCGGGGCTGACCGATCGTCGTATCGCTGTGCTCAGCGGAAGAGATCCCCGGGAAATTACCCGCGAACGTATCGCTGCGGGGCTGCACGCGACGTACCATTTTGTCGACACCTGTGCCGGAGAGTTTGCGGCCCGGACTCCGTACTTCTATTCAACCTGGGGCGAACGGGACGAGGGTGAACCTTTGGGATCCAGGGGCGTTCTCATCGTGGGAAGCGGTCCCAACCGAATCGGGCAGGGGCTGGAGTTTGATACATGCTGTACGCTCTCGTCGCTCGCCTACCGCCGCCGGGGGCGTCCCACGGTGATGGTGAACTCCAACCCGGAGACGGTATCAACCGATTTCAACGTTTCCGACCGGCTCTACCTGGAACCGCTTAACCCGGAGGATGTTCTGGAGATCCTCCGGAAAGAAAAGATCCGGGACGTGGTGGTACAGCTCGGTGGGCAGACGCCGCTTAACATGGCGGAAGCGCTTGAAAAGGAGGGCGCTCGGGTTGTGGGAACCTCCGTGGAGCGGATCCACGAAGCGGAGGACCGGGCGAAGTTTGCGGAACTGCTCCGGCGTTTGGACCTGCAACAGCCGGCAAACCGCATGGCCGGCTCTCGTACGGAGGTGCACCGGGCGGTCGGTGAGATCGGTTATCCCGTGCTGTTACGACCGTCCTATGTCCTCGGCGGGCGATCCATGGTGGTAGTATACAACGAGGAGGAGCTCGACACCTATCTGGATGGCCCCGTGGAACTGAGTCCGCACCGACCGGTGCTGGTGGACCAGTTCCTGGAGGACGCGTTTGAGTACGACGTCGACGCGGTCGCCGACGGAACGAACGTCTACGTCGGCGGGATCATGCAGCACATTGAAGCGGCGGGGGTACATTCCGGCGACTCCGCGTGCGTCTTTCCACCGTATCGGGCAGACGCCGAGACGGAGAGTGCTATGGTGGACGCCACCGCGGCGATCGCGCGTGAACTGAACGTACAGGGCTTTCTCAACATCCAGTTTGCCGTAAAAGATGACGAACTATTTGTTCTGGAAGTGAACCCCCGCGCATCCCGGACGGTACCGTTTCTCTCTAAAGCGTCCGGCCTGGACCTGGTGGATGCGGCGGTCCGGGTATGGGAGGGGGAGACCCTTGCAGCGCAGGGCCTCGTTTCCGAGGAGGATCCAAAGCGCTCCGGAGTCGCCCTGGGATCCTGCACCACCGGGTGGGCTGTAAAGGAAGCGATGTTCAGTTTCGACCGGTTCAGCGGTCACGATCCTCTTCTGGGTCCGGAGATGAGGTCCACCGGTGAGGCGATCGGTATCGGAGCTACCTTCGGAGAGGCGTTTGCCAAAGCCTCCGCCGCGACGGGGACGCATCTGCCCCGGGCAGGACGGGTGTTTGTCTCGGTGGGAGACCCGGACAAGGAGACGATCCTTCCCGTTGTCGCGGCGTTGCAGGAGGAAGGATTCTCGCTGGCCGCTACCAGGGGAACCGCGGATTTTCTCTTCCGTCACGGCATCATGACCGAAGTTATCCTGAAGGTGCACGAAGGGCATCCGCACGTGGTGGACCATCTTCGGGCGGGCAGGTTGGACCTGGTGATAAACACGCCCCTGGGACGGTTCAGCCACGCCGACGACGACTACCTGCGGGTGGAGGCGTTGCGCCACCGTGTTCCTTATACAACCACCACCTCCGCCGCCCTGGCGGCGGTGGAGGCGATCCGGTACCTGAAAACCGGCGTGGTTACCGCGCGAGCACTTCCTCAGTCGTGCCCTCAGGACTCGCGTCAGCCTCGATAACGGTTTCGTCCGAGAGAATTACCGTGTTGTAGTAGAATTCGATCGCGTCCATCAGTGCCTGCCAGGACGCTTCCACGATATTCTCGTGAACACCTACCGTGTCCCAGGTATCGTCGTGATCCGTATAGGTGACGAAGACGCGGACCCGGGCGGCGGCGCCGCTTTCCGGGTTGAGGACACGCACGCGGTAGTCGCTGAGAGTGACTTTTTTAAGCCACGGATGGAGCGGCTCCAGCGCGTCCCGCAACGCGTGATCCAGGGTGTCCACCGGCCCAACGCAGACCCCGGCACCCATAAGGTCTCGGTCACCCGTTTCCAGAAAGATCCGCCCTACCGTCTTGGAGGGCATGTCGGCGGTCTTGTAGCTCTCCAGGTGGTAGTTGCGCAGCGTCACCAGGGGCCGGTAGATCTTCAGGGCACGCCGGATAAGGATATCAAAACTTGCCTCCGCCGCTTCGTATTCAAACCCCTCGTTTTCTTTCTGCTTCAGCAGGCGCGTAAGCTCATCCACAACCGGTGACTGCTTAGTGAAATCACCGTACTCCCGAAGCTTTTCCAGGATCGTCGATTTCCCGGCAAGTTCCGAGAGGACGATATGGCGTTCATTACCGACAAGTTTGCCGTCGATATGTTCCATCAGGTACGCCGCCTTGTTGACCACGTCCGCGTGCTGCCCCGCCTTGTGGCTGAACGCCGCGTCGCCCACGTACGGCAGCCGTCGGTCCGGAATGATGTTCGCTTTTTCCGCTACAAAGCGGGAGAGATGAGTCAACCGTTGCAGATGCTCGGCGCAGTTGGCGTGGTAATCCGTTTTAAGTACGATGTTCGGGATAAACGTACAAAGATTCGCGTTACCGCACCGCTCTCCCCACCCGTTGACGGTACCCTGGATCTGAATCGCGCCGTTGTCCACGGCGGTTAGACTGTTGGCGATCGCCACTCCGCAGTCATTGTGGAAATGACCCCCCAGGGGAGCGAGAGATTTCTGCGGCAGCGATGCGTAGATCGAAGCCACCTCCTGCGGCAGGGTTCCTCCGTTGGTATCGCAGAGAATCATGCAATCCGCTCCCGCCTCCGTACCGGCCTGCAGAACTTTCAGTGCGTATTCGGAGTCGTCCTTGAACCCGTCAAAAAAATGCTCCAGGTCAAAGAACACCTCCCGGTCGTGGCTCTTGAGGAACTGAACGGTGTCGTAAACCATGCGCAGATTCTCTTCCTCGTCGGTTTTGAGAACTTTTTCCACGTGCGCTTTCCACGTTTTACCCACAACGATAACGGTGGGTGTTTCCGCTTCCAGAAGTGCTCGAACCATGGGGTCATCCGCGGCGCTTATCCCGGCGCGCCGGGTTGAGCCGAACGCGACGATCCGGGCGTGACGGAAATTCTCTTTCCGGGCCTGTCGGAAAAAGGCCGCCTCCTTCTCGTTGGAGAGCGGAAATCCTCCCTCGATGTAGTCGATCTGCATCTCGTCCAGGGCGTGGGCGATCTTGATCTTGTCGTCCAGGGTATAACTCACCTGGATACCCTGCATTCCGTCCCGCAGGGTCGTATCGTACACGACGACGCTGTTTCCTTGTCCCATCATGGCTCCTCCCCGAAAAATTTTGTTCCAAAAAAAAGCCGTCCTTCCCGTGGAAGGACGGCCTCTCGCCGCGGCGCCTCTGCAGGGCCTATCCTTCCACGTGTGTTCCGAGACCAATAATAATTATGAATCCGGGGATGACGGGGATGGACCTGTTAACGACCGTAGCGGGTGTTTTTTCGAACATCTAATCGCAAGGTTGCGTATTTCTGACCTATTGTCAAGGAATTAAGAAAAAAAAGCGCGGCTGGTCGTCGAAAAGATGGAAATCTGGTGTATCCTACGAGGTATGTCCGGTAAGTCCGTCTTTGAACGTCTCGCAGCTACACTGACAACGGAAGAACGGGAACGACTGCTTGGTTCGATCCGGAGCAACATGGAACGCGACCTGGCCCCGGTCGGCGTGACACCGGAAGGCAAGCCTCCGACGATCGTCGAAAAGGTGCACGCTCTCGGAATCTGGGGAAGGATCAGACTCTTTCTTACGCAGATACTGACCGGGGCTACCCGGGAAGATGTCATCACGCGGTGGACCTTGAGCCAGCTTCGGCAGCAGATTTCCAAAAGTGATGCTCCCGGAGTGGATGCACAGCGCCGGGTGTTTACCGAGGATTTCGCGCAGTCCCTGGAGCAGCTTCGCGAAGCGATCGTGCGATTAGCTCCTGTGCTTGAACCGCTTGAAGTCAATCGACCGGAGATTATATTCCGCCTTGCCGCTGCGGAGATACCCGAGATCAACCGTGATCTCTTTCATCGAACCTCCCGGGAGTACCTGGAACAACAGGACGAGTCGAACGAGCGCATACTGCGCAGACAGCTGACGATGCACCTGGACGATCGGCTTGGGGAGATACCCTCACGAAACGCTGCGCGAATAAGACGCGCTCTGACCCAGTCGGACCAGCTTCTACGCCTGGGGCAGTTTTCCTTCGTTTCGATGATCGGGGCGTTTTCCGGGACTGCGGAAGCAGGAGACCGGCGGTGCGCGTTTGATTATATATCCAACGCGATCGATCGCCTCACGACGGAACTCTCGTACCTTTCGGAGCCGCTGGAACAGACCGCGCTGGAAACGATTGTCCTGGTGGCGTGCGCCCAGGATGATACGGCGGAGGAGGAACACCAGGAGAAGATCCGCGCCGTATTTGGACTGCTCACGGATGCCCTCGCGGCGTTTCGCGCGTTTTCCGAGAAGTTTCCCCTGGTAGCGATCAATCGTCTGATTCGGGAGGATCCCTGGTGGGAACCGGCGCCTCAGGAGAGAGCGGGCCATGACTGGCTCTCGGTTTATCGGGAAAAACTGGAAGAGCGGATTGCCCGGGAGGTACTCCGGGTCTCGTTGCACAGGCAGGTGCGGGAGCAGATCAAGCTGCTCGAGGAAATCATTGAGGACCAGGTGGTGCCGTTCCCGGATCTGCCGGATGGACGCGGCGACGTGCACGTCGCGCATTACCATATAGCGTCCGTGGTCTGGACGTTTTCCACCACGTATCGACGGGTCACGTTGACGCCGCTGCGGCTCATCCTGAACAGCGCGGAGTTTTACAAGAGCTCAAACCGCGCGCAGTATAACGACGCGTTCAACGACTATGACCAGCTTCCCGTGGAAATACAGAAGCTCCGGAAGCTCATCGAACCCAACGGCGACTGGGGGACGATCCTCCACGGAGATGAGTCGATCGAGCGGCGCCAGACGATGGCACGCCGGGTGGACGAGGAAGTGCAGCGACTGGTAGCGCGTACGCAGACTAACCTGGAGATGCTCGCCAACCTGCTCGGGGGGATTCTCTACGCGCGGCCCGGCAGTCCTTACGACACGATCGCCAATTACGGCCAGATCGGAGGACGGAGAAACGCGGAGCTGATCGAGGAGATCAAGCAGGTCCAATCGGGATTGCAGCGCATCGTCGGCGTTATCGGTGAGGTGGGGGCGCTTGAAAAACGCGCCCTGGACAACGAGATGTATCTTAAGCCCACATGACGCAGGGCGTTCTTTCCGGTATGCTCCATCGGTATGAAGCAGTATTGGAGCAGCTGGAAGAACTCTGTATTGGCCGCGCTCGCCGCGACTTACCCCGACACGGATCACGACGAACTTGCCCGAACTCTCACCGTGGAGACTCCGCCGGACGTGGGCAAGGGCGATATCGCGTTTCCCATGTTTCCCTTTGCCCGTCTCCTCCGGCAAAACCCCAACCAGATCGCCGCTGCCCTGGCGCAAGCGCTCAACGCCGGGGATCGGTCGGAACGCACCGCTCCGGGAACAGCCCGGGAACTGGGACCCTACGTAAATATCTTTCTGGACCGACGCAGCACATCGGAGGACGTGGTCAACTCCGTTCTTCGGGAGAACGTCGACTGGGGGAATCGAGACGATCTGGCCGGTCGCAGCGTGATGATCGAGTTTTCCTGCCCCAACACGAACAAGCCGCTCCACCTGGGGCACCTGCGAAACGACGCGCTCGGCGAGAGCGTAAAACGGATGCTCCGTGCCGCCGGTGCAGATGTCCGGCCGGTGAATCTGATAAACGACCGAGGTATACATATCTGTAAGTCCATGCTCGCGTACCAGGAATTCGGTGGGGGATCCACGCCGGAGAGCGAGGGGAAAAAACCGGATCACTTCGTAGGTGATTATTACGTGCGTTACGCGCAGTGGGAGAAGGATGACCCCTCCGTGGAGGAGCGGGCCCGTCGGATGCTGCAGGCCTGGGAACAGGGCGACCAGGAGATAAACGAGCTCTGGCTCACGATGAACCGGTGGGCGATCGAGGGAATCGAGAAGACCTACGAACGGACGGGAATCCATTTTGACGCGGTATACTACGAGAGCGAGACCTACAAGCAGGGTCGTCAGGAGATCCTGAACGGACTGGAAGCGGGCGTTTTTTACCGTGACGAGAAGGGTACCGTCTGGGTGGATCTTACCGATATAAACCTGGACAAAAAAGTGCTTCTCCGAGCGGACGGTACTTCTCTCTACCTTACTCAGGATATCGGTACCGCGATCCAGCGGCACCGGGACTGGCCTTTTGACCAGCTTGTGTACGTCGTTGCCAGCGAGCAGCGGTACCATTTCCAGGTACTCTTCGAAGTCCTGCGACGTCTGGGATACGAGTGGGCGGGAAATCTGCACCACCTGGCGTACGGGATGGTGAACCTCCCGGAGGGAAAGATGAAGTCCCGGGAAGGCACCGTGGTGGATGCCGACGACCTTATCGATAAACTGGCGGAACTTGCTCTGGAGGAGATTCGGCGAAAGGGACGAGAGGACGATCCCGAGGACGCCCGCCGGCGAGCGGAGCTGATCGCGCTGGGGGCGCTTCACTACTATCTGCTTCAGACGGGTCCGGTGAAAGACATGGTATTCAACCCGGAGGAATCACTCTCATTCACGGGCAATACCGGTCCGTACCTGCAGTACGTGGGTGCTCGCGTCTCAAGCATGCTGCGAAAACAGGCCGCGCCGGATCAGGTACGCGCACCGCGGGAACTGGTTGATGAAGAGTGGCAGCTCGTTCACCGGATCGCGGACTATCCCTGGATGGTAGTCGAAGCGGCGGCATCGCTCAATCCCTCGGTGCTGGCGGGTTACCTTTACGAGACCGCAAAAGTCTTCTCCCGCTTCTACCACGATCATCCGATCGCGGTCGCCTCGGACCCGGAGATCCGCGATTTCAGGCTGGGTCTGTCACGGGCGGTGATGTACGTTATGCAGCACGGCTTGCAACTGCTCAACATCCCCTTTCTGGAATCGATGTAGCGACATTTATGTAGTACCGTTTGGTAGGTGTTCCTACATACTTGTAGCTCCCGCTGTTTCGCGGGAGTCGGTAGTCGGAGGCGCGACGCTGCAAATCGTTTTGGTATTGTGAGATACAGGAAGTCCCCGGTTCTTGGCATGCATATTGCATATTTATGCACTACAAGGAGTGTGTATGCAACGGATATGCAGGCCAGGACGCCGAGCGCTTTATGACCCCCGGTTTGAACACGACTCGTGCGGCGTGGGGTTCGTGGCGCATCTCAAGGGCCGGGTGAATCACGATCTCCTGCCGATCGCCGCGGAGATCCTCGTGAACATGACCCACCGTGGCGCTGTGGGCGCGGAGAAAGATACCGGCGATGGAGCGGGTATACTAACGGCGCTGCCCCACGCGTTCCTTGAGCGGATCGCCCGGGAGGAGTTCCACACCTCTTTACCTGAACGCGGCGCGTTTTCCGCGGGCCTTGTGTTTCTTCCGCAGGACCCGGAGGAACGGGTCCGCTGTGAGCGGGCGCTGGAAGAGATTACCCGGGAGGAAGGCCAGAGATTCATCGGGTGGCGTACCGTTCCGAGAAACAACCGGTCCCTCGGTGCCGGCTCTCTGGCAGCGGAACCGGTAATTCGACAGGCGTTCATCGCCGCGGGCGACCAGTTCGCTTCGGCGGCGTTCGAGCGGAAACTCTACGTGATCAGGAAACGGACGACCCGTGAACTCCGCGGAACCGACGCCGACCGGGGCGAATTCTTTTACATCTGCAGTCTCAGTACACGAAACATAGTCTACAAGGGCATGCTCACGCCGGAGCAGCTCTTCGAGTATTACCCGGACCTGGGGGACCCTCTCTTTGAGACACACCTGGCGATGGTACACAGCCGTTTTTCCACCAACACCTTTCCCAGCTGGGATCGGGCGCAGCCCTTACGCTTCATGAGTCATAACGGCGAGATCAACACCCTGCGGGGAAACGTAAACAAGATGCGAGCCCGTCAGGGAACGCTGGCGAGCGAACTTTTCGGCGAGGACCTGGAGAAGATATTCCCCGTGGTAGAACCTAACCTTTCGGATTCGGGTAACTTTGACAACGTCCTGGAACTGCTGCTGCAGTCGGGACGGGAACTCCCCGAAGCGATCATGATGATGATTCCCGAGGCGTGGCAGTCGCATACGACGATGCCCGATATCGGCAAGGCGATCTACGAGTATATGAGCACCCAGATGGAACCCTGGGACGGACCCGCGTCGATCGCATTTACCGACGGAACGGTGATCGGAGCGGTACTGGACCGGAACGGGTTGAGACCGAGCCGCTACTACGTGACCGACGACGACCTGGTTGTCATGGCGAGCGAAGTCGGGGCGGCGTCGATCGATCCCGAGCGGGTGATTCGGAAGGGCCGTCTCGAACCGGGCCGCATGTTCCTGGTCGATTTTGAGCAGGGACGGATCGTAGGAGACGAGGAGTTGAAGAACGGTCTGGCCCGGCGCTATCCGTACCGGCGATGGCTCGAGGAGCAGCGGCTTACGCTGGAGGCACTTCCCCCGGCACCGGAAGTACCCTCACTCGACGTCACGACGATCCTGGGAC
Source organism: Spirochaeta sp. (assembly GCA_007130865.1). Taxonomy (GTDB): domain Bacteria; phylum Spirochaetota; class Spirochaetia; order DSM-27196; family Alkalispirochaetaceae; genus Alkalispirochaeta. The sequence goes on along the minus strand of SLRR01000174.1, from coordinate 10,021 downwards.
GACTACGAGCGTTCGGTTATACCCTGGAACACCTGGAGTTGATCCTCAAACCGATGGCTGAGAACGGGATGGAGCCCCTGGGCTCAATGGGGAACGACACCCCTCTGGCGGTGCTCTCCGACCGGCCGCGTCTGCTTTACGATTACTTCAAGCAGCTTTTTGCCCAGGTGACGAATCCTCCGATCGATTCGATCCGGGAGGAGACGATCATGAGTCTCGGATCGTACATTGGCCCGGAAGGAAACCTTTTCGACCGTACGCCGGAGCACGCCCGGCGACTCTGGCTGGAGGATCCGCTGCTGACCAACGAGCACCTGGCGCGGTTGAAAGCCGTGGACTACCGCGGATGGCGTTCCTGTACGATCGATTGCACGTTTCCCGCTTCCGTCGGCGAGGACGCGCTCCAACACGCCCTGCAGCGGATCTCCGAGGAAGCAGAGGCCGCCGTGGACAAGGGATACAGCCTGATGATCCTTTCGGACCGCGAGGTGTCCCGGGACCGCGTTGCGCTTCCGGCGCTGCTTGCAACCGGAGCCGTTCACCAACGGCTCGTCGCCTCGAGGAAGCGTACGCGTATCGGGATCATCCTTGAGAGCGGAGAACCCCGGGAGGTACACCACTTCTGTGCGCTCGTCGGGTACGGCGCGGACGCGGTAAACCCGTATCTCGCCTTTGAGGCGATGTGGCAGCTCCGGCGGGACGGTCGCCTTCGCGAGGATCTGCCGGATGAGGAAATCGTGGAAGCGTACCGTTACGCGGTCCGGAAAGGGATGCGTAAAGTGTTTGGAAAGATGGGAATCAGCACGCTCGAATCCTACAAGGGAGCGCAGATCTTTGAGATCCTGGGTCTCGCCGACGAGGTAGTGGACCTCTGCTTTACCGGTACCGCGAGCAGAATCCAGGGGGCGGGATTCCGGCAGATCGCCCGGGAAACGTTACGGCGTCACGTCCTGGGATGGCCTCGGGACGGCGAGAGCGACCGTTCGGGATATCTCAACCCCGGGGATTACCAGTGGCGTTTTGGCGGAGAGAAGCACATGTGGGATCCGGAGTCGATCACGGATCTGCAGATCGCGGTTCGTACCGGCGACCGGAGTGCATTCTCGCGATTCACCGAACGACAGAACGAGCGAAGCACCGCCCAGGCGACGCTTCGGGGCCTGTTGAAGCTGCGCCGGGGTACTCCCATACCGCTCGACCAGGTCGAACCGGCGGAGCAGATCATGCGTCGGTTTGTCACCGGCGCGATGAGTTACGGATCGATCAGTATCGAGGCCCACGAGACGCTGGCGATCGCTATGAACAGGATCGGCGGAAAGTCCAACACCGGCGAGGGTGGGGAGGAACGAGAACGGTACCAACCGCTGCCCAACGGTGACAGTCGTCGATCCGCGATCAAGCAGGTGGCCTCCGGCCGATTCGGTGTGACGATCGAGTACCTTTCCAACGCGGACGAGCTTCAGATCAAGATGGCGCAGGGCGCCAAACCCGGCGAGGGGGGAGAACTGCCCGGGCACAAGGTGTTCGACAGGATCGCTCGAACCAGATTTTCCACACCCGGTGTCGGACTTATCAGTCCACCGCCACACCACGATATCTACTCGATCGAAGACCTGGCGCAGCTCATTTTCGACCTGAAAAACGGCAATGAGAACGCCAGGATCAGCGTAAAGCTCGTGAGTGAGGTGGGGGTGGGAACCGTCGCGGCGGGTGTCGCCAAAGCGCACGCGGACCACATCCTCGTTTCCGGTCACGACGGGGGGACCGGGGCGAGTCCGCTCACGGGAATCAAGAACGCCGGCCTGCCCTGGGAGCTGGGTCTCGCGGAAACGCACCAGACGCTGGTTCTGAACGATCTCAGGAGCCGGGTCGTACTGCAGACCGACGGGCAGATCAAGACAGGCCGGGATGTAGTAATTGCCGCGCTCCTCGGCGCGGAGGAGATGGGCTTTGCCACGAGCGCGCTGATCAGCATGGGCTGCGTGATGATGCGCAAGTGCGAGAAGAACACCTGTCCCGTAGGGATCGCGACACAGGACGAGGAACTGCGAAAGAAGTTCACCGGCCGTCCGGAACACGTGATCAACCTCATGCGCTTTGTCGCGGAGGAGACGCGCGAACTGATGGCGGAGCTCGGCTTCAGAACGTTCGAAGAGATGGTGGGACGGGTGGACCTGCTCGATCCGGACGAGTCGGTCCGCAACTGGAAGAGCGAAGGCGTGGATCTCACGGCGCTGCTCACGCCGATCACGGTTCCTCCTCATCACTCCGGGGTGGTCTGCTGCGTACCGCAGGATCACGGTCTGGAGAACGTTCTCGACCGACGTCTGATAGCCGCGGCGGAGCCCCTGTTGACGGCAGGCGAAAAAGTGTTTCTCGAGATGCCGATCAGAAACATCGATCGAACTACCGGTGGTATGCTGAGTAACCGCATCGCGATGCAGGTCGGCCCGTACGAGCTGGAGGACGACAGTTTCCACGCGCGGTTTTACGGGAGCGCCGGGCAGAGCTTCGGTGCGTGGCTCGCCCAGGGCGTCACCCTGGAACTGGAAGGCGATGCCAACGATTACGTCGGTAAAGGGTTGTCCGGCGGCCGGATCGTGGTGTATCCGCCGCATTCGTCACGATTCATCGCGGAAGAGAACGTGATCATCGGGAACGTGGCGTTCTACGGTGCCACCGGAGGGGAAGCGTATATCCGGGGAATAGCAGCGGAGCGGTTCTGCGTCCGGAACTCCGGTGCTCGCGTTGTGGTCGAGGGGGCGGGCGACCACGGTCTTGAGTATATGACCAGCGGTCGCGTGATCATCCTCGGTCCGGTGGGCCGTAACTTTGCCGCAGGCATGAGCGGCGGCATAGCCTGGGTCTGGGACCGGGACGGGCGCTTGGCGGAGCGTACAAACCCCGGTATGGTAGACCTGTTACCCTTCGACGAGGAGGATACGCAGGAGGTGCAGCATATGCTCCGCCGCCACAGGGACCTCACGGGAAGCGTCCCGGCTGAAGAGGTGCTGCGGCACTGGACACGGGAGCGTTCCCGTCTGGTGAAGGTGATCGCCCCGGTGTACCGGCGGATCCTGGAGTTGCAGCAGACGCGACGGGAGGTGTTGCATGGGTAAGCCCACCGGTTTCATGGAGTACGAGCGCCGGACCGCTGATCACGTGGCCGCCTTGCGCCGGATCGAGAACTTCCAGGAGTTCAAGGAAGAACTGGACCAGCCCGAGCGGGAGTCCCAGGGTGCACGGTGCATGGACTGCGGCGTGCCGTTCTGTCAGTCCAACTACGGGTGTCCCGTGGACAATCTCATCCCCGAGTGGAACGACTTGATCTACCAGGGGCGGTGGGAAGACGCGTTCTACCGGCTCATGCAGACGAACAACTTTCCCGAATATACCGGCCGAGTCTGTCCAGCCCCGTGCGAGCACGCCTGCGTGCTGGGAATCAATGAACCGCCGGTGACGATCAAGGAGAACGAAGCAGCGATCATCGACCGGGCGTACGAGAACGGTTTGATGCTTCCACGCATTCCCGCCGGTCGTACGGGAAAACGTATCGCGATTGTTGGAAGCGGTCCGGCGGGACTCGCCGCGGCGGACCAGCTGAACCAGGCGGGCCACACGGTAACCGTTTACGAGCGCCAGGACCGGATAGGCGGGCTGCTTATGTACGGAATTCCCAACATGAAGCTGGACAAGGGACTCGTGGAGCGCCGGAACGCGCTCATGGCCGCGGAGGGTATCACATTCCGGACCGGTACCGACGTGGGCCGGGATATCTCCGCCCGAGAGCTTCTGGACTCTCACGACGCAGTGATCCTGGCGTGTGGATCCACCAAACCCCGGGATCTCGCTGTGGCCGGCCGGGACCTTGAAGGAATCCACTTTGCGATGGAATACCTCGGAGCCAACACCAGGAGTCTGCTCGAGTCGGGGTTGGATGACGGACGATATATCTCGGCCCGGGATCACCGGGTGATCGTGATCGGCGGCGGCGATACCGGTAACGATTGTATCGGTACCGCCCTGCGTCACGGCTGCACGGAGCTGCATAATTTTGAGCTGCTGCCGCGCCCGCCGCGGGAGCGTAACCAGGAGATGCCCTGGCCTACGTTTGCGCGGACGCTCAAGACCGACTACGGCCACGAGGAAGCGGAAGCGGTGTTCGGCGAGGATCCGCGGGAGTACGCGATTCTTACCAAGGAATTCCTGGGCGACGAAGGTGGTCGCGTACGAGCGGTCCGAACGGTGCGGGTCAAGTGGTCCAAGGACCCGGGCGCACCCCCGAGGATGGAGGAAGTTCCCGGAAGCGAAGAGGAATGGCCCGCGGACCTGGTGCTCCTGGCCCTGGGGTTCCTTGGACCCGAGGATTACCTCCTGGCGGAACTCGGTCTGGAACGGGACCCCCGGAGCAACGTCCGCGCGGAATTCGGTTCCTTCTCGACATCCATACCCGGTGTGTTTGCCGCCGGTGATGCCCGGCGCGGACAGAGCCTGGTGGTCTGGGCGATAAAGGAAGGGCGCGGGGCTGCCCGCGAAGTGGATCGGTATCTCATGGGGGACACGGTTCTCTCCTGAGATCGGCACCGCGCTTCAGTTTGTGCGGCCGCGCCTCAGTTTGTGCGGCCGTGCATCCAGTTGTGCCGCCGCGCCTCCGGCCCCCTTGACGCGAAGAGCCCAAACGGATTAAATAACGCGTTCAATAACCGGGAGAATAACAACGATGTACGCATTGGTAGAAATTAAAGGCAAACAGTACAAAGTCGCGCAGGACAGCGTGATCAAGGTAGAGCATCTGGACTCGGAGGAAGGGGCGGAACTGGAGTTTCCCCAGGTCCTGCTCGTCCGCACCGACAAGAAGACGACCGTGGGCAAACCTTTTGTAAAAGGAGCGTCCGTAAAAGCGGTCGTAGAGGCTCACGGGCGTGACTCCAAGGTGATCGTTTTCAAGAACAAGCGGCGCAAGAACTACCGGCGGACCCGCGGGCACCGGCAGCAGTTCTCGCTGGTTCGGGTCAAGGAGATCGCCGGAGCCAAATGATCCGTGTAACGGTCCACCTGCACCGCGGTTATCCCGGGAGGATAGTCGCGGAAGGTCACGGACAGCGTGGTCCGGGAGGAGCGAGCGCGGCCTGTGCGGCGGCATCGGCCCTCCTGAAGGGGATCGGGATTGCTCTGCTGGAGCAGCCGCGATGTACCGTGACCGGCGCCGTGCCGGAAGAAGGACTGTATGACCTGCGGGTAACCGCGTGCGGCGATCCGCAGTGGTTGCAGGGACTCTGGGATACGACCCGGGTAACGCTGCAGGAGATTTCCCGGGAATGGCCCCGGGAGGTTACACTTACCATTATCGAGGAGAATAGCGATGGCACATAAAAAAGGTGGCGGTAGCTCAAAGAACGGGCGCGATTCCAACGCGCAGCGCCTGGGTGTGAAGAAGTACGGCGGCGAACTCGTCAGTGCGGGCTCGATCATCGTGCGGCAGCGCGGCACTCGGGTACACCCGGGTGAACTCGTAGGCCGGGGTAAGGACGACACCCTCTTCGCAAAAGCAGACGGAACGGTCAAGTTTCATTCACGCCGCGGGAAGAAGCTCGTCTCGATCGAGCCGGTCGCCGGCTAGGAGGATCCGCTCTGTTTGTGGATGAAGCGGAAATAGACGTTCGTTCCGGACACGGTGGTGCCGGAGCGGTATCTTTCCGCCGAGAAAAGTACGTACCCCGGGGCGGTCCCGACGGCGGTGACGGCGGCCGGGGAGGCGACGTGGTGTTTCGCGTGCGCCGCAACGTAAAAACGCTGGCGCATATTCGTATGCGGCAGCGTTTTTTTGCAAAAAACGGACGGCCCGGGGCAGGACGCCAACGGGACGGTGCCGCAGGCGAGAACGTGGTGATCGACGTTCCTCCCGGTACGGTCGTGACCGACCTGGACACGCAGGAGCGCATTCTGGATCTTCTGGAGGAAGGGCAGGAAGAAGTTCTTCTGCGCGGCGGTCGTGGTGGAAAGGGTAACGCCCACTTCAAGACCGCCCATAACCAGGCCCCCCGGTTTTCCCAGCCCGGAGAAGAAGGGGAAGAACGGCGCCTCCGGGTTGAGTTGCGGATAATCGCGGATATCGGTTTTGTAGGGCTTCCCAACGCCGGCAAGTCGACTCTGCTGAAAGTACTCACCGCAGCCAACCCTAAAATCGGAAATTACCCGTTTACCACGGTTATTCCCAACCTCGGCGTGATGCACCACCACGAGACGGACGTCCTGCTGGCGGATATCCCGGGTCTTATCCGGGGAGCGGGGAAAGGCGCCGGTCTGGGCACGCGTTTTCTCAAGCATATCGCTCGCACCCGCGGACTCGCGTTTGTTATTGACGCCGGCGACGAGGACCCTGCCGGAAGCTACGAGGTTCTCCGGCACGAGCTGGAGACCTATTCCCGGGAACTCCTCAAAAAGCGGTGTATCGTGGTGATAACAAAAACCGACCTGCTCGAAGCGGATGCCGGCGACCCTGCGGTGATCGACCGTTTCCAGAATACACTCGGCGCTGAGGTTCCGTTGGTGAAAGTTTCCGCCGTGGCGCACCGGAATCTGGAGGAGTTGCGTTCGGTCCTGTTTGACCTCGCCCGCGTGCAGGAGGGAGAATGAACGGCGGGAGCTTGTTCTCCGCTTTTTTCGGAGGGTCCTTTGACCCGATTCACCGGGGTCACCTCTATATTGCGCGGCTTGTTCACGAGACGACGCCGTACCAGTCGATCCTGTTCGTCCCCAACCGGACGAATCCTCTTAAACAACAGGAACCGAGCGCCGACGGTATTCACCGGCTCGAGATGATAAAACGCGCGATCGCGGATATGCCCTGGTGTGCCGTAAGTTCCGCGGAAGTTGATCGGGAAGAACCTTCCTATACGGTGGATACGATCGAACTGCTCCTTCGAGAGGGAATCCTGCAGGAATCTCCCGGAATGATTATCGGCGATGATCTTCTGGAAGAACTGCCGCGGTGGCACGACTATGAGAGGCTCCTCTCGTTGGTGACGCCGATTGTATTGCAGCGGGAGAAGGGGCCGGTACACCGGCAGAATGCTTTGCCGGAAAAAACCCTGGTGATCCGGAACAGACCAATGGAAGTATCTTCCTCGGAGGTCCGTCGGCGACTGCGGCGGGGTGAACCGGTGCGTGAGCTTTTACCGGAGCGGGTATATGAGTACATCCGGACGCATAAACCGTATAATTGAAGATATAAATCGCCTCCTTCCTGCTCGTGTCGGCGCGGATCGATTGCAACATATCCAGGGAGTCCGCCGGGTAGCCCGGGACCTGTCGAGCAGGTTCGGAGCCGACCCGGTTCGGGTTGATCTCGCCGCGGTCGTGCACGACCTGGATCGGGATACACCGGTGGAGGAACTTTTTACGCATATCGCCGACTGGCGGATTCCGGTCACCGCTTTTGAGCGAGACCATCCCAAGGTACTGCACGGACCGGTTGCGGCGGAACGGTTGCGCCGCGAATACGGGATCGACGATCGGACCGTGTACGATGCGGTCCGCCACCATACCCTGGGGCATCCCGTGTTCCTGGACCAGGAACAACCGATCGGGCTGATTCTTTACGTGGCGGACTTCTGCGATCCCCGCCGCGACTCACCTCCAGAGAATGTAAGGCGAGAAGTTCTGCATTACCGGGATATTCGTGCGATGGCGTCCGCGGTGGTGTCCTCGTCCCGGGACCTCTTTGGTGCGCTTGAAGAACCGACCGCGCGGATGTATGCTCGCCTGAGCGGGGATTTCCGGAATGATACATAAGCTGCTTAACGCCACAACGTTTTTTCTTGTCTTGATCATCCTGGTCGTATCAATTACAGCGGGCATGCTCTACATACAGCTGCGGACCGACAGCGTGAGCGCCCTGCTGACGGAGGACCCGCGTCTCAACGCACTGGTCGTCGCGCACGACGGTACGGAGCCTTTTCTTTCGTTCCTCATTTTTTATGACGACCGGACAAACCGGGCGGCGGTACTGGATATACCGAACTCCGTGGGAGCCGTGCTCCACACGATCGGTCGCGTGGACGGTATAGATGCGGTTTTTGATCCCGACGATCCTGAGCCGTACCGCCGACAGGTGGAGTCGATGACGGGAGTTTCCATACCCCTGGTTTTCACGTACGAGCGCGATAATCTGGTGGACTTTATCGACCTCATGGGCGGGATGGAGCTCTTTATCATAAGCGATTATCGCGAGCTCGGCGGAAGCGATCCGGTGTTGATGCCGTCCGGCAGTACTCGGCTGGACGGGGCGAAGTCCGTGTCATACTTACACCAACCCGGTGAGAGAGACCTGGACCTGGAGCAAGTCGGGCGTCGCCAGGCGTTCGTACAGTCCTTTCTCAGGGAGCTTGGAAGAAACGCCGAGTTTCTCCGCCATAGCGACGTGATCCCGGTCAGGGACCGCATGATCAAAACATCGGTGGAGTCTCGCGGAATCAGCACGTTTATACGTGCCCTCGGGACAATCAATCCGGACCGGATCGTGCGGCGTCGAATCCAGGGGACGGTACGGCAGGTGGAGGTGAACGGCACGCCCCGGAATCTGCTCTTCCCGCATTTTGAAGGCGAATGGTTGAAGCAGTCGGTACAACAGATACGGCAAACCCTGACTAACCCTGACGGGGACTTCGAGGAAGAGACGCTTGTCGCTCTGGAGGTGCTCAACGGTACCGCTCGCACCGGGCTGGCACGACGGACGTCGGAGCTTTTCGAGAGCTTCGGGTTTCAGGTCCACTCCGTGGGTAATGCCGAGACCAGCGATATCGAACACACCCTGGTGGTGGACAGGCGCGGAATTGGAGACCTTGCCCAGCGCGTGGCCGACGTGATCGACGGACGGCGCGTTGTGACGGAGATACGCCCCGAGAGCGAGGTAGATGTGACGGTGATTCTGGGAGGGGATTTTGATGGAACACGAGTCCGTTCAGACGGACAGTAGGGAACTGGCGCGGGCGGCGGCGCGTTTTCTCGACGAGATAGGCGCCGATGAGGTTGTGGCTCTGGATATCTCGAGACAATCCGGGTTTGCCGACGCGTTCGTGATCGCCGGAGCCACGAGCCAGGGGCAACTGCAGGGCTTGCATCGGCGGATAGAGGAGTATTTGCGTGAGAACGGTATCATGCCGCAGAATCACAGTAAGCGCGGCGACGAGAGCGGCTGGTTGTTGCTCGATTGCGGATCGATAATCGTTCATCTCATGCTGAATGAGACGCGTTTATTCTACGAACTCGAAAAACTATGGTATGACGCGGTACCATTGTGGCGAAACAACACATCGGATTCGACGTAAATATTTGACAGTTCCCCATGTCCCTGTATACTGAGTGTAATGCAACCGGGTTGTACAGGAGCTTGAAATGGAGATAACCGATATCCGCGTGCGTCGCGTAGGCGGAGACGGCAAACTTAAAGCGTATGTAACCGTGACTTTTGACGGTTGCTTCGTGGTGCACAACATCAAGGTGATCCACGGAAGGAGCGGTGTGTTCATCGCGATGCCGAGTCGCAGGACAAAAACGGGTGAGTACAAGGACGTTGCTCATCCGATTAATTCCGACTTTCGGTCGCAGTTGCAGGATACGATTCTGCGGGCGTACGAGGAGTGCAAGGACGATCCTGTCGGTACCGAGGAGGACCTGGAGGACTCCGCGAGCGACGGTAACTGACCTGTCTCTCTCGAATCCGATCCCGCCGAAGAACCCCTTTTTCATCCGGGGCCGCCACCGGCAGGTATTCTAAAAGTGAAGGGAGTATGTCCCTTCACTTTTAGAATACGCCGGCACAACGTAGGAAAGAAGCAAAATCGATACGTTTTCGGCGAGTTCTCAATGTGGGGTGTCGGAACGACACCCCACATTGAGAACTCCTGCGCCACCGGGTCCGGCCTTGACGACGACTTACCACATGAAGTATCGTTTCGCCTCGATTGACACGGTGGGGCGTCGCCAAGTGGTAAGGCACCGGGTTTTGATCCCGGCATGC
>SLRR01000212.1 GCA_007130865.1 Spirochaeta sp. | reverse complement strand
GTCCTTGTTTACGGCCATTACGACGTGCAACCGGTGGACCCGCTGGACCTGTGGGAATCTGATCCGTTTACCGCCACCGAACGGGACCGCTCTCTGTTTGCCCGAGGTGCGTCGGACATGAAAGGTCAGGTGCTCGCCACCCTGGCGGCACTTGAGTCGATCCGGGACGCCGGTGCGTATCCGGTGAACGTGAGGTTCCTCCTGGAGGGAGAAGAAGAGATAGGCTCGCCCAGCCTGGAATCGAGCATCGCGCGCTACCGGGACAAGTTCGCCGCTGATCTCTGCCTGAACCCGGATACCGGCATGATCGGCGCGGACTACCCCACGATCACCTACGGGCTCCGCGGCCTGGCGTACTTTGAGGTACGCCTACGAGGTCCGGCGCACGATCTGCATTCCGGGATCTACGGCGGATCGGTCCAGAACCCCGCATCGGTGCTGAGCAAGCTCCTGGCGGGACTCCACGACGATGCGGGCCGCGTGACGTTGCCCGATTTTTACGATCGCGTGCGCGAGCTTACCCCGGACGAGCGGGAGGAGCTTGCACGACTGCCGATGACCGATTCCTCGTACCTTGAGCAAACCGGAGCACCGGTGCTGTTCGGTGAGGCGGGATACACCACCACGGAGCGCATCGGTGCGCGCCCTACCCTGGAGATCAACGGACTCCTCAGCGGGTTTACCGGTACAGGCGCCAAAACGGTTCTCCCCTCAACAGCGATGGCCAAGATCTCCACCCGGCTGGTACCGGACCAGGACCCGGCAGAGGTCAGGGACATGCTCCAGGAGTATTTCCGGAAGAACGCACCGCCCACGGTCACGCACGAGATTGAGGTGATCTCGTTGGGGCCACCCCTGATCACGGAGCGCGACAATCCCGGCAACCGCGCTTTCGCCCGGGCGCTGGAGGCGGTCTGGGGAACGGCGCCGCTCTTCAAGCGCGAAGGCGGCAGCGTTCCCGTCTCGATTTACCTGCAACGTGCTCTGGAGATGCCCTCGGTTCTGACCGGATTCGGGCTACCCGACGACAACCTGCACGCGCCTAACGAGAAGCTGGACCTGCCCACGTGGTATCGCGGTATCGATGCGCTGGTCCACTTCTTCTTCAACGCCGCGGAAGAAATATAACCCTCGGGGACTCCGCGGAGACGTCCTTCTCCGTCGCGGACGCGCGGCCCCCGGTACGATCCCCGCGCGACGTGCCGACTGTATTCCGTCCGTCGAAAAAACCCCGGGCGTTTTTATAATAAATTCCCCGCGTCCGCTGTTGACATAGGCAGATCCGTTTCGTATAGTCCAATGCGTGAGTTGCATTACACTCAAGACCGATACCAACCTTCTCGGCCTCCTACTCGCTCTACCTGCGCGTTCAGCAGAACGGAAGTCGGACGTGGTGGAGGTAGCTGCAAGCTGACCGACACCCGATGAAGGGGAAAGCCCGCTGCCGATTTCCGTCGGTAGCGGGCTTTTTTTATTTGTTTTCCGTACCGCCGGCACGGCGGGTCCGTTGAGGCCCGATGCCGTCGGGCGGGACAGTACAGCAAGGAGGAGACGATGCCCAAGTACACGCCGTTCAAGACCGTGGATCTGCCGGACCGCACCTGGCCGGACCAGGTGATCACCAAAGCACCGATCTGGTGCAGCGTGGATCTGCGTGACGGCAACCAGGCGCTGGCGATTCCGATGAGCGTCCAGGACAAGCTCGAGATGTTCGATCTGCTCGTGGAGATCGGATTCAAAGAGATTGAGGTGGGTTTCCCCTCGGCCTCGCAGATCGATTTTGACTTTGTCCGCCGACTGGTGGAGGAGAAACGGATCCCTGACGATGTCTATGTCCAGGTTCTCACGCAGGCGCGAGAACCCCTGATCCGCCGGACCTTTGAGAGCGTACAGGGGGCACCAAACGCGATCATCCACCTCTACAACTCAACCTCTCCGCTTCAGCGCAAGATCACGTTCAACCTCGGGAAGGAAGAGATCAAGCAGATCGCCGTGGACGGGGCCAGATTGGTGAAATCGCTTCTGCCGATGCTGGAAGGTACCAACGTCCGATTCGAATATTCCCCGGAGAGTTTCTCCGATACGGAAACGGAATACGCTCTCGACGTGTGCGAGGCCGTGATGGATGTCTGGGAGCCGACCCCGGACAACAAGATAATCCTGAATCTCCCGGATACGGTGGAATGGGTACCGGCTCACAAGCACGCGGACCAGATCGAGTGGTTCTGCCGCAACATGAAGTACCGCGACCTGGCTATCATCAGCGTCCATACTCATAACGACCGGGGAACCGGCGTAGCCGCCTGCGAGATGGGTGTCATGGCTGGAGCGGAGCGCGTGGAAGGGACACTCTTCGGTAACGGCGAGCGTACGGGAAACCTGGACATCGTCACGGTAGCGCTTAATCGTATGGCCGACGGCGTGGATTCGGGGCTGGACCTTCACGATATACCGCGACTCCGGCAGGTTTACGAACGGTGCACGCGCATGACCGTCCCTCCGCGTCACCCCTACGCGGGAGAACTCGTGTTTACCGCGTTCTCCGGATCTCACCAGGACGCGATCAAGAAGGGCATGGATCAGCGTAACGACGACGCCGATGCACCCTGGCGAGTTCCGTACCTCCACATCGACCCCCGCGATATCGGACGAACCTACGAATCGATCGTCCGGATCAACAGCCAAAGCGGCAAGGGCGGCGTCGCCTACGTGATGTCCCGGGACTACGGGTTCGAGATGCCTAAATCGATGCACCCGGAGATGGGAGCGCTCGTGAATCGGATCGCCGACGAATGGGGACGGGAACTGACAACAACCGAGATCTACGAGGCGTTCAACCGGGAGTACCTGCAGATCAACAGACCGATCGAAGTGAAGAAGATCACCTTTGACTACATGGACGACGAGAACCGAAGCCTCACGTGCAAAACGATCCTGAGCTACGACGGTACGGAGCACGCCGCCGGTGGTATCGGCAACGGCCCGATCAGTGCTTTTGCGCACGCTCTGGAGTCACAGGGGTGGCGGGACTTCCGCCTTACCGACTTTCACGAACACGCGATCGGCGAAGGTGTTGACACCGATGCGGTGGCGTACGTGCAGATCGAGATCGAAGGAACCGGAAGGAAATTCTGGGGCGCCGGAATCGACGCTAATATCGACCGTGCCGGGACAAAAGCGCTGGTAAGCGCGTACAACCGCGCGCATAGCGACCGGTAACGACGGTAGCCGTGACTATGGCGTGCCGGCGGGACGCCGGCTCCGCCGGGGTAACGGTCGCCACCGGCGGGAAGCCTGCCCCGCCGGTGGCTTTTACAACACCATCGCGGACCGACCCCAGTCGTAACTGTTCCGACGGATCTCCTCCGGTGTCGGCATCGCGTACATCAACACGCCGTCGGGACCACCTACGTACAGACCCCGGTCGATTATATTGTACGCGAATGACAGAAACGACCGCTCCAGGTTCTTGGTGCGTTTTTCCGGGTTGTTCCGGATCTCCCGGATGCACTCCTTCAAATGTCCCAGATTCTTGTCGTATACCGGACCCGTTTCTCGAGCCTGCGCCAGACTGTCCAGTTCGAGTGCGCGGATGTCGGAAAACACCAGGCGCGGAACGGAAACCGCCTCGGTCCGGTCGGTCATGAACGCGGAAAATGCGACGGGGTCCAGGCCGCTCACTACGAGAGGCGTGACGGGGCAGAGTTCCTGGTACACGTAATACCCACGGGTATCTTCGGAGGACTTGATGCGAGCCGGCGGCAATTCCAGGCTGCGGCCATCCGCGGTTACAAGGTACATCGACCGGAGCTGATTCAGAGTAACCCGTTCCAAAGCGCGATACACCGTGACCCAGACGGAGTTCTTCGGTTCTCCGTCATCGTGGGGAACGCACCGGGCTCGGGCGTATTTCCAGTCGAACGCGTCGCCCACCTCCCCCTCTATCTCGATGAAAATGATCCGCTCAAAAGATCCATTCTTTTTTCCCGTGGACATATACCGCCCGAACTGCGCCGGGTCGAGTTGTGACGCTACCAGCGCCTCCAGCGGGAACACCGACAGATAGTAGTGAGTCTGCATGGAACCCCCTCTTAAACGCGTTATACCGGGAATTCTAACACGCTTTTTCCGTTACGTGCGTCAGAAGACGACCGGCCTGGTGACGATAAAACGGATTGTCTGCGCGGGACCGGACTGATTCCCGCCGTCGGGCCCCGTCCGCCGAGCCGTTCCGATTGGTGCCACGACCGTAACAAGCCGGCCGTCGACGTTCAGACGCAAAAGCTCCCGCCGCGCATCGAGAAAGGATCGCTTCTCGAGACGGCCGGGCACCTCCTGCTCGACGGTGTGATCACGGTCTCTATCACGGTTGTCGGTCACGCGGGTGTCCTCGGGCCGGAAGTAGACGCGTTCCGGCCGGCCCCGCTCCAGGGGCAGCGAGTTCAGTCCCAGAGGTGAGAGCATCTGTATCGTCACGGGGTGCCCCGGCTGCCGGTACAGCTGCGACGTCGGCGCGAAATCAACCAGTTTCCCGTCGTCAATGACGGCGGCGTAATCGCTGATCGAGAGGATATCCTCCGGATCGGTCAGAGCCACTACGCTGGTCTTCCCGAAGGAGCGCACCAGCTCCCGGATGAATACGCGCATACGGGTCCGCAGGTACGCGTCAAGCTGCGTCAACGGTTCGTCCAGAATCAGCACGTCAAACAGATGGGCCCGTTCACGACCGATCGCGGTGAGTTGCTTGATCCCCTCGGGAAGCTCCGCCACGTCCCTGGGTAGATACTCCCGCGGGATATCGAGCTCTTCCGCGATCTCCAGAAGACGACGTTCCACCTCATCCCGTTTATTGCGCCGGAGCCGAAGGGGAAACTCGATATTACCGCCGGCAGAAAGGTGAGGAAACAGCGCGTAATCCTGAAACACGAATCCCACGCGGCGATCCCCGGGGGGCAGCGCGGATACATCCGTATCGTGAAAGAGAACCGTCCCCGCCCGGGAACGCTCAAATCCGGCGATCGCCCGCAACAGCGTCGACTTGCCGCACCCGGAAGGTCCGATCAGCGCCAGTGTCCGCCCCGGCGGCACGGTCAGGCTTATCGGTCCGACCCGGAACGAACCGACCTGCGCCGTCAGGTCCCGGAGCTCCAGTCCGTACCGGGACGAACGGTACGATCGATCGATATCCGCATCCGTCATGGTACACCTCCCGTGAGGCAACGCACCCGCTGTATCAATCATAGGCCGCTCTGAAGACAGAAGCAAGGAGGCGTGATCCTCCGACGGACGATCACGTGCCGTATATTTTTTTTATGTTTTCTGTCATTACAGATAAACGCTGAATCAGGACACGTTTTAACTTGCGCGTACGCGGGTCTTCTTTTAGCATTGAGGAGGGTTGAAGCCTCTATGTGTTTCCTGCACGTCGAGGCTCCACAGAATTTTTAAGGAGGACCGTTACGATGAGGAAAGTACTTTTGATCCTGGTCGCTAGTCTCGTTCTTTTCAGCATGCCGCTTCTGGCGGGCGGACGCGGTGAAGCACCCGCTCCCGACAGCGGGATCGTCATGGCGATCTGGAGTGCCCCGGAGGGCATGTTCAACCCCAACCTCTACGAGAGCGCCTACGACGCTTATTCCGGCGTTGACCCGGTTTTTGGAGTTTCGGGTATGATGACGCACGACCCACAGAACGACTATGAGCTCATTCCCAACCTTGCGGAGTCGATGGAAATAAGTGCCGACAACCAGACGTTCACCTACCGGTTGCGGGATGACATCTTTTTTCACGACGGCGTTCCAGTAACGACGGAGGATGTCAAGTTCACGTTCGAGTGGATGGCTCACCCCGACTACACCGGTGTTCGCGCCGCGAACTGGATGTTCATTGAGGGTTTTGAGGAGTTTCAGTCCGGCAACGCACAGGAGCTTTCCGGTGTCGAGATCGTGGACGAGAGGACGATTCGTTTTCACCTGAGCCAGGTGGACGCTCCCTCGCTTATCCGGATCTCCACGTGGCCGATCTCGCCGAAGCACGTCTTTGAAGGAACGCCGATCGCCGATCTGGAATCTCATCCGGCGATGACCGCTCCGATCGGGGCCGGTCCGTACAGACTCGTCGATTATGTGGACGGACAGTTTACAGTTCTGGAAGCGTACGACGATTATCATCGCGGTCGCCCCAAGGTTGACCGGATAACCGTGAAGGTAGCTTCCTCGGACGTTCAGCTGGCGGAGCTTCTCACTGGAAGCAGCGACCTTGCCTGGGTACAGCCCTCGGCGGACGAGTTCGAGCGGTATCGGCAAGCAGGACTGGAAGTTGTAGCCTATCCGGCGAACGCGTACCAGTACATGGGTATTGATTACCACCATCCCAGTCTCTCGGATAAACGAGTCCGTCACGCGATCACGTACGCGCTCAACCGTGAACAGATGGTGGAAGCACTGTTTGATGGGATGGCGATCGTTCAGACCAGTCACATGTCGTCGGTTTCCTGGGCGTACGACCCCGATCTGGAACCACTTCCGTTTGATCCCGCCCGTGCTCGACGACTTCTCGACGATGCAGGCTGGACGGTCGGCAACGATGGAGTACGGACAAAGGACGGCGAGCGACTTCAGTTTACGCTGAGCTACCCCAGCGGGAACGTCCAGCGGGAGCGCAACGCGGAGATTATCCAGAGCATGCTCGGTGATGTCGGTATCGACATCGAGCTCGAGATGATGGAGTTCGGAAGCCTGATCCCGAAAGTATACGACGAACGGGACTTTGACCTCTATCTAATGGGATGGTCCCTGGCTCTGGAGGCGGACCCCTCCGGCATCTGGTTGAGCACCGACCAGTGGAATGCGGTCGGATTCGACCACCCGGACAACGATCCCCTGATTCTCGCGGGTCGTGAAACGATGGACCTGGAGGAACGGGCCGAGATCTACCGGGAGTGGCAGCAACTGCTGGTGGAGGAAGCCCCCTACGTATTCCTGTACTCAGAAGAAGAAGCGTTCGTTCACACACCGGATCTCAAGAACTTCCAGGGTGACGCGTTCAGCATGTGGTGGAACGTGGAACAGTGGGAACTGGACCGATAACGTCAGTGTGTACGGAATGGTACAAATTCTGATCTGGAAAGCCCCCTCGCGGGGCTTTCCTTTTTCTTCCCTTACAAGGAGTGTCTCGTGAGAGTCTATTTACTACGACGTTTATTGCAGATGCTACCCACTCTGCTCGGCACTACCTTTATAATCTTCATCATTATTAACGCGGCTCCGGGAAATCCGATGTCGACACTGGTAGATCCCAATATCTCGGCGGAAGCGATCGAGAGACGGCTCGAGTCGCTTGGTCTCGACCGACCGCTGATGGAGCGGTACGGAATCTGGTTGCGTGAAGCGGTACAGGGAAATCTGGGTTTCTCGAGTCGCTATCGGGGACGGGCGGTTACAGATGTTATTCAAACCCGCCTGGCTCCTACCCTGCTGTTGACGTTTTCCTCGATCTTTCTTGGATTCATCCTGGCCGTACCTATAGGAGTGATTTCGGCTACCCGCCAGTACTCAAGACTGGATTACACCGTTGTCATTGCGGCGATAGCCGGTGTCTCCATACCGGTTTTTTTCCTGGGAATAGTGTTGATCTGGTTGTTTTCGCTTCAACTCGGCTGGTTACCCGTGGGAGGAATGATGCGGGCCGGTGCGCGACACGCTTCCTGGTTCGCCTACGCCTCCGACGTGGGACGTCATCTTGTGTTGCCGCTGATAACGCTCACCGCCGCCGGTACGGCTCGGTTCGTCCGGTTCACCCGGTCGAGCATGCTGGAGGTTGTCCGGCAGGATTACGTACGTACCGCCCGGGCGAAAGGTCTTTCGGAGCGCGTGGTTATTTACCGTCACGCCCTCCGGAACGCTCTTCTACCGGTCGTTACGATTCTCGGTTTGAGCCTGCCGTTTCTCTTTTCCGGCGCCGTAATCACCGAGGCGGTGTTTGCCTGGCCCGGTATGGGTACTCTGATCATCGAGGCGGTAAGCACCCGGGACTATGCACTGCTGATGGGCACCAATCTGTTTCTGGCAGTTCTGGTGATTCTTGGAAACATGCTCGCGGACATAATGTACGCGCTGGTAGACCCTCGGATACGTTATGACTGAAGGAACAAACAAAACACTGATTCAAGAAGACACTGCTGCGCCGGATGTCGAAACCACATACGAAGCGGCCGACTCCGG
>SLRR01000072.1 GCA_007130865.1 Spirochaeta sp. | reverse complement strand
TCGCTGTAGAGAAAGTTGAAGTACTCCATGTCCGTGCTGAGCGTCTTGCGGAACTGGGGCATCGTCTTCCGGTAGGACTCGATCGCTCGCCAGAACGCGAAGAAGTTCGCGTCCTGCTGGTACGCGCCGGAGTAGATTGCCGCCGCTGCGGCGTCGGCGGTACCGCGGATCACCTCCGCACGCTCGTAAGCTTCCGAGAGTATCGCCCGTTGCTCGTTGTCACGCTGTCCCAGCAGCTCCTGCCGGCGTCCCTGGCCGTAGGACCGGTACGCCTCGGCGATCTGCCGCCGTTCCGAGACCATGCGCTCGTAGACGCTCTCCGTGAGATCCGCGGAGTACCGGATCTGCCTGATCACGATATCCTGGATATCGATGCCCAGGGTACGGGCGGTCTCGTTGGCCCGTTCCAGCATGATCTCGGAGAGGCTCTGCCGTCCGATGCGGATACTGGGCTGGTCCTCCACTACGGCGAGCAGGTTGGAAATTTCCCGCAGGCGTCGGTCGTCGCCTTCCTCCGCCGCAAGCTCCGCCTGGGTCGGCATCGGCTGTGTGCGCTGGATCTCGTTGATCACGTTGGAGTCCCGCACCGCCTCCTCCAGGCGGTTTCCCGAGACCACGGTACGGACCGCGCTCTCGATCACGTCGTCCAGGCGGGAGTACGCCCGCTCCATTGTGGTGACGGCACGGTAGAAGAGGTCCGGGTCGTCGATCCTCCACCGGGCGGTGGTATCCACCCAGATAAACTGGTTCTCCGAGGTGGGCATCCGGCGTGCGTCGCCGTCCCAGGAGAGGATCCGGGCGGAATAGGGGACGACCTGGTCCACCACGGGCAGTTTGAAGTGCAGCCCCGCGTCGGTGGTGACGTTGACGATCTCACCAAACCGGATGATCACCGTCTGACGACCTTCCTGGACTATATAGAACGGGCCGAGAAAGATGACGAACGCCAGCACCACTATGACTACCGTGAGTATTGCGCTGAGCTTTTTCATTGTACACCTCCCGCGGTTTCGCGTTGCATGTTAAGCAGCGGAATAAAATTGGAAAGGTTCCGGTCGATCAGCTCCGGCCGTTCCTCCTCGGCGGGACGTACTTCCGGTGCAAAAACGTCTTCCACCATCTCGTAGTAGAGCCGGGTCCGCGTCGTGACGGGGTCGTTCCGGTACTCGCCGAGAACATTCTCGAACCGAGCTGCGTCACCGCGGGCGCGGTTGACCCGCTCCGCGGCGTACCCTCGGGCTATCTGTACGATCTGCTCCGCCTCACCGCGGGCTCGCGGAATCTCGCGGTTGTACGCTTCCCGGCCCTCGTTGATCAGACGGTTCATGTCCTGGATCGCGCGGTTTACGTCCTCAAACGCATCCTGCACACGCCCCGACGGGGGAACGATGTTCTGCAAGCGCACTGCGGTTACGGTAACGCCCAGTCCGTACCCGTCAAACACGTCGTTCATCTGGTCCTGCGCGAAAACCTCGATATTGGGCCGCTCGTCGCCGAGTACGTCGATGATCGCTCGGTCTCCCACCAGGCGGTTCACCGTGGACTGGGAGATATCGCGTATCGTCCGTTCCTGGTCTTCCACGTTGAAGAGCCAGTCCATGGGGTTGGTGATGCGGTACTGGATGATCCACTCCACGTCCACGATGTTCAGATCCCCCGTGAGCATCAGGGACTCCTCTTCAAAGTTCTGCTGTGAGAGAACCGTGGTCACCCCCGGTTGCTGCACCCGGAACCCGAACTGCATGTTCTGCACCGCCTGGGTTGGTACGTTGTAGTTTCGTTCGATCCCGAAGGGCAGCTTGAACCGCAACCCTGGAACCGCCGTGCGGTCGTACTGACCGAAGCGCAGTACCACCGCTTCCTCCGTCTGATCGACGATAAAGAAACTCGTCATGGCCGTTCCGATTATTACCAGAACGACAACCACGATCGCTATCGCTTTTGCGTTCAACTTGAACGGAATGCGAGGCATGTTGCCGTTGTCCGACATATTTATCTCCTTGGTGTGATTCGAATCCAAGTACAACAGTAGCCTTCCCGGCGGCCATCGTCAAGGAAGTTACCGGGCTATTGCCTTTACAAAAATAGGGCATCCGTGGTGCACTTCGGGCAATAAATGTTGGAGGTACTTCTTTTGAAACGGAATATTATGCTTTACGTCGCTCTGGCGGCATTAATCACCGGACCCCTCTTGGCCGGAGGTAACAGGGAACGCGACGCGGAACCGACCGAACCGGATACCGCCGCCGCGACGGAGGTTGTCCCGGAAGAGGAACTGGTGGCGCGGGTGAACGGTCATGGAATCACCCGGACGGAGTTTGACGTGTTGGTCCAGTCTAACGTGGAGCAGTACGAACGGCAGTCAAACCAACCGTTCCCGGAGGAACAGCGGATGCCGTTGCAGCAGCAGGTGCTGGAAGGGTTGATCACGCGGACCGTTCTCGAGATGGAGATCGAGTCTCTGGGGCTCAGCGTCTCGCAGGAGCGTTACGAGCGGACCATGGCCGAGTTCAAGTCGCAGTTTCCCGACGAGAACGCCTACCGTCAGGCGCTGGCGCAGCAGGGGTTCACGGAGGAGCGGTTCGAGAACGAACTCCGGAGACAGCTTTCCATCGAGAACCTGATTACCACGCAGGCGTTGGAGGGGCTTTCCCTGGAAGAGGCGGAACTCCGCGAGTTCTACCAGGATAACCCCGAGTATTTTCAGCGACCGGAGCAGATAACCGCCCGGCACATTATTCTCACCACGCAGAACGCGGAGGATGAAGCTGAACGGAACGTTATTCGTGCGCGGATCGATGATATTCGCGAACGTATACAGGCCGGAGAGGACTTTGCCGAGATGGCTCGCGAGTACAGCGAGGACGGCAGCGCTTCTCAGGGAGGGCGTCTCGGTACGTTCGGACGCGGACAGATGGTGCCGGAGTTCGAGGAGGTGGCGTTTTCCCTTGAGGTAGGTGAGCTCTCCACGGTCGTGGAGACACGCTTCGGTTATCACCTGGTTCAGGTAACTGAAAAAACGCCGGAGCAGACCGTTCCTTTCGAGGACGCCCGGGACAATATCGAGGAGTTTCTTCTGGAGGATACGCGCAACCAGGTCGCCCAGGAGTACGTCATGGATTTGCGGGAGTCCGCCCAGGTGGAGCGGCTGATTACGCTCGAGTGATCCCTGCGTAACAGAACCGACCGATAACGATAGTAGCGGTAGCGCGCTGTTGACCACCCGCGGGAGCACTCCCTATAGTGAGGCGTCATGAAAAAACGCCTTATCACCAGCGCGCTGCCCTACGTTAATAACATTCCGCACCTGGGAAACCTGATCCAGGTACTCTCCGCCGACGTGTTTGCCCGGTTCTGCCGGTCCCGGGGGTACGAGACGCTCTATATCTGCGGTACCGACGAGTACGGCACCGCTACGGAGACGAAAGCCCGGGAAGAGGGGATCTCTCCCAAGGCGCTGTGCGACCGGTATTACGCGATACATACCGATATCTACGACTGGTTCGAGATCGCGTTTGACAAGTGGGGCCGGACCTCCACCCCGGAGCAGACCGCGATCGTGCAGGACATCTTTCTCAAACTGCACGCCGCCGGATATATCCGGGAACGTACGATAGAGCAGCTCTACAGCGAAGAATCCCGGATGTTCCTGGCGGATCGGTACGTGCGCGGCACCTGTCCGCGCTGTTCCTACGAGGATGCTCGGGGCGACCAGTGCGAGAGTTGCGGAGCCTTGCTGGATCCGACGGAACTGATCGATCCCCGCAGCGCGATGGATGGAACTACCCCGGTGGTGCGGGAAACGACGCACCTGTACATCGACCTGCCGGGAATCCTGCCGAAGCTCCAGGAGTGGATGTCGGAGGCCGGCGTCCGGGGACGGTGGGCGCGCAACGCGGTTCGCATGACCGAGGCGTGGATCCGGGACGGTCTCAAGGAGCGGGCGATCACGCGCGACCTCAAGTGGGGGATTCCGGTACCACTGGAGGGCTTTGAGGACAAAGTGTTCTACGTCTGGTTCGACGCTCCTATCGGGTACATCTCAATTACTGCCACGCTTACCGAGAAATGGGAAGAGTGGTGGAAGAATCCGGACGAGGTGGAACTCTTTCAGTTCATCGGCAAGGACAACATACCGTTCCACACGGTGATTTTTCCCTCATCGCTCCTGGGCAGCGGGGACAACTGGACGATGCTCCACCATATGAGTTCATCAGAATACCTGAACTACGAGGGCGGACAGTTCTCCAAGAGCAAGGGGGTCGGAGTGTTCGGCAACGATGCCCGTGATACCGGAGTTCCCGCGGACGTGTGGCGCTTCTATATCTTCTACAACCGACCCGAGACGAGCGATTACACGTTTACCTGGGACGACTTCCAGGAGAAAGTGAACGGAGAGCTGATCGGCAACCTGGCAAACCTGGTCAACCGGACCACCACGTTTCTCGCGCGGTACTACGACGGCGTCCTGCCTGCGGGAGATGCGGACCAGGCCCCGGCGCAAGAAGCAGCCGGCGCAGTCGAGCACGACAGCACCCGATTCTGGGAGGAGGTGCGCGTTCGGGAGGCCGAAATAACCGATGCCCTTGAATGGGCGGGGCTGCGGGACGCTTTCCGGAAAGTCTTTCTCCTTTCCAGCTACGGAAACCGCGTGTTCCAGGCGGCGGAACCGTGGAAAACACGGAAGACCGATCCCGACGGTACTCACCGGCTTCTGGGGGACCTGATTTACCTGGTACGGGACCTGGCGATTCTGGTGGAACCGTACATGCCCGCCGCCGCCACTCGTATCCAGGCGATGCTCGGTGTTACCGACCAGTGGAGCTGGAACGATCTCGGCACGACGGAGGGGCTAACGCAGATCCGTCCGCCGGAGATCCTTTTTCAACAGTTGCCGGACGAGCTGATCCGGGACTTGCGGGAACGGTTTTCCGGTAGTCAGGCAGAGCGGGCAGAGCGGGCAGAGCGAGCCGAGCGAGCCGAGCGAGCCGAGCGAGCCGAGCAGGCACAACAGCGGAAGGAGCAGGATGTGAGTGAGGATAAAACGGATAACGCCAACGTGTCCGGCCCCGATCAGTCCTCGCCGGAGGAGCAGTTCACCGCAAAGGTGGAGCTCCGGGCGGCAAAGATCATCCAGGTAGACCAGCATCCCGAGGCGGACAAGCTCTACATCGAGAAACTCGATGACGGCACCCCGGAGGGACGAACGATTGTGAGCGGTCTCGTGGGCCACTACGAGCCGGAGGATCTGCTGGAGAAAACGATCGTGGTGGTGAGTAACCTGAAACCGGCGAAGCTTCGCGGCGTGAAGAGCGAGGGGATGCTTCTCGCGGCTTCGGTCGGTGAGGGAGACGAGGAAGTGGTGGACGTACTCTTTCTGGACGACGCCGAGCCGGGCAGCCGCGTCCTGCTGGAGGGTCAAGAGCAGAACAACGGTCGTGAAGATAAACTGAAACGCCTCAAGATCGAGGAGTTTTTTGCCGTACCGATCCGGGCCGAGGACGGCGAAATCCGGGTCGGTGAAACGCGACTCGTCACCGAATCGGGTACACCTGTACGGTCGGTGCGCGTTTCCAACGGCCCCGTGGGCTGAGCTCGCAGTATGGTCCGTCTTCTTCCGGTAGTGGTACTGGCGGCGATCGTTCTGGCGGTCGTCGGGTGTCGGAGCGTACCGGAAGAGCCTGTCGACGCGGAGGAGGAGTTCGGTCTGGTACTCCAGGACCTTCCCCAGGACGGAGCGGTCCTTGACAACGACGACGTTTGGATCGGGATCGACCCGGCGCGTCTGCCTCCGGAGATGATCGAGGCGGTCCTCGTGCGGATCGTCCCCGGCGGTGAGCGCCGGGTAACGCCGGAGGACCGCCCCGGGGGACTGACGTTCCGTCTTCCCCTGGAGGGTCTCGAGGACGGCGGTCTGTATACCGTTTCTCTCTTCCTGGTGCTCACGGACGGCGGGGAGCGCTCGCTGGGTACTCCCTTCTCGATCAGTATCGACCTGGGGCTGCCCCGACCGGAACCGTGGCCGATGGAACGCCGCACCCTGAATCCACGACCGCGTCTCTCCTGGCGTTATCCCGACGGCCCCGGTCGGACCGAACCTGCCGGGATGATCGTCTCTGTGGAAGGTGAGCCCCGGGAGCTGGAGGAGGAGACCGATCGCGACGAACCTGTTGACGGCGAGCTCTACGGAAGCGCCCGGCTCCGTGATGCGATCGTCGGCGCCGCGGATATCCGGCAGGGAGATCCCGTGAGCTGGCGGGTCCGGACCGTATCCTCCGGCGGGGTGCTGGGTCCGGTTTCACCGGAGGGATTCCTTCTCTACGACCCCGCACAGAACGTTCCGGAAGTCCTGAGCGCCCGTACGGGCGATCTCTCTATCGTCTCCCGTCCCGGTTTTTCCTGGACCGTCGTGGACGGCGCTGAGCGGTATCACCTGGAGGTCTGGTTTGGTTCCGGCGACTCCTCCGAGGATGACGTTCGGGAGATAACTCTTGAAGAAAACCGGTATCGTCTCTCGGTTGATCAGTTGGAAGAACTGCTGCAGAGCGGCGATTCACCGAATATCAGGTGGCGCGTCGGCGCGGAGAACGAGGTCGGTGTGAAAACACCCTGGAGTTCGGTCCAGACCGTCCGTCAAGCGGTACTCATGTCGGCGACCGCCACGGTGCTGCCGCCGGAGGCAACAGTCCGGGTGATCATGGGAGCTCCACCGGGGACCTCCGGCGCACGGTCTCATGAGATCGGCCTCGTGGAGGTAGTGCTGGACCGACCATTCGGGCTGGGACGCAACCTCCTCACCACTGAAGCGGTGGCGGAACTCTTCAACCAGGGGATCCGGGTCGGTACGCTGGAGCTTGATCCGGATGGTCGGCTTCGCGACGCGACCACGGGCCAGGTTTTGCTGGCGCTGGACGCGCTGGACTTCGGCTCGCAGTTCGGACTGCACGTGCAAGAGGGGAAGATCTCGTATGTACCGGAGTACCGATCGCACCCCGCCGTGGGGGTGTCCTGGTACGGCGCGGTCTGGCTCATGAATCGTCTTTCCTTCCTGGCGGGCCGGAGGCCGGTATATCGGACGGTAACGACGGACCAGGGAATCCGTTATGAAGCCGATTTTGATCTCGACGGATACCGACTTCCCACGGAAGCGGAGTGGGCTCTCGCGGCGGGCCAGACCCGGCGTGTTCAGCCCGGCGGGGAGACGCAGTCGGTAGAGGTTCACCGGGACCTTTCTTCCGTGGAGCTGCGGGGTATCAACTACCTGAGAAGCGGCGACGCCTGGGAGGACCCGGAGCCCCCGTACACGCGCGCGGGAGGCCCCACCAACCCGGCAGGCGCGCTGGGGCCGGCCTCCCCGGCGGGGATCCATGACCTCCTGGGTAACGTCTGGGAGTGGGTCTGGGACTGGTATGATCCTCAGCGGGATCCCTCCGGAGAGCTGCCCCGCAACTTCACCGGTCCGGATTCGGCGCGGCCCGACGTTTACGGACGGGAAATGCGTGTGGTCCGCGGGGGAGCGTGGAACGTACCCCGGGACGCGCTCCGGCCGACGATGCGCGGATCATTCCTGCCGGGCGCGTCGAGCCACAGCATCGGAGTCCGTCCTGCCAGGACGTTACAGCCGTGATGACGCGGGCACGGCGTCGCGGCCCTGCCCGGCGTTGCTGCTCTGCCCGACGGCCGTAATGGCGTACCGCTGCGTTCCGATCAGCTCGAGGCGATACCGTACTCTTTTTCCAGCCGCTCGTAGTAGTTGATCACGTCCCGAACGTACTGGCGTTTTTCCGGATACCGCTTGTACGAGAAGGACCGCTTGAACCCGTAGACGATGATGTTCTTGAGCTGGGTCGGCGTAACATCATAGGCGTTCACCGCCAACTCGATCTCGTTGGAGACGGTTGTGTGCGACACAAGCCGGTTGTCGGTGCAGAACGTGACCGAGAGTTTATTTTCCAGCATCTTGCCCAGGGAATGATCTTCTACCGTTTTTATGTCCGGTGCGGTCTGCAGGTTGCTCGTGAGACATACTTCGATCGTGGTCCGACCGTTGGCGATGAAGTCCACCAGACGCCGGATGTAGGTTTCCCGATCCACGATCGAGGTGTCGCGGATATGGTCGGCGCTGAACAAGCGCATACCGTGGCCGATCCGGTCCGCGTGGAGTTTGGTTATCGCCTGAAAGATCGATTCCGGGCCGTACGCCTCCCCGGCGTGGACCGTCTTGTTGAGAAAGTGTTTGTGTATGTAGGCAAACGCTTCCTCGTGGTCGCCCGCGGGATATCCGTACTC
>SLRR01000266.1 GCA_007130865.1 Spirochaeta sp. | reverse complement strand
CTGAACACGATATCCGCCGGGATTTTCCCGTCGATGATTTGATCAAAAATCGTCTCTTCCATGGGGTGATCGTACCCCTATCCGCCGTCATTCGTCACCGGGTGTTCCGATTCAGGTCCGGATCGGCCGGTATTTCTTTTTTTGACATCGCGTCGGTCTCCCCGGCACTCGGTACACCCCAGGACGTGCACGTGTTTTCTGGTATCTCGAACAAACATTCGTGCGATCACAAAACCTTCCTCGGAAAGCGTGTTCTTACAGACGGGACATATGCGCGGCAGCGGTTCGGCGGTTCGTCCCGGAGAAGATGGACGGCACCAGGGACACCCGAACATGTGCACGAGCGAGTCTCGGGTTCTGTCCTGTCGCGAGGAGTCAGCCGATCCGGAGTACACCACTGTGTGCACCCGTTCGCCCCGGGTGAGCAGGGTTCCGCACAGCGGGCAGGGACGCATCATGTGCAGACCGTGGCGGGTACGATCCGCCATGTAGTTTGCAAAGCCGCTGTAATCGGTACGACGTAATCGGAACAAGCTGTAAAGCAAGACCCCGATCAGCAGGGCCAGCAGGAACAACAGGGTATACTGAATGACCTTTCCTCCCGTCTCGAGTACACTGCTATTGTATGGCGGGTCTGTACGTTGTAGCAACGCCGATAGGAAATCTTGGAGATATCACAGTCAGGGCGGTGGAAGTGCTGCGGTCCTGTCATACTGTAGCGTGTGAGGATACAAGACACAGCAGGAAGCTTCTGGCTCACCTGGGAGTCTCCAAACCGACGCTTCCCTGCCACGGACGGAACCTTGAGCGGTGCCTGCCACGTATCCTGGATATCCTGCGGGAAGGCGCCGATGTGGCGTATGTCAGCGACGCCGGTACGCCCGGCGTGAGCGACCCCGGCAGTTCTCTCGTCCGCTCCGTCCGGGACGCGGGGTATCCCGTTACTCCGATTCCCGGTGCAAGCGCGGTAACTGCGCTTCTTTCGGTCAGTGGGATCGCCGGCCGCGGCTGGTACTTTGAGGGTTTTCTTCCACCAAAAGGGAACAAGCGACGCACTCGCCTGACGGAGCTGCTCGACCGGGGAGACCCGGTTGTGTTGTACGAGTCTCCTCACCGCATCGCCAGGCTGATGGAGGACCTCCGGACGGTCGCTCCCGGCGTGGAGGTCCTGCTGGGTAGAGAGTTGACCAAGATTTACGAGCAAATTGTCCGTGGTACTGTGGAAGAAATAGCTCATATGGTCGACAATACAACCATACCCGCCCGGGGGGAGTTCGTGGTGGTTGTCTGGATCGGCAAAACGCGTTAAAATAATCGCGGGAAAGACCGATAATGTGCTTGAAAGGATGGATCAATCGATGACGATTGACAGGCTGGGTCCGGTTGACCCGATTCAGAAGTTTAACAAATCTGAGAAAGTTGAGCGACCGGATGCACACAAGAGCGGTGACTCGATCTCTGTTTCCGACGAGGCTAAGGTTCGCTCGGAGATCATGCAGGCGGTGGAGCAAGCGCGCAACCTCCCCGAGATCCGGCAGGATCGTGTAGCCGAGGTCCGCCAGAAACTGGAGGATCCATCCTATATCTCGGATCGTGTTGTAGAGGCGGTCGCTGAGGAGCTGATCTCCGTTTTTGATCTTGGCTGACTCTTCTCGACCGATGAGTTGTAGAGAACGAAGGCAGTGCTATACTGAAGGCACTGCTTTTTTTATGGATTAAAACAAATGCGTAATTTTTCGATCAAATTGCCATCCACAGTTGTTTTCGGACAAGATGTCCTTCCGCAGCTCGGACCGCTGGCGCGAGAACATGGAACACGGGCGCTGCTTGTAACAGAAGGTGTGTTGCACGAAGGCAAGCATATAGAGCGGACCGTGGAGATCCTTAAACGGTCCGGTCTGGAACTCATGGTGTACGACGAGTTGATGCCCAACTCCAATTCCTCCCGGGTAAACGAGATCGCCTCCCTGGCCCGGGCGAGCAAGACCCAGGTCGTGGTGGGGCTTGGCGGGATGCGTGTTCTCTCGGTTGCACGGTGTGTGGCTAATATCGCAACCAGTCCTCTGAAGATCGGCGACCTCATGGAAGGGAAAAAGACCGATTCCTCCCTGCCGTATATCGAGATCCCCACGTCGTTCCGGAATCACCTTATGATGCGTGACGAGGCGATCATGCGCGATTCCATGGCGGAACGGGTTCGGATCGTGCGGATCGTGCCCGGGACGGTGAGCTCCGTAGTGGTGGAGACCAATTTCGCCCAGACCCTCTCCAGCAAGTACGCTCTTGCGGCGATTCTGGATACGATGCTCGCTGCGATCGAGGGGTATTTCTCAACCAATACCTCGCTGTATTCCGATGCCCTTCTGGAACGGGTGATCCGTGAGCTTCACGGCGCCGCGATCACCGGAGTGAAGCAACCCTCGGACGGACGATTTCGTGCCCGGGCGGCGGAAGCGGGTTTGCTGACCGCGATGGCGCTGGGCGTAACCGGTCAGGGCGCGGGTGGCGCTCTCTCATATGGAATCAACGCCAGGTTCAGTCTGCCCAAGTCCTGGGTAGCGAGTATCCTGCTGCCACATGTAATGGACTACCTCGTTTCCAAGAACCAGGAGAAAGCCGCACGTGTGGCGGAAGCTTTGGGCGAACCCATTTCCGGAATTTCTCCTGCGGAAGACGCGCCGCGCGCGGTCAGGGGAATCCGGAAGCTCGTGAGCCAGCTCGATCTACCGGTACGACTCCGGGATCTGGACGTGACATTGGATGAGCTCAGCCACTGCGCCGAGCAGGTGGCGGACCTGGAGATACTCGGCGGCGTTCCCGGTGGAGCCGGTGTAGCGGAGCTGCAGCGTCTGGTGTCTACCGCGTACTGATGAATCTCGCACCCCGGCGCGTTCCGTCCCTGGGGTCTCGGGGAAGACGTCGGGTGATGAGGACACTCTTTACACTGCAATCGGATGGCTCGGTACAACTTCTGGCGGACGCGCGGTATGTTCGCGAGGTGCTGCGGGAACTCGTGGACTCTTCCACGTGCAGCCCGGAGCTTCGCGATGCTGCCGCCCGGGCGCTCCAGGATGATCACAGTCCGCGGAGGTTTGTCTGGTTGCAGAATATCCTGGACCGGGAAGCCGCCGGCGCCGTGGACAGCGACGCCGATCGTATCTTCGATACCGCTCCCCGCAGCCTCGTTCGATCGGAAGCTTATCCGCCGGCGCCACTGATACTGTATCTGGAGGAACTGCGCTCACCCTTCAACGCGGGAAATATCATCCGCTCCGCCGCGGCCTTTGGTATTACTGCCGTTGTATTGAGTGACGGGTGCCCGCCGCTCGATCATCCCCGTCTGCAGCGCGCTGCCATGGGCGCTACCGAACTCGTGTCCTGTCGCGGCGGTACGCTGGACGACGCGATCGGTCTGCTCAGTGACGCGGCGGATTTGGAGAACGATGAGACGGAGAACGGGGGCGTGCGCGTATACGCGCTGGAGACGGGGGGCGCCCCACTTCTGGAGTTGCCGGTGGTGTTACCGGCGGTGGTGGTAGTGGGACACGAGCAGTACGGTGTCTCTCCGATCACGTTGGAGCTGGCACACTGTTCCGGTGGAGTCCTGACGATCCCCCACGGAGGACCCAAGCGGTCCCTCAATGTGGGGGTGGCGGCGGGTATTCTGCTGTATCACGCGGTCAGGGGTTGAGATGTACCGTGTGACCGATCTCGGCGAGTTCCTGCATCGTGCCGATCACGGGGCAGTATTTGTCGTGCGAGAGCTGGATCGCCTTATTGATCTTACCCTCGTCCAGAGAGTCTCCCCAGAACGAGTAGACTACGGTCACCTTTTTGAACACTTTCGGGTGGTCCGTCGCGCTGTCACCTTCCACGGCGATCTCAAACCGATCGAAAGGCATCTGCATCTTCCTGAGGATCGCCACCACGTCCATGCCGGTACACCCCGCCAGAGCGCTGAGCATTAGCGCCTTCGGTCGGGGACCCTGGTCGGAACCACCTACAGCCTCATCGGCATCGACGATGAAGGAGTGTCCCTGCAGGTCCACGCTGAAGGACATATCGCCGCGCCAGGTCGCTTTTGTTGAAGCCATCGTTACCTCCGTAGAGCTTTGTCGATCTTGGTCTTGTCAAAACCAACGATCACTTTACCGTGGATATCAAGAACAGGCACCCCCATCTGGCCGGACTTGCGGAACATTTCTTCCGCTCGGCGCTGGTCGCGGGAGACATCGTAGTCCCGGAAGGGGACGCGGTTTTCTTTGAAGTACTTTTTCACCTGGGTACAGAAACTGCACTGCGGTGTGGAATACACAGTTACTGCCATATGTAACTCCTATCTTGTTCTTATTATATAGAGAAAATACTATAGTATGCGATTCGCGTCAAGCGCGAGGCGTCACGTTGCAAGCGTCAAGCGGCCCGCGTCAAGCGCGAGGCGTCACGTTGCAAGCGTCAAGCGGGATGTGTCGTGCAGAGGGTGCGTTGTCTTAGCGGTCGTCCTGTCGCCGGCGTTCCAGAGCGGAAAACTCCGAGTCGTACTGGTCGCGCAGCCGCTGGTAAAAGTTCTTGAGACGGTCCATGGAATCTATTCGCAGAACTCTCAGCACCCGTCCGTCGATCAGCTCGTACCCGCCGTCGCTCATGTTGGCCAGTTCGTTTGCGAGATACACCGTGGCGACCACGTCACGGTACTGCGGTTGCGCTTTGAGCGGTGCGTGGTGATAACGGATCGTCTGTACCAGTACATCCGGGAAGTTCCAGCGTTGCGCCAGCTGAGCGCCTACTTCCGCGTGGTCGATCCCGTTGGACATCTCCTCGAACACGGAGGAGGGGATGCCCCGCTGTTGCGAGAACGTGCGGATCCGCTCCACCGTCTCAGGTTTGAGATTTGAGAAGACGATCTTGCCCATGTCGTGGAGGATGCCTCCCACGTACACGTCGTCCAGGATATCCTTGCGTTTGCACACGTGCCGGGCGATACCGTACGCGTAGAACGCTGTCCGCTGGCTGTGATCCCAGAGATTCCGGGAGACCGCGTTGTCCTCGCCGTGACCGAGTACTCTCTGCGTACCGTAGCTGAAGAGCATCTGCCGGAGGCCACGCAAACCGACGACCTTTACCGCTTCAACGACGTTATCCATCCGTCGAGGCAGCATGTACCGGGCGCTGTTCACCGTCCTGAGGAGGTCCGCCGTGAGGCCCGGGTCCTTGCTCAGCAATCGCGCGATTTCCGATACTTCCGCGTCCGGATCTTCCAGAAGTTTGCGCAGTTCCAGGATGCTCTCCGGAAACTGCGGGAGCGACTCGATATGGTTCGCAAGCTCCTCGGACATGCGGGAGAGGTGCTCTACCTTCGTCTTGTCCATGGGTATCACCAGACGGGCCACGGTCTCACTGTTTTCCACGTCGATATCGAAGGCGTCCTCGTCCAGACCGAGTTTCTTCAGCATGAGTACCAGGATCACGATGCCCAGTCCCGCTCCTTCACTGTCGTCCAGGACGGCGGTCATCGCTTCCTCCAGGCTACGGAACGCCCGTGACCGGGCGATGCGGTCGTAGATCCGTATCTGTTCCTTCCGGGTGATTTCCGTATTGTTGGCTACTTTGATCGACAGCTCCCGCGCCTGGATATGAAAACTCACCCGGATGTAGAAACCCGCCTGCTCCTGTTTCTCGAGCCAGTAGGCTATGTTGTCAAGGGTATCGTTCTTGAACGTTGTCATGCCCACGCGGTAGTGCTCGTCATTGTTCAGGTCAAGCTCCTTCTCCTCGAAGTAGACCCGCTTGGTATTTGCTTTCTTCGCGTTGGTGGTGAGCTCCCGAAGGCAATAGGCGATTGAATCCTTCAGCACCTCCCGGTCCAGCTCCTTCAAAAACGTAGCGAGGATCTCTTCGATCTGCATCTCCGTGCTGTGGGGAAGCGTATAGCTCTTGATCGAAAACGGCTTCTGCGCGTGCGCGGCGCCCCGCGCCTTGTCCAGAATTGTCGGTTTATTACCCTCGCTCATGAGCAACAGTATAGACATCTCGAGGGCGGTCCGCAAGAATGGATCTTTCCCGGTTCTCAGGAAAAATCTTTGACTTGTGTCGCCATCTGCCGGAGCCGGCGCTCCACGATCCCGTTTACGGTGTTCTTCGGGAAGTGTCCGTCCTTGCCGCGTTCTCCCGCAGGGGTACCCGTGAGAATCTCGATACCTTCGTCCACCGTATCGATCGCGTAAATATGAAACGTTCCCGTTTCGACCGCATCCTGTACATCCCGGGAGAGGATCAGGTTCTGGATATTTGTCCGCGGGATCAGAACGCCCTGTTTGCCGGTGAGTCCCATGAGCGTGCACGTGGCGTGGAACCCCTCGATCTTCTCGCTGATTCCGCCCACCGGCTGGATCTGGCCGAACTGGTTTACGCTGCCGGTAACGGCGATATCCTGCCGCAGCGGAAGACTTCCGATCGCAGAAAGGAGAACGTATATCTCCGTGGAGGACGCGGAATCGCCGTCGATCTCCACGTAACTCTGCTCGAAGCCGATGCTGGCGTTGATCGAGAGGGGAAAGTCCGTTGCGTACGTGGCCTGGAGAAACCCCTGGATGATGTAGATGCCCTTATCGTGGAGTTCTCCCGAGAGACCGCTCTCCCGTTCGATATTTATGATCCCGTCGGACCCCGGGGCGGTCCGGGCGGTGATCAGCATGGGGCGCCCGAACGCGTAGTACCCCCGGTCGAGAACGGAAAGGCCGTTGATCGCCCCGATCCGCGTACCATCCACCTGGAGGATCATCTCGCCCGAGGAAAGTTGTTCGTCAAACTTCTCCTCCGGCATATTATGCAGAAAACGCCGCATCTCCCGAGCCTGCTCCACGGCGCTACGATCGATCGTCGTGCCGCCGCGCGCGCCCGCCCAGTGACTCGATTCTCTCAGGAGATCCGCCACGAGTGAGAACCGGGTGCTCAACTTGTCCCGGAACTCGCTCAACCGGACACCATACTCGACGACCGCGGCTTTTCCATCACTGTCGATCGGGAGGAGATGCTCCTCCTCGCAGATCATCTGCATGAAATCGAGATATGCCCGGCGCGTTTCCACGGTGTTCTCCATGACCGAGTCAAACTCGCTCAGAACTTTGAAGAGCTTTCCGAACTCCTCGTCCTGGTAGAAGAGCAGGTCGTATATATGCTCGCTCCCCATGAGTACGACCTTGAGGTCGAGCTCTATCGGTTCCGGTTTGAGTCCCGCCGGGTGCGCTCCGAACGGTGTCGGGGGCGTGCGGATCTCCGTAACATTGTCCTGCAGCACCCGCTTGACCCCGCCCCAGATCTCCTCGTGGCTCAGGACGTCCTCCGCCCGTAGGACGATATAGCCGCCGGAAGCGAGCACCAGGCTGCCGCCACGCAACCCCAGAAAGCCGTGACTGCCTTCGGGGTCGGAACCGATATCCTGGGTACCGAAAAGCTTCTGGAAATCCGGATGACTTTCAAAGACAACCGGTGTCTGTCGGGTATTGCCGTGGTCTATAAGGATGTTTACACCGTACCGCTGCAGCTCCTGCTGGATTTCGTTTTCCCGTGACAGGTCCTGCGGGACAAAGAGTTCCAGGTTTTCGAGAAGATCGCCTTTGAGATCCTCCAGGTGGTCGCGAATCTTGTCGCCGTTAAAATCGCGGCTGATTTCCCCCACCAGCTTGTCCAGGAGCGGTACGATCGTCTCCCGCTGCAGCTCCCGGAGCTGTGTTTCCGCAACGAGACGTTCTCCCCGGAGCGAAAGGAAGATCTGGTTCATCTGGTCCATGAGCTGGTAGTAACGTCGCCGAATCCTGTTCCAGGTGTTCTGCTCCACCGTACCTCGGGAAACGCGCTTTTGCAGATCTTCCAGCGGTACCGGTTCGCCGTCGATAACGGGGTTGATATCGCTGCGCTGCTCCTGCTCTTCCTGCACCTGAACGATAGTGAACCCTTCCTGAGAGAGGTGGGACTCGAACTCCTGCAGTGCCTGCGCTTCCCGGCCTTCCGTGTCCAGCATGATCCGGTCCCGTTCCTCCCGGAATCCGCTCGTTTCCAGCAGGCGCGGGAGCTGCTCCTTCAGGGTATCCACCATCTCCTGCAGGCGTCGACGGAACCTTTGTGCGTCGCCGGCAGAAAAGTAGAGCGTTCGCGGCCGGTCCGGCTGGAGGAAGTTGTAGACGATCGCGATATCGCGGAGACGGTCGGGCTGGAAGGGTTGCTCCCGAAGAATGCGCATCACCGCGGTCCGTTTCCCCGTACCGGCGGGACCGGCGACGAATACGTTGTACCCTTTGGCGCGGATCGCCACGGCGAGCTTGAGTGCTTCCACCGCCCGGGGCTGGCCGATAATTCGTTGGTGTTTGTAGCCGTTATCTTCTTCCGCGATCTCCTCCGCAGGAACGGAGAAGCGTACCACCGCGGGATCAAGGCGAAATCGTTCGGACCGATTGTGCATCCGTCCGAGTATAGTGTTACCGCGTGCGCCGTACAAGCACACAGTAAAAACAAGCATTGTACAACCTCACCGGGACTCGGTATTGCAAACGTTCACAAGTGGCTTTACAGTGGTAGATTAAGTAACAACTATGAATACTGAAGACCGTATTTACCAGGAAGCATTGAACGTAGCCACTCTGTACTACTATCAGGGTTTGACCACGGAGGCTATTGCCCGGGAGATGAACTTCTCCCGGCCCAAAGTAAGCCGTTTGTTGTCCCACGCCCGGTCCACCGGGATGGTGGAGATCAAGATCGTCAACGTGCAGAAAGCGCTCTCTCCCCTGGAGAGCAGTATCTGCGAGCGTTACGGGCTCGATCGGGTTCACATCGTTCCCGCACCGGAACTGATGGGAGAGGTGGTCTGGCTGGAGCGGGTTGCGCGGTATACCGCCAACTATCTGAACAGCATCCTCCAGGGTGGCGAGATTCTGGCGATCGCCTGGGGTACCACGATCAGCGAGATCGCCTCTAATCTTATTCCCCGCCGTGTTCCCGGTCTCAAGATCGTGCAGCTTAACGGGTCGGGAAACACCTTTACTCCGGATAACCGCTACGCCGCGAGCATTCTACAGCACTTTGCCCAGAATTTTGAAGCCAACGTGATGCTCTTTCCAGTTCCCACGTTCTTCGATTACCGGGAGACCAAGGACGCGATGTGGCGGGAGCGCAGCGTCCGGCGTATTATCGAACTTCAGCAGCAGGCAAACGTCCTCCTGTACAGTATCGGATCAGTGAACGCCGGTGTGCCCAGTCACGTTTACTCCAAGGGATACCTTGATCCGGACGATATGGCGGAGCTGGAACGGGAAAACGTGATCGGTGACCTGGCGACCGTTTTCTTCCGGGAAGACGGGAGTTGGGAAGATATTCCTCTCAACAAGCGGGCGAGTGGACCTTCGCTCTCACTCTACCGGGAGGTGGACCGTGCGATCTGCGTCGTGAGTGGACGCAACAAGGTGCCGGGCTTGCGGGCAGCCCTGAAGGCGCGTTTCATGAGCGAGCTGATTGTGGACGAGCCGACGGCGCGACTGCTGTGCCAGAGCGGTGACTGCGGCGAGACGGATCGGGAGGAACGATGACGGTCAGGAGTCTGGACGAATACTTTCACGATATCCTTCCGATCGACGACTTCGCGGGAATTGACAGTTCCCGGAACGGTCTCCAGGTGGATCGTCGGCAGCAGGAGGTCCACCGCGTGGCCTTTGCTGTGGATGCGGCACAGCAGGTATTCGACGCCGCCTCCCAGTGGGGAGCGGATATGCTGTTTGTCCACCATGGTCTATTTTGGGGGCGGGAAGAGGTGCTCACCGGCACCAGCTACCAGAGAGTACATACACTTTTTCGGCACGATCTGGCGCTGTACGCCGTTCATCTTCCGCTGGACGCACACTTGTCCCTGGGTAACAATGCCGTACTGGCGGAAGTACTGGGACTTTGCGACGTGGAGCCGTTCGGTCTCGTTCGCAACGTTCCGATCGGGGTGATGGGTCGGTTTTCGGAAGCGGTTGACATGGAAACTGTCACGAAACGTCTTTTTCGCGATGTCGGCGGTACACCACTCGCGGTTCTACCCTTCGGCGTCAGCGAAATAACCACGGCAGGAGTAATTTCCGGTGGGGCTCCTCTAGAGGTTGATCAGGCGATCGATCTCGGTCTGGATCTGTTTATCACCGGCGACGCAAACCACGT
This sequence comes from Spirochaeta sp., assembly GCA_007130865.1. Lineage (GTDB taxonomy): Bacteria > Spirochaetota > Spirochaetia > DSM-27196 > Alkalispirochaetaceae > Alkalispirochaeta. Next base: position 49,434 of record SLRR01000266.1, on the reverse strand, counting down.
AGCGTACCACCGTTGCAGGGAAGCGGGGATCAATGCTATTTTCGCGGGACATTATGCGACGGAAGTATGGGGCGTTCGACGGGTGGCGGAGAAACTTGCCGCCGATACAGGAATCGAAACCACCTTTCTCGATATTCCTACCGGACTCTGAGGTTACCCGTTGATTCGGTCTTACGATACCACCCTCGGTGAGCCGCGGCGACGGGAGTTGATGCAGCCCCTGATTCTGACGCTGCTTATCGTCGTTGTCGACCAGGCAACCAAGGGGATAATAGTAAGTCGAGTACCGCTCTTCTACCAGACGGGATACACGATCGAGGTGCTGGGAGACTTCTTCCGAATAATCCACGTCCGCAACCTGGGTATTGCTTTCAGCGTGGGACACGGATTGCCTCCCTGGATCCGGCGTGTCCTTTTCATTGCGCTCCCCCTGGCGGTCATGGTATTGCTCTTCTTCACGTTCTACGTCAGCAGCGCTCTGACACAGCGACAACGCTGGTTTGTAGCGGGAATTCTCGGCGGCGGCGTGGGAAACGTGATCGACCGGGTCTTCCGGCCCCTGGGGGTGGTAGACTTCCTGGACGTCAGGTTTTACGGGTTGTTCGGACTGGAACGGTGGCCCACGTTCAACGTAGCGGATTCCGCCGTGGTGGTATGCGGGATCCTGTTGATACTCTCCATGCTTATGACCCCGGAGGCGAGGGAATGAACAGGCGTCTCAACACGATCCTTTTCGTCCTGGCTGCCACGGTGGGGAATATCCTGCTCATGTCGATTCTCTTTATTCTACTGCTCCTGGTTTTTACGCGATTTATTGCCCCGGCGCTGCCCGCGCAGGTTAACCAGATCATGCTGATGGTGGTATTCCTCGTTTCCGTGATAGGCACGTACGTGTTTTACCACCGGTTCATGAAGTACCTGGGAAAAAAGTACGACCTGCAGAAGTACTTCGGACCGATCTTTGGCCGGGACCGAAACGCCCCGAAGTGATCGATCGCTGGAACGGTGATCAGTAGCCGTCGGACATCGACCGGTTCTGGTCTTTCTTGTACAACTCCTGGTACACAAATCCGCGGTTCCGGAGCTTATCCTTCAAATCCTGGGGAAACGGCATGTATCGCCAGAAGATATCCCGCACCTCCCGGTCGAGTTTCTGTGTCCCTTCGCACTCCTTGGTGAGCCAGAGGATGTAGTCCTGGATGAACTGATCCTTCACGTCGCCCTTGAGCTTCTGTTCCGCGAACCACTGGTAGTACCACCCGGTAAGACCCTCTTCCATCCAGTAATGGGCGGCCTTTTCCTTGGCCACCTGCCAGCGCAGGTCTCCCAGTGCGGCGATTACCGCGGATTTGATCTCCTTTCCGTACATCGGAACCGCCAGGCGGCCACGGCTTGTGGCACGGTTGAACCGTTCAAACGGCTCCCAGCAGATACCGGTGTCACCGTAACAGGGAATGAGGATGATATTGGGAACGATCCGGGTGGTCTTCTGCTTGAACGTCCGCTGAAAGATGCTCGGATCCAGGTACTCCACCTCGGCGAGCACGTTGTGCACGTTTTCACGGGTGGCCACCGAGGTAAGGCCGCCGCGGAAGTATTGCTTGTACAACAGGGGAAAATGATTTCCCTGGCGGCCGACACACATCTTTGCCATCTGGCGGATCGTGTTCATCTCTTCCGCTGAAGCCTTGGTGTCTACGGCGCTCAGGTCTTCTCCGGATTCCGCTGCCTGCTCCTCGAGCGTCTGGAGCGTATCCTGGTACTTCTCAAGCTCCGCGAACGCCCGGTTAAGCTCGCGGCCCCGGTTGCTGAGGCGGCGCAGTTCCGAGTTGATGTCCGAGAACAATCCTCGCTGCTGTTCCGAGTAGGGGCCTTTGAGACCGCCCGCTTCCGGCCGGGGTTCCCGGTCTGTCAGCTCCGCGATCAGTCGCTTCAGCGTTTCCTCGTTATCTTCTGTTTCCTGGTTCTGCGTTCGAATGAGAGTGAGCTGGGCGTCCACCTTGCCGCGGGCCGCCTCTACCTGTCGGGAGACCCGGGATGCCTGATTACCCGCAGCTGCTTTGGTCTCGTCCGTGGCGGAGACGTTCACCTCTCCGGATGCGACTTTACGCAACCATTCGTCCACGTAGTGGATCGGCTGCCCCCACCGGTTTTCCGTGATTATCCGGGCGATCATCAGGCGCTGATCCTTGTCAATCATCGTGGGCAGGAGTACGCCGAATCTCAGGAGCAGCCGCTTGGGATCCGGAAGCTGACCGTATGCTTTTAGCGCGATCGACCGCGCGAGCTCCCAGTAAAGCGGGATGAGACGGTTCCGATAAAGCGAACGATCTTCCGGGTTCTCCGCTTTCAGAAACTGGGCCAGCGTACCGTGAACACGCTTGGCGATTTCGCCCTCGCCGGTGAGTACGTCCTGGTAGAAGTTGGGGTTGCGAAAGTACGGCTTGGGATCTTCCGCAACCACATCGAGCCTGGTGAACTGTTCCGTAGTCGTATCACCGCGGGGACTATCACCATCTTCAAAGGAATCCAGTTCGTCCGGAACCGGTTCGTCGTCAAAGAGATCCTGGAACCGGGGGGCGTCCTCCTGGTCCGAGACAAACAGATTATCATTCGCATCGTATGAGGAACTCATATCGACATAGTATAATTACTTTTTTCTGATTATTCAGCCTTGTCGAAGGTTATCTTCGCGGGTATTCCTGTCCTGGTCGGGGTAAGCCGGTTCCGTCAAGTGACCGATAATAACCTTCAACAATTTTGGCAGCAGTAATAAAAGAGACCATCCCTTACGGCGGGACGGTCTCACTACCGGCTGTGTCCGGCGGGACATTACCGTGCGTTGGATTGGAGGTGACGGGACTCGAACCCGTGACCCCTTGAATGCCATTCAAGTACTCTAGCCAGCTGAGCTACACCCCCGGGTCGATACCCAGTGTTGTACCGGCCGGAGCGGTCTGTGTCAAGCCTATCCGTGTTCTCTACGGCGAAATCAGAAGTCCCTGGAGTTGTTCAGCGGGCTGCCGCCGTCAAAAAGGCTTCCGCCCCCGGGGAGACCGCCAAAGCTCCGCTGTTCGATCACGCTGTACATCCGGAAAACCGTACGTACTTCCGAAAGCCGGCTCAGCAGGCGACCTTCCCGTTCCGCAAACTCCCGGAAGAAATCCGTGGAACTTCGACCGTCGATCGTCGTGGTTCCGATCCCCTCCCGGTGAAACCGGTGGAGTTCCCGCAGGCGGTAGACCGTATCCTCGTAGAGTGGCAGGATGCTTCGCATCCTGATCATCGCGGGGCTGACGTCGGTCCGGAGCCGCATATCCTCGCCGCGTGAGGTCGTATCCGCTTCCGACGCCGCTCTCAGGCGGTCCCGGTGACGCATGAGCTCGGTGTATGCGCTCTGGAACGTGGGGTCGGTATCGTTGAACCGTCGTGCGTACGCCTGGATAAACGTGGCGGCACCGCTGCGAAACGCCTGCAGCCGGATGTTCACCCATTGTTCGTAAAAGCGGTCGAAGTCGCCGTCGGGAATCTGATAACCCTCGGGAACGCCGTCGGGTTGCACTTCCACCGCGACACCCGCCTCCGCTCGAGCCTGGCGTCCGCCACCGGTGATCTCCACGCGGCCACTGCGAACACCCAGGAGCGAACTCTCATCCGGTGCGGTCAGGACGTCGAACTCCGTTCCTCGAACACCGAACGTGGCGGATCGCGTCTCCACATCGAGGGTCGATCCTGCGGTGAGCTGGTTCACCGCTGTTTCCACCGAACCTGTGAGTACCCGTAACCGTGCCCGCGTTCCTCCCCCGGTGCGCGACTCGGTCTCCACGTAGTACGCGGTGTTCTCCCGGACCCGTACCGTAGAACGGCCCGTGGCTGTAAGAATTACCTCGACGAAGCCGTCGGATCCGGTCTGGATCACGTCCATTACGTACAACGGGTCCCCCGGACCAAGATCCCACGTGTCGTAGGTGGAGCCGTCTCGAAGCAGCTTGACCTCTCCCTCAACGTATTCGATGCGTCCCACCGGCTCCGCTGCTAAGGCCGCTGTCGCAGCCAGCGCGAAGAAAAGCAGAAAGGACAACACCGGTCTGCCACAAGGGAAAGAGACCGACTCCCGCGTTCCACCCCGACGACGTCCGTCGTGGCTCTGTCCCGAACGTTCCCACCGGACAGAAAAACGTACCTTCATGTGTGTTTCTCCTTCGTAACTGCCTACTCTTCCCGGGCAATTACCAGGCTGTAGTAGTATCGACCATCCGGTGGGGTATAACGGGCAAGAACCAGGAACTGCCGCAGGACTGCTTCCGCGTCCTCCGCGGCGGTGGTTCTTTCCGTCGTGCCGACCCGATCCACGTCGCGACGTTCCTCCATCAGGCGAACCGTCGTTCCCGCTTGCAGAAGAATCTCCTTGAGCGCTTCCTGATCCGCCGTGTCCACGCTGTCCCGCAGACGGCGGCTTCGGAGGGATACACCGACCGTAACGAGGAATCCCGGTATGACCGGCGGTTGTGAGAGCCAGCGTGGTTCGTCGGTACCGTGAAGATGATCTCCCATGTCGATCGCCGGAGCGGGAGGAATCCCTTCGACCTGAGCGAGGACGTACGTTCCCTGGTCGTCCCGGAGGGTCTGCAGAATCTCGACAGAATCGATCAGGCGGTCGGCAAAATCCGCGTCCCAGTTCGCCTGGATATCGTCAAGATACCCGACCGACCGACCTCCGCGCTGTGTGACCAGCTGGTACCGCGCGCCGATCCGAGCATACCGGGAAGCTTGCTCCGCCACGTGGAGGATCGCGCGAGCTTCCTCATCATCGCGGATACGCAGACGCGGAGAAACGCCGAGAAATACCGGACGTCCCGCACGCGGCGACAAATCCCGCATGATCGCGTCCAGCTGATTCGGTACCGTGTCCGCCGTGGTCACAACGGACGGCTCCGATTCCTCCGCGGTTGTTTCCGGCGTTTCCGGAGCGCCGGCGCAGGCCGTCAGAAGCGCGATGGTCAACGCGAGAACAATCTTTAACCCTGTCATCAATAACACTATAGGAATCCCGGGCCTCAAATTCAACCGATTTGTTGACAAAGCGGCGGGCCAAACCTACACTTTTTGTGTCGGAATTAGGTCCGGCACCGATACTGAAGTTCTACGCGGCTGAACTTTTCTGCGTAGCACCACCGGGCCTACCCGGTAAAAAAAAGGGAGGGGTTTGAAAATGAAAAGAGTGATACTTGTTCTTACTGCACTGGCGGTCGTTCTCGGCGGGTGCGCCACACCGAGTCGAACGGTTCAGCGCACGGCCGCCGACGAGCAGATCGATCTGAGCGGCCGGTGGAACGACACCGATGCGAGGCTCGTTGCGGAAGAGATGATCGACGATGTGCTTGCACGGCCCTGGCTGGACCGCTTCGCGTCGAGTTCCGGACGACCGCCGGTCGTAATCGTCGGTGAGGTGCGAAACCTCAGTTCGGAGCATATAGATACCACGCCATTCATCCGCGATATCGAGCGGGAGCTGATCAACAGCGGAATGGTACGGTTCGTCGCGGGCGATCGTGTGCGGGAACAGCTGCGGGCGGAGCGGATGGATCAGCAGACGCAAGCCAGGGAGGACACCGTCTCACGACTCGGCGCGGAGACCGGTGCAGACTTTATGTTGAGCGGTACGATCTCCTCCACCGTAGACGCGATCGAGGGTGCCCGAGCGGTGGCGTACAGTGTGAATATGGATCTGATCAATATCGAGAGCGCCGAGATAGTCTGGATCGGCAACAAGGAGATCAAGAAACTGATCGAGCAAAGTCGCACGCGCTGGTAGAGAATATCCCATGACGATCAAGTATCCACGCGGGAGAAATCGTACCCGTGTGCGCATAGGTGCGGCGCTTCTCGTTCTGCTGGTACCGTTTCTGCTATTCAGCTGTGCCTCTACGAGAAACACCCTTTTTATCGAGGCGGATGACGCCGCCCGGAACGCGGATTTTTCCGGAGCCGCGAATATTCTCGAAGAAAACCAGGAGCGCATGTACACGAACCGTGACGGCGTCCTGTATTACCTCGATACGGGATTGCTGTTGCACTACGCCGGTGACTACGACGAAAGCACCCAACGCCTGAACGAAGCGGAGCGACTGATAGAGGAGTACTTTACGCGCAGCGTCAGCCAGGCGGCGGCAACGTTCCTTATAAACGACGCGATGCAGGACTACGCCGGGGAGGACTTTGAGGATATCTATCTCAACGTCTTCAAAGCGCTCAACTTTCTTGCCCGGGGACGTGCGGAGAGTGCTCTCGTGGAAGCGCGGCGGATCAATATTAAACTCAATCTCCTGGAGGACAAGTACCAGTCTCTGGCGGCGGGCTACGCCCGGGCGGAGGAAGCGGATGGTCCGGACATCGAACCCGCGGAGAACCGGTTCTACAACAGTGCTCTTGCGAGGTATCTCAGTCTTGTGCTGCACCGTGGAGACGGCAACGCCGATGGCGTTCGGATCGACTGGCAACTGTTGCAGGAGGCGTTTCGGGAGCAGTCCAACCTGTACGACTTCCCGAATCCCCTCGGAGAGGATACTGCCCGGATACCGGAGGAGTCACGGTTGAGCTTGCTGGCTTTTACCGGGCGATCGCCGATCAAGACAGCGCAGACTCTCTGGGTAGTTACCGGTAACAATACCGTGACGATCGTCTACGCCGAGGAAGACGAACGACTCGGTCGCGTTCCGCAGGGAATGTACAGTTTCGCTTTCCCCGGCGTGCAGTCGGGATATCGTTTCAAGTTTGAACTGCCCCGCATGCAGTTGCGGGGATCCGACGTGGACCGGATCCGCGTTCTCGTTGACGGGCGTCCCCTGGGCGAGCTGGACTTGCTGGAAAACATGGAACAGATCGCCCTTGATACGTTTCGGATCCGGGAGCCGATTATTTTTATCAAGACCGTGACGCGGACGATCGCGAAGGGTATCGTCGGTCAGCGTGCCGGTCAGGCGATGCGCCAGGCCGGCAGCGATTCCGGTTCGGCTCTGGGACTGGTCGCGGGAATCGTTGGATCGATCGCTACCGATGTCGCCCTGGACGCAAGTGAACAGGCGGATCTGCGGATTTCCCGTTACTTTCCCGCGTACGCTCATGTAGGTGAGTGGGACCTCCCCCCCGGTAACTATGACGTGGAAGTCGAGTACTATCGCGGGGGGCAGCTGCTGTATGTGGACCGGCTCGGCACCGTGCCGGTGTCGCCCAGGAGCCCCAATCTCTACTCGTCGTTCCTGAACCGATAAGGCAGGAAACTGGAGGAAGAAGGATGCAGGTGAATAGAACACGTACGATACAACGAGGGATCACCGCGACGGTGCTGGCTGTATCCGCGCTGGTTATCGCGGCTTGTGCCGCCGGTCCCGCCCCGGCACCGACCGCGCGCGGTCAGGAACTTCCCGATTGGTACCTCAATCCCTCCGCGGTTTATCCGGACGAGGTGTACCTTACCGCGGTGGGGACCGGTGATACCCGCCGCGCCGCGGAACAGCAGGCGATGGCGGGACTCTCTCAGATCTTTGAAGCGGAAATCGAAGTGGACATGACTACCCGGGAACGGTACCGGGATATCATGACGGGAAGCGGAACGCTCTCGGAAACGGAGGTAGAGCTGGCTCAAACCACCAGTGTCCGTTCCGCCCAGAATCTCCTGAACGTACAGATGGGGGAGGCCGCGGTGGATGAGTCCGGCCGGGTGCACGCGATCGCCTATATCGAGCGGATACCCACGGGCCGGTTGTACGTGGATCTGATCGAGAAGAACGGAGAGCAGGTCCGCTACTTCCTGGACCAGGTTCGTACGAGCGAGTCCCCGGTCAGGGCGTACGCCTGGGTGAGTGCCGCCGCGATCGTAGCTACCGGAAACGAGCTGCTACGGGACCAGCTGCGCATAATCGCCCCCGCTATGGGACAGATCATACAGCTCCCCTACGTTTACGAGGACGTCCTGCAGGAACGCGTCGACGGCGCGTCCCGGATGCGCGTATCCGTGGCGGTTGACGGTGACGAGGGAGACCGCGTAGGTGGTACGGTGCGGCAGGCGCTGGGACGAGAACGTTTTCCGATCTCCTCGGACAACCCGGTGCTGCGCGTGACCGGTCGGGTCAGCGTGGAAGAGGTAGCTCTCAGCGATGACTTTGAGACCGCGCGCTGGGTACTGAACCTCGCTATGAGCGGGCCGGATGGCGTGGAGCTGCTCTCCTACGATGATCAGGGACGGGCGTCAGCGGTAACGATCGATTCCGCAAAAGCCTTTGCGTACCGGGACGTGCAGCAGGCGGTAGAACAGAACTTTGTCGGCGCCATGCGCCGCTATTTTGACAGCCTGGTGCTGGGCGACTGAGCGTTCCCGCTGCACCGTCGGCTTGCGGGGCCGGCGGCCGCGCCGATCCCCTGTCGGCAACAGTTCCGATGAGCGTGTGCGCACCTCGTGCCGGTTAAGACCGGCGCGGGGCGACGCGTTCCCCGTAGAACTCCAGAAAAAGGTCAAACAGGATCGGGTCTATCTTGCGCCGACTCTCGGTAAATTCCATGCGGATCATATCCAGCGCTTCTTCCGGGGCCAGGGGTTTGCGGTATATTCTGTTGGGGTCGGTGAGTGAATCGAAGACATCCACGATCTCGAGCATCTTGGCGGGGAAATACGCCAGCACTTCGTAGTCTATCACCGGCTCCATAGTGTAGGACATCACGTAATCCTGAGTCACCACGGGGTTGCTCTTCTTGTACGCCGCGAGAAACTCCCGGAAATAGCCGTACCCGTGGGGATCTCCGTAGTACTCGTGGTGGTACCCGGTGATCAGTCCCGCTTCCCGGGGATAGATGGTCTTATCCATGACCGCTTTGTAGCCGATCTTCACGTGCCGTTCCACGGTCTCCCGGTTGAATCCCTCTTCTCCCTCGTGGTATTCGATATCGTCCGCCTTGCCTACGTCGTGCACCAGAAAGCCGGTGGCGAATTTGTTGATATCCACTTCCGAGAGCGCCTGCATGCCCCCGTAAAACACGTGTTCCAGGCTCACGTAATCCTCGTGCAGATGCGGCAGGAGGTGGTGGTAGAATTCCTTGTATCGCTTCTTGAAGTAAACACGGATCCTGTTGGCGATTCCCCGAGTGATTACCTGCCGGTTGTAATAGAGCAGAAACTCCAGGCCCATGAGAAATACCCGTGTCATGTGCTGAATCACGGTGCCGTTTGATTTTTCCACTACCGACCGAACCAGGTCGTCGTTATACACGGCGGAATCCACCAGGCGGATCGTGGACTTAACCATTTTGTGGGTGGCGATCACCATTTCCCGGGTGTATTCCCTGGCCTGGTCATTGCCCTGTCGAAGCGCCTGCATTATCGCCGCCCGGTTTGCGAGCGTGGCGTCCTTCGTGGCGTCCACGAGCGCTTCCGCCACCTCCTCCTGCGTGGCGTCTTCCTTCAGGGCGAGTTCCGTCAGTCGGGCCGTCGCGTGGTGGAGGAGTCCCACCCGCTCGGGCTGTTCCATCACGGCGTAGCGTCGCGCCTCCCCGCCGAAATTTTTGCGTCGGTGGGCATCGTCCCCGCCGGACCGATCCGGAGGCGTTGCGGTTTGAGAAGGCGTGTCTTCCGACTGTGCGGTTGCGGCGTTTCCATGATGCTCGACCGCCTGATCATCGTCGTGGCACCCGCCCTCACCGAGCTCTTCCATCTCCTGACATCGGTGAATCTCTTCCAGATACTCGTCGACCACGGTCCGGTCGAGGAAATACTCCCACGTCCGGGAACTCACCCAGAACCGGGGGTTGTTCTGGTACAACGCGCGAAACTGAACCTGTTTTATACGTCCGTGCTCCCGGTGGCGACAGAGAATGTTCTCCCTGTGCTTAAGCAACCGGTTGATCGCGTCGGGATAACGGGATAGAAACTTACCTATCGGCACGACTTTTGCGGCTGACACAGTCTAAAATGATAATACTTCCCAAGTGACAATTCCATGATTCACGGCGCCTTCCTGTTTTTTTATGTCCGGTGTACGCTGGACCTGTGAAGACCGACGCCCTGCAAACAGCAATAGCCCGGATTATCCGGGGTAAGGAAGAGGTGCTGGAACTGGTGACGACCGCCCTGATCGCGGGAGGTCATGTGCTGCTGGAGGATCTGCCCGGAACCGGGAAGACCACTTTGGCCCGGGCACTGGCGCGTCTGGTCACGGACGACGAAGGTCCTCTGGTGTTCCGCCGGATACAGTTCACGCCGGACTTGTTACCCTACGATATCACCGGTGTGGATATTTACGATCCTGCGCATCGGAGGTTTCGATTCTCTCCGGGACCCGTATTCACGCATATCCTCCTGGCGGACGAGATCAACCGGGCGACACCCAAAGTCCAGTCGGCGTTGCTCGAGGTTATGAACGAACAGCAGGTAACGGTGGGCGGAATCACGCGGCACCTGGATGATCTCTTCTTTGTGATCGGAACAGAGAATCCCGTTACGATGGAAGGCACCTACCCGTTGCCGCTGGCGCAGCTGGACCGGTTCATGATGCGGCTCCCCCTGGGTTATCCCGATGAGGACGCGGAACTCTCGATACTCCGGGAGGATCCGGGTCGACGGGTTCTTCCCGACCTGGAGCCGGTCCTCACGCGTACGGACGTTCTGGAACTCCGTACCCGGTCACGGGAGCTGTTCGTGCACCAGGATATGCTCCGGGCGATCAGGACGATCGTTCACGCTACCCGGGTCGACCGGCGCCTGCGATACGGCGCTAGTCCCCGCGCCGCGCTGCACCTGCTCGACGCGATGCGTTCCCTGGCGCTTCTGCGGAACCGCGACTACGTTACCGACGCGGAGCTGAACGATCTCCTTGTCCCGGTCCTGGTACACCGTCTGCGACCGGTTTCGATGGAGGTCGATGCGACCCCGGTGGTACGGGAGATCGGGGAGCGCGTTCTGGCGACGCTGCACCGTCCGGGAGAGAGATCGTGATCCGTCGTTTCCGGTTTACGCCCTTCGGCATCGCTTTTTTTTTGCTCTCCTGGTGACGCTGCCCGCGGGAGTTCTCCGGCGGGAACCGGTGTCGCTGCTGCTGGGAGTGGGCATTCTCGGATTTCTCCTCCTTGGGACCGGTATAAGCGTTCTGCGCTTTCTCCGTCGGCGGGAGGTTCATGCGGAAGTCCGGTTTGATCCGCCCGAGGTGTCACGGGATATTCCACTTGACCTGGTCGTGGTCGTGACGGAAGGAGCCCTTCCGCGGGGATCGTTGTTTATCGCCCGGCTCGAATCGGGATCCCGCGGCAACGCCTGGAGCGCCCGGTTTTCTTCCGGTACGGACGGCGGAGGCGAGTTCCGATTCGCTCTGGCCGGTACCGACCGTGGTCTGTACCGCATTTCCGGTGCGCACCTGGTGGTTCCGGATCCGTTCGGTCTGACAAAGATCCTGCCGCCCGCGTTTTTCCGTACCTCCCTGTTGCGTGTGCTTCCGCGGGTACAACCGGTTTCGTACGAGGTGTTCGTTCCAGGGGCCGGTGTCCGCCGGCGGGAAACGTTGCTCTCCCGGGAACGGGAGGGTGAACGGGTGGATGTCCGCCCGTACGTTCCCGGCGACGATATCAGTCGTATTCACTGGAAGGTGTACGCCCACACAGGCGATCTGTTTCTTCGGATCCCTGAGGAATTGCCGCCTCCCTCGAGGGCTGTTACCGTATTAGTAGACCGGTTTCAACCGGATGAGACCGTTCTAGATCGAGTGATCGAGGCCGCCCTGGGCCTGGCGGAATACCTGGAGGAGCGGGATCACCGGGTGACGGTTGCGGTGGACGGAACGGGCGCTCCCGTTCCGATCGGTGCTCCCGCGGAAGCACGGTCCGTTCTGGCGGCGCTCGATCACCGCGACGGTTTGCGGGAGGCGTCCCGACGCACTCGGACCCGGGTCGATGTGGTTCCCGACGGGGGATCCGCCATCCTTACGGTGACCTCCGGGCGGGCATCGCGCTGTCCGAACGCACACAGGGGGGACTGGATTGTGCTCCTGGAGGGAGGTACGCAACGTGACACGTCACGTCGACTGGCGCCGCTTTATCTCAACCGGTAGCCGCCAGACGGCTATCGTACTGCTGCTTTCCGTGGCGCTGCTTCACCTGGCGCCTCTGGTTCCGCCGGGTCCGATCTTTACGCTCTACGGACTGGGCTGGCTTGTGGCGATTACGACCCGCCGGGGACGGCGGAACGCGTTCCTGACGGTCCTGGTTCTCTCGATCCTTACCCTGGGCGCAGTGGCCTTGCTGGGTCGGGTTATTCTGCCGCCCCAGGGCAGCGCTCTCGAAGCTCACCTTCCGATAGTTGCGTATGCAATGATACCTATGATCCTGGTGGTCCCCCTGATCTTTGCCTGGGAGTGGTGGGTCTGGCGCCACCGGAGCGGTCGGGTCTTCTTTCCCGTTCTGGTAGCGGCGAGCGTGCTGGGGCTGTTGTGGACGGAAGCGGGGTTCCGGACGGATCTTCTGGGTCATCCCTGGCAATACGCATCTTTGAGTCTGCTTCTGGTGATCCTTGTGGGTATTCACCAGCTTGTTGTTCCTCCCGGTGACGTTCACCGTCCCCGTGCCCGCGGTTCTTCCGGGTCGGTGTGGTTTCTGACAGCTGTAAGAGATCGTCCCGGTACCCGGGGTGTCGCGTTTGCCCGGAACGCGGGAATGCTTGCCCTGGTGATGCTGCTGATATTCGGGGTGTACCGGGGATGGCAGGATCAGGCGGTCGCCGCCGGAGGGGGGTTGTTGCGGCCGACACTCTTCCGTTTTGACTTTGCCGATGTGATCTCCCTGGAGAGCGAGATACAGCTCAGCCGCGACCTGGTTCTGATATACCGGGAAGACCAGCCTCCGGAGGACCGCCTCCTGCGGCGGTACGTCCTCAGCGGATACTCGCCGCGCCGGGGTTTCTATCGACTTGACCCCCAGAGGGAGCCCTCGCCGGTACCGCCGCTTTCCGCTCGGGAGGCGATGCGGTCCGGTATTCCCCCGGCGAGTGCCGCGGAGGAGGTTCCGCGTCCCGATCCGGCGCGGTCCGTGCAACCGGGGTTCTCGGTCAAGCAGGAGTACTACATCGTCAACTTCGACCCGGATGCGCTCGTGTCGGTGGTGGAACCGGAGGAGGTGCGTCTCCGACCGCAGCCGCCGCGATCATCCTTCAACAGCGCCTACGCCGTAGCTTCCCGCCGACCGGCAGCCGGTCACCAGGAGTTGCGGAACGTCCCCTGGCCGACCAGCCTGCCGCAGGATTGGCGTGAGGCGTACGTGGATACGCCCGTTCCCGAACGTGTAGCAGCGCTTGCCCGGGATATCACCAGAGGGATTACCGGGTACTACGATACGGTCCGCGCCCTGGACGAACACCTCCGCGAGGAGTACTTCTACAGCCTCGTCCCGGGAGACGCTCCCGACGGGGATCAGCTCTCGCATTTTCTGTTTGAAAGTCGCAAAGGTTACTGCTCGTACTTCGCGTTTTCCCTGGCGCTGATGGCACGATCGCTGGGGATACCGTCCCGGGTTGCGGCGGGATTCTTCGTGGTGCCCGACGCAGGTATGCTGGGGTTTCACCCGATCCGGGGAGATATGGCCCACGCCTGGGTGGAGGTGTACTTTCCCGGTGTTGGATGGGTGGAGTTCGATCCCACTTCTCAGACGATCGCGCCGGGAGAGACGTTCTCCGTTGATTACGAGATCGACCGGGACCGGCTTGCGGCGTTGGTGGAGGAGATCCTCGCCATGCCCGAGGCGGCGGAGGATCAACCCGGAGTCGAGACGGTCGAGGACCGTTCCGCACCGTTCCTACAGACGGTTCGTCGGGTGGTGCTGGACCGGTGGTACCTACTCGTCCTGGTCCTGTTTACCGCGATTATCCTTCTGCGGTACGAGCGGTGGCGACGGTTGAGGAGTCGTGATCCCTCCCGGGCGGCGCTGCTGCTCTTTGAAACGACGCGGCGCTCCCTGGTATTCTCCGGTCTGTCCATACCTCAGTCCACACCGCTGGCGGTAACGCCGGAACCGCTCCACCGCGCCGGGAGCCTCGCGGTCCGGGCGCGGCTCGGGCCGGATTTCTCCGTATCCCACCTGGCCGCTCTGGAGCGGGAATGCCGGGAGGTACGCCGGCACCGGGTCGGCGAACTTCGCCGGTCCCGACGCTACGTCGCGGCGATCCTTCTTGCGTCTCGAGCCGTACTGCCCCCGCGGCGGGTACCCGGCAGGACCGGTGTTCTCGCCTCGTTACTGCTTCCGGTGGTTCTGTTTTTTGTTACTACCGCGACGCCCTGGGTCATGGCCCAGGTTATCCCCACACCCCGGGAAGATCCGGAAATCCTGGAACGGGAGATCCGTCGTGCGGTGGACGCGGAAAATTTTGAGGAAGCGTTGCGACGGATCGAGAACGCCCGCCGGGCGCACCCCGGGGAAAGCCGGTTTCCGCTGATCGAGGGGGATCTGTACTACAGTCAGGAGTTGTTTGAGCTCGCGTTGCACGCATACCGGGACGCGCTCGAGAAGGGAGCCGGCGAGTATTCCACCCGGTACCTTCTGTCGCGGTCGCTGGCGAGACTGAACCGGGACGAGGAAGCCAGTGCGCAGCTCGAGACGCTCCTTGCGTCCTGGCCGGATGACACCTACGTGGTGGGCGACCTGGCGTGGCTCTACTTCAAGAGACACCGACTCCAGGACGCCCGGGAACTTCTGGAGGATACGATCGAGCGAGTCGGGCGCGAACGGGATCTACTCATGACACTCGCTACGGTGCAGGCTGCTCTCTACGACTATTCCGCATCGCTGGACGCGTACAACGAGGCGATTACCCGGGCACGGAACGAGGACGACCGCTTTTTTCAGGCTGTAGCGTACTATAACCTCAGTATCCTTCACGCCAATTTCTACCGCTGGGACCAGGCGCTGGACACCGCGGAAGCGTCCCTGGAGGCGACGGAACGATCCAGCGGGTACATGATCAGAGCGGAATTGAACCACCGGCGCATGAATCTGGATGCCACTGTCGCGGATTACCGGCGAGCGGACGTGCTCGACCGCGACACGCCCCTGCCGGGATTAAGCCTGGCGTCGCTGTACGCGGTCACAGGATACCCGGATCGGACGATCCGGCGAATGGAGCGGATTCTGGCGCGGGCAAACACCAACTGGATGTACAGTTACGGTACCGATCCTGATCGCTACCAGCTGCGGGTGTACGCGGTACTTGCGGAGGGCTGGACTGCCGCCGCTCGCCGTGACCTCCTTTTCCGGCCGGGCACGCCGGCGGAACGAGTCCGGATCGGTATCCGGGGCCTCTTCAACCACCTCCGGGCGTGGTATTACCGCGGGATGGCTCGGCGACAGAGTCTCAAGGTGGCCCGGTCGTTCGAACGGCAGGGAAGAGTGTTACCGGCGGTCCGGCAGCGAATGGTGGCTTCGGAACACCTGCCGCTACTTGCCCGGCGGTACGCCACACGCGCGGAGGAACTGGAAACTCGGTTCAACCCCGAGGCGCGGTACGATTACGAGCTTGTACGCGCCGTCCACGAGCGTGACGCCGGGGCGATCCGAGACCTGGCGGCGGCGTTCCGGTCACCCTGGCGCAGGACCGATCGTACGGAGGCGCTGCGAGAGCTGTACCGGCTGGAGGGACACCGGAGTGCCTCCGGGTTGTCCGCGGCGGCGGAGGTATACGTCTACGCTCCCGGCTCCTTTCTCGTGCACGGACTGCGTATACCCGTGGCGTTACATCTGGAGTCCGGCGATAGCACGACGGTGCGGGAGCGCACGGTGCGTCGTGGTCTTCAACGTCTCGGATTCCGGATCGTTCCGGACGCTCCGCTCCACCTGGAGATTCAGATGGAAGACCGGGAAATGAACTACCGGATCGTGTACACCGGCGGCCAGGCTCGCAACGCTGCGTTGTCGGAGTCATCGGAACGCACTGTGCTCCGACGCGGTTCTGTCCGGGGTGTGGAGACAATTCTCGACGGATTGGAGGAGATGGCGGAGGTCCTGACAACGTCGCCGCTGCCGGAGGAAACCTACCAGTAGACCAGGTTTCCCCCGTAGGTGAGGCCCGAGCCGAATCCGACAAAGAGCAGCAGGTCTCCCCGGGAGAGGAGCCCTTTCTCGTTCAGTTCGTTCAGTGCGATCGGTATCGACGCGGCGGAGGTGTTGCCGTATTCCTCGATATTCATAAAGAACCTGCTCTCGTCCCAATCACCGCGTCGTGCCGCGGCGGTGACGATCCGGGTGTTCGCCTGGTGGGGGATCACGTACGTTATATCGTCGAACGTGAGATCGTTCTGATTGAGAAGATCCTGGATCACCTCAACGATCACGGAAACGGCGAAGTTGTATACCTTACGTCCTTCCATCTGCAGCAGCGTCGCCGCTTCCGGGGTCACGCCGGGTACGTACTGGTGACGCGTCCCGCCGTGCAACCGGCACAGAGACTCCGCGCCGCTGCCGCGGCTGCCGAGAACCGCCGGAAGTATTCGCGATCGTCCCCGCTCGTCGGGAGAATTCTCGAGGGTGCTCACCACCGCCGCACCGGCACCATCTCCGAAGAGTACCGCCGTACGCCGGTCCTCCCAGTTGAGGATCCGACTGTACACTTCCGAACCGATCACCAGAACGTGTCGAGCCGCTCCGGCGGCGACAAAGGTGCGGGCCGTCTCAATGCCGTATATAAACCCGGTACACGCCGCCACCAGGTCCATCGCACCGGCGCGGGAGATCCCGAGTTTGTCCTGAACCACGCACGCCGTCGAGGGCAGACCGGGATAATCCGGTGTGCTGGTAGCTACGAGAACGAGATCGATATCGTCCGGCTCAAGCCCCGCCTGTTCCAGCGCGTGGCGGCCCGCTCGTGCCGCGAGATCGCTGGCGGCTTCGTTATCGGCGGCGATGTGCCGGTACCGGATTCCCGTGTGCGTGTAAATCCACTCGTCGGTGGTGTCCATTATGCCGGCGAGTTCATCGTTATGTACCCGGCGTTCCGGGACGTGCGCGCCTACTCCACTGATGCCGACTGACGATTGTATGCGTTCCACAGGGTAAACCTACCAGAACGACCACGAAAAAGCCATAAAATACCGCCCCTTCGCGGGAAATTTGTCGGTCCTCGACCGATAAACTTGAACGCGACCGGCATTAAGTGTTAGACTTGCAGAATGAACACGGTATTTCTGTATCCCGGACAGGGAGCCCAGTACGTTGGGATGGGCCGAGATTTCTATGACTACAGCCCCGCGGTACGGGAGCTGTTCGAGATGGGGTCCGACGCGGGTAAGCTGGATCTGGCGGCTCTTCTGTTCAGCGGAACCGAGGAGCATCTGCGGCAGACCGACAATACCCAGATCGCGGTAACACTGGTCAACCTGGCGGCGCGCCAGGTTCTCGCGGATTTTGGAATCACCAGTAACGCCTCGGCGGGGTTCAGCCTCGGAGAGTATACCGCCCTGGTCGACGCCGGCGTGCTTTCCCGGGAGGACGTTCTTACCCTGGTGCTCCAGCGGGGGCAGATCATGGAGCGGGCCAGCCGGCACTTGGACCGTGACGGCGGTTCAGCCGGGATGATGGCGGTAATGGGTATGGATCTGCCGGAAGTTGTGCAGGCGTTGAAAGACTCCGGCATCGGCGATGTATATCCATCCCTTTACAACAGCCCGATCCAGACCGTGGTGGGTGGAACCGCGTCGGGACTCACTGCGGCGGCGGAAGCGTTGAAAGCGGCGGGCGCGAGAAAAACGATCCCCCTGAAAGTCTCGGGACCGTTTCACACACCGCTCATGGAGGAAGCGCGGGAAGACCTGGAGCGAATCGTGCAGTGGGTGGATTTCCGTGACCCGGAGAAACCGGTGTACTCCAACGTTACCGGAGAACGAATCATGTCCGGAGATGAAGCGCGGACGCGTTGCCTCGAGCAGATCGTAAACACGGTAGTCTGGGTGAAGGAAGAACGTCGTATCCTCGAGGACGGAGCGGACCTGGTAATTGAGGTCGGTCCGGGTAAGGTACTGCAGGGGCTGTGGGGCGCCGTGGCCAGGAAGGACCCGGAGTGGCCCGCCGATCGGTGCCACACCGCGGGAACTCTCGAGGAGATAGAAACGATCGCCCGAGTACTTGAGGAGCAGAGTCATGCAAGTTGATGGACGGGTCGCAGTTGTTACGGGCGGATCCCGCGGTATCGGCCGTTCGATTGTACTTTCGCTGCTTCGCGACGGAGCGGCCGTGCACTATTTCTCCCGGAGCGCCGGGGATTCCCTGGAATTTTTCCGTTCCGAGGTGGACGGTGCCGATGTGACGCACCACGCGGTGGATGTGAGCGACGAAGACGCGATAAAAGGAGCGTTTGAGGAGATTCTCACGGCGCGACCGGGAATTGATATCCTGGTGAACAACGCCGGCATTACCCGGGACGGGTTGATCATGCGCATGTCCAGCGAGGATTGGCGTTCCGTCATGGAAATAAACCTCACCAGCGCGTTTTTATGCAGTCGCGCCGTTGCACGACATATGATCAAGCGGCGCTCGGGATCGATCGTGAATATCACCTCCGTCGTGGGGAAGATCGGCAACGCCGGGCAGGCGAACTACGCCGCCAGCAAAGCGGGATTGATCGGGTTCACCAAGAGTCTTGCCCGGGAGACGGCAAGCCGCAACGTCCGGGTCAACGCGATCGCACCGGGCTTCATTGAAACGGAGATGACTGATAAGCTGAACGATCAGCAGCGCGAGCAGCTTGTCGGCCAGATACCGATGGGCAGGATCGGTGCTGCCGACGAAGTTGCTTCGGTCTGCCTCTTTCTGGCATCGGATGCTTCGTCGTATATCACCGGTGAAGTACTCACCGTAGGTGGTGGGCTGGCGATGTAAAGCCGGCGACGAGCCGATGATCCAACGACGGCTCCGGCCGTTTTCTTGTTCTGGTACGATACCTCGCGGAGGATTTTCATGAAACGTGTAGTTATTACGGGTATGGGGACCGTGAGTCCCCTGGGCAACTCGGTTCCGGATTTCTGGCGCGCCGTGCGGAACGGCGAGAGCGGAGCCGGCCCGATAACCCGATTTGATACGACGGATTTTACCACGCGGTACGCCGCGGAGGTGAAAGATTTTGATCCGAAGGTACGGATCGATCGCCGGGAAGCGCGCAAGATGGACCGTTTTGCGCAGTACAGCGTTTACGCGGCACTGGAAGCGTGGGAGGACGCGGGACTCACGCCCGCCCCCGGAGTCGGCGGCGGTGACGGTTCCGCCGACGCGGCACCGGTCGGGTTTGACCCGGAGCGGCTGGGCGTTATCCTGGGCGTCGGGATCGGCGGATTTGAGACGATCGAGGACTCTACGCGCACGCTCTTCGAGAAAGGACCGTCCCGGGTTCCTCCCATGACGATCCCCAAGATGATCGCCAACATCGGTCCTGCCCAGGTGGCTATCGCGATCGGTGCGCTCGGACCGGTCTACTCCATGGCGACCGCCTGTGCCAGCGCGACCGACGCGATCGGCAACGCGATGCGGCATATCCGGGAGGGTATGGTGGACGTGGCGATCGCCGGCGGCGCCGAGGCACCGATTACGCGTCTGGGAATAGCCGGGTTCAATGTGATCCAGGCGTTGAGCACGAAGTGGGAACACGACCCGAAGCGCGCGAGCCGCCCCTTTGACAAGGACCGGGACGGTTTTCTCATGGGCGAGGGCGCGGGTATCCTTGTCCTGGAGAGCCTCGACCACGCGCTCGCCCGGGGTGCCCGGATTTACGCGGAAGTCGTCGGGAACGCGATGACCGACGACGCCAACCATCTCACCGCACCTCATCCGGAAGGGGTCGGCGCCGCCCGGGCGATGACGCTGGCCCTGAAGGACGCCGGCCTCAAGCCGGAGGAGATCGACTACATCAACGCCCACGGGACGTCAACGCCGATAAACGATCCCACCGAGACGATCGCGATAAAGCGAGCCTTTGGTGATCATGCGCACAAGGTGGCGATCTCTTCCACCAAGTCGATGACCGGTCACTGCGTCGGCGCCGCGGGGGCCGTGGAGGGAATCGCCTCGGTGATGGCGATCCACGACAGTTTTATACCCCCCACGATCAACCTGGAGGAACCCGGAGAAGGGTGCGACCTGGACTACGTCCCGAACAAAGGTCGGGAGCAGGAAGTCCGGGCGGTCATGAGCAACTCCCTGGGATTCGGCGGTCACAACGGCGTGGCGGTGTTCCGAAAGTACGAGGGATAGCGGCGAGACGCTTTCTCAGGGGGGCTGGTCGCGGCGATCGGCGACGTAGCCCCGAGGCGTACGCACACCGGCGATCCACGGTGGCGGTGCAATCGCGACCTGGCGATTGCGGTTCCCCGGGAGATCAAAGCCTGAAGCGAAGCACCACCTCGCCCGTTTCCTTGTCGAATTCCACCGTTTTTTTATCACCGGAACCGTCGAAGAGCGGTTTCCCCGTCGCTGCCTGGGTCAACGTGTTGAGAAACGCCATACCCTGGTTCAGCACGTCCTCGAGCTGTTCCGGGGGAATCGCCGGTTTACCGTCGCTTCCCGTATCGGCCGGTCCGGTCGATGTCGCCGGCGTGATCTGTGGGGACGGCGCGGTCTGTGGGGACGGCGCGGTCTGTTCAGACGGCGTGGACGGCTCCGCCGGTGCGACCGGTACGTCGTCGCCAGGTTCTTCCTCGGTAACGTCCACCACGTGTTCCGATGCTCTGAATATTTCCGGGTTGAGAAAGTGAGGTGTTTTCTCGTCCAGCTCCTGTGCCTCGATCTTTTCAGGACGAACGTCCGCGGCGATCTCTGCGGCGCCGAGCTCGTCGCCGAAGATCCGGCGCAGCTCCTCCACGAACTTGTTCTTCTTCTCCCGGCTGAAGTCGACGGTGTCTCCCGTTCCGTCGATAACCGCGTCGAAGAGTTCTTGCTTCAGCCCGATTCCTGCGTACACGCGTTCTTCGATCGAGCCGCGCGTGATCATGTTTATTACGTTGACCTTGCTGCTCATCTGTCCGATCCGGTGAATCCTGCCTATCCGCTGGTTCAGTCTGGCCGGGTTCCACGGAAGCTCGACGTTGATAAGACAGTCGGTATTCTGCAGGTTCAGTCCGACGCCACCCGCGTCGGTAGAGAGAAATACCATGCAGTCCGGGTTGTTCCGGAACTCGTCGATCAGCGCCTGCCGTTTTTCCGTCGGGACCTTCCCGCTGAACTCGACAAAATCGATCCCGAGCTCGGACAACACTTTACCTATCAGGAACGTCATCGTGGTCCACTCGGTAAAGATGATCACCTTTCGCCGGTCCTCCAGAACGATCTCCTTCAGGATCGATACCAGTTCCACGAGCTTGGGCGATACGTTGCTCCTCTTGTCGATGAGGTACGTTGAGTTGCAGACCATCCGCATGCAGAGCAGAATCCGTTGGATCATCTTGACGTCCATCGGTGTGAGATGCTTCTTGGTGATGTAGCGAAGCAGGCTGGACGTGTATCCCTGGTGGATCTCGGCTTGTTCGTCGGACAGATCGAGATAGTACGTGTTTTCCGTGATCTCGGGCAGGCTGTCAAAGACGTCCTTCTTCGTGCGGCGTATCAGCAGCGACTTCAACTTCTCGTGCACGATATCCAGGTTGTGGTATCCCAGAATCATGTTCTTTCGGGTCCTGCTCAGTTCGTAGTGATTTGCGGCGAACGCCCAGAGGGGCGTCAACAACTCCGGATCGGAGAACTGTACGATAGCGTAGAGGTCTTCCAGGCGGTTTTCCAGAGGGGTGCCGGTCATCACCAGGGAGTGCGTGCGCGGTATGCGGCTTATCGCCCGGTGCGTCTTCGTCTCGAAGTTCTTGATCCGCTGCGCCTCGTCGAGGATCACAAAATCCGGTTCCCACTGAATCACCGTTCCGATGTCGCGCATGAGCGCTTCGTAGTTGGTGATCTTGAAAAACGTATCGTCCTGGAGGTAAACAGCTTTCCTCTTTTTACGGGAGCCGGAGATAACCACCGCTCGCTCGTCGGTGAACTTCTCGATCTCCAGTTTCCACTGGTTCTTCAAGGAGGACGGGCAGACGATGAGCGTTTTCTCGACGCCGAAAACTATCCGCTTCAGGATCGCCGTAGTGATCGCCTGGAGCGTCTTTCCCAGTCCCATCTCGTCCGCGATAATCGCAGCTTTGCGAAACGCCGCAAACCTGACCCCCTCCTCCTGGTACGGATAGAGCGTAGTTTTAAGAAAGGGGAAATGAGGCTGGAATTTACGAGCTTCCGCAGCCGCTTCTTTCTCGAAAAACGCCTTATCGATCCGGTGCAGGAGTCGGTCGTCGAAACGAATCTGATCCGTTGCGTCGGAGTAATCGTTGAAGAGCGCGAACAGTTGATTCAGGCTTTCCCGGGTATACACACCGTTATCGCTGAATAGAGCGTCGATCCGCGTCCGGAGTTCCGGGTCGTCAATCTGTTCGTAGTAACAGACCGGCTTCTGAAGACGGGAGCTCCAGGTTATATGCACGAAAGGAAACACTTCGTTCGCGGCCTGTTCCGCGAGCACGGGATCTCTGGCGAGTTCGCGCAGCGTGAAGATCAGGTGCTTGCACGTATCCAGGTGGTTCACCGCGAAATCGGGACACGAACAGTGACCCTTCTCCTTGGAAGCGTCGTAGACCGTGACGGTATACTCCCTCCCCCGTTCGTTGCGCACACCGTGTTCACCATTGAACATTTCCCCCGGCACCAGGGCGAGGTTTTCCTTTCTTGCCCGCTCCTTTCTGGATTCAAGCGCCATCTCCCGGATCTCTTCGGGGGTGAGGTGGTCCTGGAGCAACTCGCCGGCGCGCGTGCGATCATCCGGGTTGTCCGCACGGGGGGCGGTCTCGGAGGGAGCGGACGCGGGACCGGCGGGCGATCCCCTCCGTTTAGTCCGCTGCGCGATATCCAGGAACGCCGCCACTGTGTGCTTGCATCCCGCGTGCGGATACGGACACGTACACGTCGCGGTCAGGTTTCCCCTCTTATCACGCGCGATCGTTACATCGTATTCGCCGTAGTTCCCGTCGAACGCGTACCGGTACGTGAGTTCGTCCGAATCGGCGTCGACCAGCGAGTAGTTTCCGAGGAGGAAAATATTTTCTCCCCGGGAGAAAATCGCCGGCGTTTTTGCCAGTTTGTTCCGAATATATCCGATAGAGAGTTGGTCCATTGGGGTTTATACCACGACGGTACGGCGGTAACACAGGGGTATCGGTCCAGCCTTAGCCTTCAGACCATTCTCTTCTCTGCATGTCCTGCAGGCTGACCTGGGGATTCCGATAGCGTTTGCGACCTCTGGTGAGATTACCAAACTGGATCGCCTCTTCCGGACACCAGTGGAGGCAGGCCAGGCAGTGTTCGCAACGATGCAGCCATTCGGGTTTGTTTTGAACCAGCATGACATTGCCCACAGAGCATACGGATTCGCAGATACCGCAACCGGTGCAGGTATCTTCCAGAAGAAACCGCTCGTCCACGCGCTGGATTCGCTTCATAGCAGGGCCGTAAATCAGCAGGCTGAGAAAGCATGTTAAGGGATTCCTTCTCGTGAGTTTCCGGTCACGCCTCCTGATTACGTCCGCGGCTTCGGCGGCGGATTCTTCCGCCTGGTCGATCATCGTCATTTGTCGTGCTTCCCCGGGTGGACCGTACAGAGGCGTATAGTTACCGGGGAGGACGATCTTGAACTCCGCGTGAAGAGAATTGTTCTGTATCTTGAGAAGAGAGCGCATCTGGGTGAAAGCGCTGCCCACGGAGTTCGCGCAATTCGCCACGCCGAAGAAATAGGTGTCGGGACACGTCGGAAACTGTTCCAGAAACTCTTGTGCGATTCTTGGTATCCCCCACATATACACGGGAACCACGAAGCCGATTACCGTATCCTGAACAGATACGTTCCGCTTCATCGCTTCAGGAATCGACAGGAGCTTCATCGAGCCGAGCCTCGCGGCCGGCTTTCGCGCGAACATTAGGGAGTTGCCTGAGCCCGAAAAGTAATAAATCGTACCTGCCATTGTACCTAATCATAGGGACACGGTTCTCGGCGTGCAAACTTACAACACTGTTTACGAACTACACAGAGGATAACGGTGTTCCCGGGAGCAGTCGTTCCCGCGATATGCGGTGGTCGTGTTGTCGGCGATAGTATTACTATGGTACTCAGGAGTTAAAACAGAGCATGTTTGACGCACGAGAAAAACCCGAAACCGGTCGGTATTACAATAACGGATGGTTTGGTCGTCATCCCGAAGCCTACGAGTTCATGAGTCGCTTCATCACGCCTTTGCGACGCCGCGCGGCTCGGAGCGCCGGTCCGGCTCCCCGGAAGATCATCGATATAGCCACCGGTACGGGTTCTCACGCCGCGCAACTGGCACGCTTGGGACACGATGTCGTCGGTGTTGATCTTGACCGGAAGATGCTCGACAAAGCGGAGAAGAAGCGATGCCGCGACCTGATGCTCCGCTTTTTCTACGGCGATGGGACCGACCTGCCTTTCCCGGACAGTAGTTTTGACGCGGCTACGATCTCGTTCGCGATACACGACGTCCCCGGGCGAATCGCCGTCAGGATCCTCCGCGAAGCCCGCCGGGTGACCCGGGCCGGGGGGAACATACTGATCGTTGACTACAACGACCTTTATGCGAGTTTCGGTGCCCGGTTCCTCTATCGTTTCGCCCGGTTGTACGAATCCCCCAACTATTTCCCGTTCGTGCGTCGCGGTATCGCCCCTCTGCTCGACTCCGCCGGGCTCACGATCAAGGACAAAACAAGTTTTCTGGGAGCAGTGCAGTTCCTTTCTGTCGGTTGAACGTTCTTTGGGCGGCGCCGCGCTTTTACGGCTCCCGCTTCATCATCTCGTCGTTGAAGCTCTTATCGCGCAGGAATCGTCGTATCATTCCCCGGAGTTCCTCTGAGGGTTCCGCGGAACCGACGCTCGTCAGCAGGGTCACCAGCTGGGCTCGATACGTGAACGGGATCAGTTGCCAGTGTTGTTCCGCCGCGGGGATCGCCGTACGGGCGATAATCAGGCGGTGTTCCGCTGCTATCTCGCGGTGCGACAGCATTATCATGAACATACCCTCCAGCGTCTGACCGAACCCCTGCAGCACCTGGTGGCGGTCTGAGTACGGCGGATATCCCTCCGTTTCAAAGCGCTCCACCATAATCGCCGCCAATCGGGTGGTACCCGCCGTAACGAGGGCAAACTCTTCCGGGTACTCGGCAAAATACTGACCGTAACCGATAAAGATCGCGTTCGCCACCATGAGTTGCGTGGCGGACTCTTCCAGGGGTTGTGCGTACACGATCTCGGCGGCATCCTCCGTGATCGCGTGTATCCATGATGCCGTAGGAAGGCGCGGGTTCCGGGGATTCTCCGTAAGCTCCCGGTCCAGATAAGCCCGGAGCCGGTTCAGTTCAAAGGTCAACTCGTTGGCGCCGACAACGTGCCCGGCGAGGGCGATCACCACAACAAGCAGGAGCCGGGATACGCGCATAGTCTTACCTCTTATTCTCATTGCAACGCGACGGCCGATCCGTGGATCGGACGACACACACCGTCCGGCGTATCGACGGGCCCGCCCGTCAACCGACCTCAAAAAAAGCACCCCCGGTTGAGGGTGCTTCCACGTTAAAAAATATTGGCACGGGTCCAAAGGGACGCTGACCGGTCCGATCGAGGGTCGTGTTCGACCCTGCCGCGCTTTCGTTTCGGGAGAACTCAGTCCTCCTCGACGCTGAACTCGTCCTTGTCGGCGCCGCAAACCGGGCATACCCAGTCTTCCGGCAGATCCTCGAACGACGTTCCCGGCGGGATATCGCTGTCGGGGTCACCTTCAGCCGGATCGTAGATGTAACCGCACATGTCGCATACGTACTTCTTCATCGCTTACTCCCTAGGGCCACTGCACGTCGGTCAGCAGCGTCAGTTTGGTTTTGGTTCTTTCGTCCTCCGGATTGAGTTCCAGAGCACGCTGAAAACATTGTATCGCTTCGGTGTTATTATGCAACCCATAATGTACTGTTCCGAGCATGTAGTGAACCTCCGCGAAGTGGGGGGTTACATCCACCAGCTCGTTCAGCAGTTCCAGAGCCGCCTGGAATTCCTTGTGTTTTATCCGGAGTTGCGCCAGGTAGAAGTTGGCGATCATCGATTCCGGTGAGAGTTTGCGGAATGAATCGAACGCGTCCCGCGCGGACTCATCGTCGCCGAGGAAGAAGTAGATCAATCCTACAAAATAACTGGCCATCGCGTGGGACTGGTCACCCAGTTCCACCACCTTTTTAAACGCTTCAAGCGCTTTCTTGAGTCGCCCCATCCGGTAGAGGCAGACGCCCAGTTTGTAGTAGGCGTTGCCGAAGTCCGGTCTTGCCTCGATTGCCGCCTGGTACTCCTCTACTGCCTGGTCGAGGTTACCCCGGGAGTAACTGATGTTTCCCTGCAGGAGCTGCAGGAACGATTCTTTGGGATATTCGACGACTAGCGCAGCGAACGCTTCGGACGCCTCGTTCCACTGGCCGGCGAGGTAATACTCCATCGCTTTCAGGTAGCGTTCATCCTGATGATACTTCTGCACGGGTTGCTCCTTTTATCGTTCCACCACAATGTACCAGTGGTTTTATCGCAAAGCAAGCCGGAATTATTCCGCGGCGACCAGGAGTTTGGGATACCGTTCCTGCGGAATCAGGTGGAGACGGATCCGTTCCGGACTCCCCAGCTTCTCCAACGCTTTGAGGCTCACCTCCACCGTACCCAGTTTACACTCGTTCTTCTGTTCCACTACCCCGTACAGTGGCGAGGCGGTGCTCCGTTCGATCGTCGCGGGACTCTCTCCGTAATAAAACAGTACCGTTGCTTCGGTCATCATCAGACCGAGGTCAAACCCGTCGTTGGGGTTGATTACTATCCGCTTCTCCGGGAATGAGTAATCTCCCATGACCTTGAGGTACCCCGTTTCCTTTATCTCCATGCGGCGATCCTATACCATCCGTGCGGGATCCAGCAATTCGCGGACGCGTTTTTCCGGGAGCAGTCCGCTCTCCAGTACGACGTCCCTGATCTTGCGCTTCTCCCGATACGCCTGGTACGCCAGCCTGGTAGCCTGGTCGTAGCCAAGTTCCGTTGCCAACGGTGTCACCAGCGCCAGGGACCATTCGATCCAGTGTTCCAGGCGTTCCCGATCAGCCTCGAGTCCGTCGATCCCGCGCTCCGCCAGTACGCGACAGGTATTCTGCAGCAGCTCCATGGAGCTCAACGTCTCGTGCGCGATCAGGGGATTCATCATATTGAGTTCCAGCGGTCCGTTCTGTCCCGCGATCGTGACGCTTACGGTTTTGCCGTTTACGTGAGCGGCTACCTGTATCACCATTTCCGGTATCACCGGATTCACCTTGCCCGGCATGATCGAGCTGCCGGGTTGCAGGCTGGGAAGAACGATCTCTCCCAGCGCGCCCCGGGGGCCGCTGGCGAGAAGGCGCAGGTCGTTGGCGATCTTCATGAGGCTTGTGGATAGTGTGTTGAGTGCTCCCATAAGCTCCACCTGAGCGTCCCGCGCGGCGATCGCTTCAAACTTATTGGGCGAGCTTCGGAAGGGCAGCCCTGTATCATCCGCGATCGACCGGGCCACGTCTTCCGCGAATCCCGGGGCGCAATTGATACCCGTACCGAGAGCGGTCCCGCCCAGGGCAAGTTCTTCCAGGTTTGCGGTGGTGGAGGAGATGCGGCCGACCGCTTTCTCGATCTGCACGGCGAACCCGGAGAACTCCTGTCCCAGCGTCATCGGGACGGCGTCCTGCAGGTGGGTCCGTCCAAGCTTCACCAGGTCGGCGAACTCCTTCTCCTTGGAACGGAGGCTTGCCGCCAGTTGTTGTACCGCTTCCACCAGGGGGTCCAGCCGCATCCGGTTGGCGATATGGATCGCTGTGGGGATCACGTCGTTGGAGGATTGGCCGCGGTTGACGTGGTCGTTGGGATGGACCGGGCTGCGTGTTCCCCGGAGTTCTCCCAGGATTTCGTTGGCCCGGTTTGCGATCAACTCGTTGGCGTTCATGTTCCAGCTCGTACCGCTGCCGGTCTGGAATACGTCGATCGGAAAGTGTTCGTCCCAGCGTCCCTCGATAACTTCCTGCGCCGCTTGTTCGATCGCGGAGGCCAGTTTTTTTTCCAGAACACCGAGATCGCCGTTGACGCGGGCGGCGTGTTTTTTTACAAGACCGAGCGCCCGGATCATCGCCACAGGTATTCGCAAGGGCGAAACTCCGAAATTCTCCACCGCTCGCTGCGTCTGGGCGCCCCAGTACGCCCATTCCGGAAGAGAAATATTACCCATTGAGTCAGATTCTTCTCTGGTTTGCTCGATCATTTCTTATTCTCCTTGTAAAATATGCCTCCGCTTCTTTCCGGCAGGAATTGGGCGGCTGTATACTATCAGATACTAATGGGAGTGTAGAATGGCAAATGTCGCTATTATCGGAGCCGGGAACGTGGGGTCAAACACCGCGTTCTTCATCGCGGAACGCAACATCGGCGGCGTTCTCCTGTATGACCTTGACGCCGGAGCCGCTCGGGGTAAGGCGCTGGACATGATGGAAGCGGCTCCGATCCGCGGGTACCAGTACTCGATCGATGCGTTGGATTCGATCGAACAAACCCGAGAGTCCCGCATGGTCGTAATCGCCGCCGGGGCCGGACGGGAACCGGGGATGAAGCGGGAAGACCTCTACGCCCGCAACATGCCGATCGTGGACGACCTGGCCGCGCAACTCCGGGACTATGATGGAGTCGTGCTGATCGCTACGGAACCGGTGGACCTCATGGTGATGCGGTTTCATCAACAATCCGGACTGCCCCGGACCCGCGTGATCGGACTCGGTGGAGCGCTCAACTCCGCGAGGCTCCGGCACGTCCTCAGCCGCTGCCTGAATATTACAACCGAGAATATCAGCGCCACCGTCATCGGTCGCCATTCCTCCGCGATGATTCCCCTTCTGGAGTACTCCCGCGTGAACGGGATTCCCGTAACGGTACTCCTGGATGAGGAAACCCGGGAACGGGTAATACAGGAGACGCGTACCGCCGGTGACCTTATCGTCGAGATGTCACAGCGCGCGAGCAGCTACTACGGTCCCTCCGCGGTAGCGGCGGATATCGCGCAGGCGGTTCTCTGGGACACGCATCGGATCATGCCCGTTTCGTTTGTGTGGGACGGGTACTATGGCGTATCCGACGTGGCGATGAGCCTGCCCGTGGTGCTCGGGCGTGATGGAATCGAACGCGTCCTGGAACCCCGGCTGGATAAGGAACGGACGAGCGCGCTCGTCGAGTCGGCCCGGGAGCTGGAGAAGATACGCGCGGGCAGGAAGGAGCAGCAGCAGTGAGTACAACACGCAAGAAGGTTTCCGTGATCGGCGCGGGCAACGTCGGCGCCACCGCGGTCTACTACATCGCCGAGAAGAATATCGCGGACATCGTCATGGTTGACGTAGTGCCGGGAATGCCCCAGGGGAAGGCTGCGGATTTCATGCACGCCGCGCCCTCCAGGAACTACCACGTTACGATCGCCGGGTCCAACGATTTCGAGGCGATCACCGACAGCGACGTGGTTGTCATGACCGCCGGAATGGCACGCAAGCCCGGAATGGACCGGATGGATCTGCTCAAGATCAACGTGAATATCGCCAAGCAGGCGGCGGATGCGATCCAGCAGTACGCGCCGAACGCGGTGGTGATCGCCGTGAGTAATCCCCTGGACGTGATCGCCATGGTATGTCTCCGGGAGACAGGTTTTGCCCTGAAGCGCGTGATCGGTATGGCGGGGATTCTGGACTCCACGCGGTTCCAGTATTTCATCGCCGAGGCTCTGGGCGTTCTTCCCTGGGATGTGAGTGCCATGGTGCTGGGCGGGCACGGTGACTCGATGGTCCCGCTGCCACGGTATACCTCGGTGGGCGGGTTTGCCCTGACGGAACTGATGGAGTCCGACCGGATCGAGGAGCTGGTGAACCGGACGCGTACCGGCGGTGCGGAAATCGTGGGTCACCTCAAGACGGGCAGCGCCTACTACGCGCCCGCCGCGAGCACCGCAAAGATGGTGGAAGCGGTGGTGAAAGATGAGAAGCGGCTTGTCGCGGCCAGCGCCTACCTGCGAGGCCAGTACGGTCACCGGGATATTTTTCTCGGCGTACCGGTACTGCTTGGTGCCAACGGGGTGGAGCGGATCTACGAGTTGGATCTGTCCGAGGAGGAACAGCGTGCGCTGGACGACTCCGCGGAGCAGGTGCGACAAGGTGTGGTCACGCTGGAAGAGATCTACTCACCTGGCTGAAAATGAACAGTAGGGAACGCCCGCGAGGCGTACATGGAGGAATAGAGGCTTATTTCGGTCGTTCGGCCGAGATACGCCGCGCGCACGATGATGAGGTTCGTGCCGACGAAAACGAAACCGGGAGGTAATGTCTTGGTACAGGAATTCGATGCGATTATCGTGGGAGCCGGCGGAGCCGGGTTGTACGCGGCTCTTGAGGCGAGCCGGACCGCCCGCACGGCGGTGGTGAGTAAGCTCTATCCCCAGCGGAGCCACACGGGAGCCGCCCAGGGCGGGATCGGGGCTGCCCTGGGCAACGTGGAGGAGGACAGCCCGGAATGGCACGCCTTCGACACGGTCAAAGGCGGAGACTACCTGGTGGATCAGAACGCCGCGAAGATACTCGCGGAGGACGCGGTTCGCGCGGTGTACGACCTGGAGAACCGGGGGTTGCCCTTCAGTCGCCTGGAGGACGGAAAGATCGCTCAACGTCGGTTCGGCGGACACACGCACCATTTCGGAAAGGGTCCGGTCCACCGCAGTTGTTACGCCGCGGATCGTACGGGGCACATGATCCTGCAGACCCTGTACCAGCAGTGCGTCAAAAACGACGTACAGTTTTTTGACGAGTACCAGGTGGTTGACCTGCTTCTGGACGGGACCACCGCCCGAGGTGTGGTGCTGTTTGAGCTCAAGACCGGGGAGCTGCACGTTTTCAAGGCAAAGGCAGTGCTCTTTGCCACGGGCGGTACCGGAAGGATGTTCAAGATCACGTCCAACGCGCTCTCCAACACCGGCGACGGCCCGGCGATCCTTGCCCGCGCGGGAGTTCCCCTGGAGGACATGGAGTTCTACCAGTTTCACCCCACGGGGATACTGGGAATGGGAATCCTCATTACCGAAGGTGTCCGCGGCGAGGGAGGAATTCTCAAGAATCGTGACGGTGAGCGTTTCATGGAGACCTACGCGCCGACGATGCTTGACCTGGCGCCGCGGGACATGGTGAGTCGCGCGATCATGACGGAGGTCGCAAAAGGCAAGGGTGTCCGGGGAGATCGGAAGATCGACGACTATGTCTGGCTCGACGCGAGCCACCTGGGTCGCGAAGTAGTGGAACAGAAGATCCCGGACATCGCCGATTTCTGTAAAACGTACCTCGGGGTGGACCCGGCGGAAACACCGATGCCGGTGCAACCCACCGCACACTACGCGATGGGGGGAATCCCCACCGATGTGGACGGTCGGGTGGATACGGGAAAGTCTGTTTACGATGGACTCTACGCCGCGGGAGAAGCGGCGTGCGTCTCGGTGCACGGAGCCAACCGCCTGGGCACCAACAGTCTGGTGGATCTTATCGTCTACGGACGGCGAGCGGGCCGGCACATCGCTGAGTACGTGAAAAACGCCCCGGACGTCCCAGCGTCGGAAAAGGACGCTGACCGTGCCCGGGAGCGTCTGCAGCGACTACGGGATCGCAAGGGTGGACGCCACGTGGGACCCGTCATGGACCGCATGCAGGAAGTAATGATGGAGAAAGTCGGTGTCTACCGCGAACAGAGCGAGATGGACGCCGCCGCCGCAGAGATCCGGAAGCTCCGGGAGGAGTTCCAGGAGGTGACCGTTCAGGATCACGGCGCCGGATTCAACGCCGAGGTGCTGCAGATCATGGAGCTGGAGAATCTGCTCGATCTCTCCCTGGTAACCGCGGTAAGCGCCGCCAACCGGACCGAGAGCAGGGGGGC
This sequence comes from Spirochaeta sp., assembly GCA_007130865.1. Lineage (GTDB taxonomy): Bacteria > Spirochaetota > Spirochaetia > DSM-27196 > Alkalispirochaetaceae > Alkalispirochaeta. The sequence goes on along the minus strand of SLRR01000266.1, from coordinate 17,354 downwards.
CCACTCTCGCAAGGATTTCCCCGACCGGGACGACGATAACTGGCTCAAACATACTATGGCCACCCTTGCGGGCGATACTGTTTCGATCGATTACAAGCCGGTGGATATCAGTATCTGGGAACCCAAACCGAGGACGTACTGAGCCGAAGTGCGAAGCGGGCCGCCACATCAGCTGGTCCGCCGGCGCACGGAGATGGATTATGAGAAAGGAAAGGACCGGACAATGAACGTTACCATGGCGATCAAACGATTCAATCCCGAGACGGACAAAGAGCCGCACGTCCGGGAGTACAGCGTGGAGGTGAAGCCCACGGACCGGGTTCTGGACGCACTGATGGATATCACCCAGAACCAGGACGGCACCCTGGGATACCGCCGAAGCTGTGCCCACGGCGTGTGCGGATCGGACGCGATGCGTATCAACGGTAAGGAGAAGCTTGCCTGCAAGACGCTCTTCCAGGACCTCCTGGAGAGCGAATCCGACGGAGCGACTGTAGAGATCGAGCCCCTGCGGCACCTGCCGGTCCAGAAGGACCTGATGGTGGACCAGGGGCGCTTTTTTGAGAAGTTCCGTTCCGTGAAACCCTACTTCGTACCCCGCGCGGAGGTTCCGGAGCGGGGCGAGTATCTGCAGTCTCCCGAGGAGCGGGCCCTCTTTGACGAGGCGACAAAATGCATCAACTGCGCCGCTTGTTACTCCGCGTGCCCGATCCTGGACAAGAACCCGGAGTTCCTCGGTCCGCAGGCGATCGTCGCGGCGGCACGGTTTGTCTACGACAGTCGTGACGCGGGACTCGCGCCTCGTCTGGACGCGCTGGACACGGAGAACGGTGTGTGGCCTTGTGAGAGCCACTTTGAGTGCACTCGCGTTTGCCCGCGGGATATCAAGATCACCAAGCTGATCAACCTTACCAAGCGGGAGATCAAGAAGTACCGGGAACAACGCGGTGAGAAAACCGCGGAACCAAAGAAAGGGTAACAGGGGCGAAACGGATGAAAATTCACGAGTACCAGGCAAAGGAACTCTTCCGGGAGGCGGGGATCCCCGTACAGGATCAGGAGGTGGTGAGCGACCCGGCCCGGTCCGCCGAGGCAGCCCGCCGCCTGGGCGGATCAGTCGTAGTCAAGGCTCAGGTCCTTGTCGGCGGGCGCGGGAAAGCCGGTGGTGTCAAGCTCGCAAAGAGTGCCGAGGAAGCGGAGAAACACGCCCGGGCGATCCTCGGTATGGATATCAAGGGCGAGACGGTGGAAAAGGTGCTGATCGCGCCGGCCGCGGAGATCCTGAAGGAGTACTACATCGGTCTGATCATGGACCGGGGCAGCAAGAAGATTATCCTCATGGTGACCAAGGAAGGCGGTGTCGACATTGAGGAGCTCGCCGTAACCGATCCGGACAAGATCATCAAGTTCCCGATCGATATCATCGATGGAATCGATGCTCCCGCGGTTCAGCGGAAGCTGCAGCAGGTTCTGACCGACGTGTTCGAGAAACCGGTTCTGGTGGAGCAGGCAACCGACACCGTGCGTCGGCTCTACCGCCTTTTCACGGAGAAGGACGCGTCGCTGGTAGAGATCAACCCTTACGCCCTGGTGGACGCGAATACGCTCTCTGCTCTGGACGCCAAGATCAACTTCGACGACAACGCGCTCTACAAGCATCCCGACCTGGAGGAGCTGAAGAATCCGGAAGAGTACAGCCAGGACGAAATCGACGCCAAGCAGTACGGCCTGAGCTTCGTCAGCATGGACGGTGAGATCGGGTGCATTGTGAACGGTGCGGGCCTGGCGATGGCTACGATGGATATCGTCAAGCTGTACGGCGGTAATCCCGCAAACTTTCTCGACGTGGGGGGCAGCTCCAACCCGGAGAAAGTGCTCCAGGCCATCCGGATCATTCTGCGGAATCCCAGGGTCAAAGCGATCCTGATCAATATCTTCGGCGGAATTACCCGGTGCGACGATATCGCCCGGGGAATCATCATGGCTACCGATCAGATCGAGATCAAGGTTCCCCTGGTTATCCGCCTGGTAGGAACCAACCAGGAAGAGGGACGTCGCCTGCTCGAAGAGAAGGGCTTCGTCGTGGGAAGCGATCTCAGTGAAGCGGTGCAGAGCGTCGTGGCGCAGCAGTAAGGGAGCGGCAAGATGAGCATTCTTATCGACGAAAAAACGAACGTTCTGGTGCAGGGTATCACCGGGCGGGATGGATCTTTTCACGCCCGGCAGATGGTCCGGGACGGGACGAAGATCGTGGCGGGCGTCACGCCCGGCAAGGGTGGAAAAAAACTGGACGAGATCCCGGTCTACGATAGCGTGATCGATGCGCAGAAGGACCACCGTATCGATGCGACGGTGATCTTCGTGCCGGCCCGTTTCGCCGCGGCGGCGGTGAAAGAGGCGGCCGACGCGGATATTCCCCTGATCATCACGATAACCGAGGGTGTACCCGTCCTGGAGATGCTGGAGGCGTACCATTACGTCCGGTCCCGGGGTCTGCGGATGATCGGCCCCAACTGTCCGGGTCTGATCAGCCCGGGCAAGTGTAAGATCGGAATCATGCCCTACCACATCCACAAGCCGGGAAATATCGGTGTCATATCCCGTTCCGGTACGCTTACCTACGAGGTGGTCTACAACCTGACCAACGCAGGAATGGGGCAGTCCACGTGCATCGGTATCGGCGGAGACCCTGTAATCGGTACCAACTTCATCGACGCCCTGGAACTATTTGAAGCGGATCCTGATACCGCAGGAGTGGTGGTGATCGGTGAGATCGGCGGTGACGACGAGGAGCAGGCGGCGGAATTCATACGGAGCCGCGTGTCCAAACCGGTGGTGGGATTCATCTCCGGTCGCACCGCGCCTCCCGGCAAGCGTATGGGTCACGCCGGGGCGATCATTTCCGGCGGCAAAGGGACGCCCGAGGCCAAGGTGCAGGCTTTTGAGGACGCGGGAGTTCCCGTGGCGAGCAAGCCCGACGAGATCCCGGGACTCCTGAAAGACAAACTCTGAGCACGGTGACTTCCGTCGGCGCGTCTCCGTGACCGCCGGAGGTCATCAGAGGAAGGGGAAAGACGGAATAACGAGATGGAAACAGAGAATACCGGGTACGTGGAGGAGCTCTTTGAGGCGTGGCGTGATGACCCGGAGACGGTGCCTCCGGAATGGCGGGCGTATTTTCAGGGCCTGGAGGCCTCGGAAGCCGGAAAGTCGGCAGTCGTCCCGTGGAGCGCCGCCAGGGGAGTTCCGCCGGATACCGTCGACGGGTGTGATGAACACCTGGAGCACGCGCGAAAGCAGACCGCGGTAATCAATCTCCTGCGGGCGTACCGAGAGATCGGTGCGGTTTACGCGGACACAAACCCCCTGGGCACCTATGAAACACCGGCGATGCGCTATATGCGGATCATGGTTGAGGGGGTTGTGGATAAACTTTCTCCCGAGTCCTGGGGTCTGGATGAATCGGACATGGACACCTTCTTTGATACGGGAGGGTATTTTGAGCCGAGCCCGGCGCCGCTCCGGGAGATACTCCGTCGGGTGCAGGAAACCTACCTGTCGCACCTGGGTACGGAGTTCATGCATATCTACAACTACACAATGCGCCGGTGGCTTCTGAAGAAAATCGAGCGGGAGCAGCACCGTCGGGACTGGCTCCCGGAGGAGAAGATCCGGTTTCAGAAAGACCTGATCAAGGCGGAAGAGTTTGAGAATTTCGTGCATCGCAACTTCGTGGGTCAGAAGCGGTTCAGCCTGGAAGGAGGCGAGGGACTGATACCTGCGCTGCACTACCTGATCTACAGCGCGGCCGATCACAACGTAAAGGAGATTGTGGTCGGAATGGCCCACCGGGGACGGCTCAACGTATTCACCAACGCGATGCGAAAACCCGCGGTGGAGACGTTCTCGAAGTTCATCGATGCGGAACAGCCTCACGAGTACGGTGGCACCGGGGATGTGAAGTACCACCTGGGACACAGTTTTGACTACGTGGACAAAAAGAGCGGACGCCGCATCCATATCTCGCTCGTAGCAAACCCGAGCCACCTGGAAGCGGTGGATCCCGTGGTGGAGGGGAAGGCGCGGGGGACGCAGCGCCGGTACGGGGATTTCAACCGCAAAAAGGTGGTACCCGTTCTCATCCATGGAGACGCCGCGTTCAGCGGCCAGGGAGTGGTAGCGGAAACGTTCAACCTGAGTCAGCTCAAGGGGTATCGCACGGGCGGTACGATCCACATCATCGTGAACAACCAGATCGGATTCACCACGGCGTCACGGGACTCGCGGAGCACGTTCTTTCCTACGGATGTGGCAAAAGGTCTCCAGGTTCCGATATTCCACGCCAACGGGGACGATCCGGAGGCGGTGGTACGGGCGATCGACCTGGCGATCCGGTGGCGGCAGAAGTTCGGATACGATGCGGTGGTGGACATCGTCTGCTACCGCCGCCTGGGTCACAACGAGGCGGATGAACCTTCCTTTACGCATCCGATCATGTACAAGCTGATCAAGAACCACCCGAGTGCTCCCACCGTGTACGGCCGGAAGATCGCCGGCGAAGGTGTCTGGTCCCTGGAGGACCAGGACGCGTTTCGCGAGAAATATCGGGGAGTACTCAAGGACCAGCTTGAGATGGCGAAATCTCCGAAGTACCGGCCCAAGGGGGACGATTCACTGGAGGTAGGCGACTGGACACGGTTCCAGAAGAAGTATTCCTTTGATCCGATCGAGACCGGAGTAGACAGAGATCGGCTTCTTCGCCTGGGGAAGGTGCTGACCACGGAGCCCGAGGGTTTCCACCTGCACAGGAAGGTGCAGCGCCTGGTGAAGGAACGGCGGAAGATGGTTGAGACCGGTCGGGACATCGACTGGGGATTCGCCGAAGCTCTGGCGATGGCGTCGCTCCTGGAAGAGGGGTATTCGATCCGTCTGAGTGGCGAGGACTCCGGACGAGGTACGTTCAGTCACCGCCATGCGGAGTGGTGGGACTCCAAAGCCGACAAACCGGAGTACTTTACCCCGCTCAAGCGAGTGGCCCCCAGGCAGGGAACGTTTTCCGTGTACGACAGTCCGCTCTCGGAGTTTTCCGTACTGGGGTTTGAGTACGGCTACTCCCTGGCGCAACCGGATATTCTTGTGGTCTGGGAGGCGCAGTTCGGGGACTTCGTGAACGGTGCGCAGGTGATAATCGACCAGTTCATCTCCTCCAGCGAGAGCAAGTGGTACCGTTACTCCGGCCTGGTGATGCTTTTGCCCCACGGATACGAGGGACAGGGTCCGGAACACTCAAGCGCCCACCTGGAACGGTTCCTGCAGCTCTGCGCGGAGAACAACATGCAGGTGGTGAACGCTACCGAACCGGCGCAGTTCTTCCACCTGCTCCGCCGGCAGATGCTGCAGCCCTTTCGGAAGCCCCTGGTGGTGATGTCCCCCAAGAGTCTGCTGCGGCACAAGGACGCACGGTCAACCCTGGAGGAACTTACCCGGGGATCGTTCCGCACGGTGATCCCCGATCCCCGTGAGCCGAAGAAAGTGGATACCCTGGTCTTCTGTTCCGGTAAGGTCTACTACGACCTGGACGCGCGCCGAGTCGAGCGAAAAGTTAACGATACCGCAATCGTCCGGGTTGAGCAGCTATACCCGTGGCCGGAGGAGGAACTGCGACGCGTGGTACAAACCTATGGTACGCCTCGTCGAATCCTCTGGGTCCAGGAGGAGAGTCGCAACCGTGGCGCCTGGCGATTCGTGCAGAATCGCCTGGCGGAGATAATGGACGTGGAAAATATCGAGTACGTGGGACGCGTACCGAGCCCCTCCCCGGCGGCAGGATCATACCGGCAGCATCTGGAGGAACTTGAAGCTCTGCTGTCCCAGGCGATCATGGCGAGGAAAACCAAAGGAGATAATGACTGATGAAGCTGAACGTCGAGGTTCCCCAGGTGGGAGAGTCCGTCACGAGCGGGATACTCGCCACCTGGTTCAAGCAAAACGGTGAGATCGTGCAGGAGGGGGAAGACCTCTTTGAACTGGAGACAGACAAGGCCACGATGCCCGTACCCGCTCCGGGTTCCGGAAAACTGGAGATCCGCACCGAACCGGACCAGGAGGTGGAGATCGGCACGGTGGTGGCGGTGATAGACACCGACGCGACGGCGGATACGAAGGCCGATACAAAGGCTGACGCCGCTGCCGATACAAAGGCAGGGACAGTGACGGGTGACCACGACACAGAGGCCCCGCCGTTATCTCCCGCGGTCCGGCGCGTTCTGTCCGAGCACAACCTGGACGCGGCGACGGTGCTCGCCGCGGTACCACCCGGCGGAAAGGATGGGCGGCTTACCAAGGGCGATGTGGAGGATTACCTGAAGCAACAGGATAGCCGCGGGTCGGCCGCGAGTGCCTCCGGTTCCGGCGCAGTACCGTCCGCGACGTCCGCGGCCGGGCCGTCCGCTGCTCCCGGTACCCAGGAACGTCGCAAAATGACCACCCTGCGCAAGCGGATCGCGGAGAACCTGGTCCGGAGTAAACAGGAGTCGGCGCACCTTACCACGTTCAACGAGGTGGACATGAGCGCGGTGATGCGGATCCGCACCACCTACAAGGAACAGTTCGAGAAGCAGCACGGCACGCGGCTCGGTTTCATGGGTTTCTTCATCAGAGCTGCGCAGCGGGCGCTTCAGGAGTTTCCCGAGGTCAACGCCCACATCGAGGGCGAGGAGATCGTCTACAACCACTATCAGAATATCGGGGTGGCGATTTCCACCGACCGTGGCTTGATCGTCCCGGTGATACGGAACGCGGAGAACCTCGGGTTTGCCGCGATAGAGGCGAGGATCGTCGACTTCGCCGCGCGTGCAAAGGAGAAGCGCATCATGCCGGACGAGTTCAGCGGCGGGACGTTTACCATTACCAACGGCGGCGTCTTCGGGAGCATGCTCTCCACGCCGATTCCAAGTCCCCCACAGACGGCTGTTATGGGAATGCACTCGATTCAGAAACGGCCGGTAGTGGTGGATGACGAGATCGTGGTCCGACCGATGATGTACCTGGCGCTCACCTACGATCACCGCGTGATAGACGGCCGGGAAGCGATCGGCTTTCTCAACCGGGTGAAGGGTGCCGTTGAGGATCCGACGCAGATCCTTCTGGAGTTGTGACCGTGGAGAATACGTACGATCTGATAGTTCTGGGCGGAGGCCCCGGCGGTTACGTGGCGGCGATCCGGGCGAGTCAACTCGGACTCCGAACGGCGGTGGTGGAAAAGCGTCCAACCCTGGGCGGAACGTGTCTCAACGTGGGGTGTATCCCTTCCAAGGCGCTGCTCGATTCGAGTGAGTTCTTCGCTAAAGTGCGGGATGAGGGGGCGCGACACGGCGTTTCCGCAGCTGCGCCGAAACTGGACCTGGCGGCGATGATGGCGCGCAAGGATGGCGTCGTGAAGAAGCTGACCGGCGGTGTAGCGACGCTGATGAAAGCCAACAGGATCACGGTGCACCACGGGGTCGGAACCGTGCCGGCGCCGGGAGTCGTGGAGGTGACAGCGGTGGACCCGGAGGATGGCGCCAACAAGAGCGCCAAAAAAACCGGCGAGTCTTCGCGCACTACCCGAGCCGTAACCCTGAAGGGGAAAACGATCCTGCTCGCCACCGGCTCCGTACCGGTGGAGTTGCCGTTTATGCCCTTCGACGGGCGGGTGGTAGTCGATTCCACGGGGGCGCTCGCGTTCGACCGGGTGCCGGACCACCTCGTAGTCGTTGGCGGCGGTGTAATCGGGCTCGAACTGGGTAGCGTGTGGCGACGTCTCGGGGCGCGCGTCACGGTGGTGGAACTGCTTCCGCAGATCCTGGCAGGTTGGGACAGCTCTGTCGCGCGGACGATGAAGAGGGAACTGGAGAAGCAGGGGATAGAGTTCATGCTGGAGACGAAAGTCACCGGCGTAAAAGTTCGGAAAGGCAGCGGCAAGAAACGCGACCGTGCAACGGTGACCGCCACGGACAGGTCCGGTACGGACCTGACTCTGGAGGGAGACCGCGTGCTGGTGGCGGTGGGACGGAAACCAAACCTGGAAGGGTTCGATCCCGCGGCGCTCGGCATGGAAACCGACCAGGGCCGAATCGTAGTGGACCGCGATTTCTCCACGTCTGTTGCGGGAATTCGCGCGATCGGTGACATCCTGCGCGGTCCGATGCTGGCGCACAAAGCGGAGGACGAGGGAATCGCCGTGGCCGAACTGATCGCAGGTAAAGCAGGCCACGTCAACTACGAGACGGTTCCCAACGTGCTTTACACCGAGCCGGAAGCGGCCTCGGTAGGGCGTACCGAGGACGAGCTCAAGTCGGCCGGCACGGAGTTCCGGGTGGGGAGCTGTCCTTTTGCGGCGAACGGTCGCGCGCTGGCGATCGATAACTCCGTCGGTTCGGTCCGGGTACTCGCCGACGCTCGTACGGACCGGATCCTCGGAGCCCACGTAGTAGGACCGTCCGCGAGTGAACTGATCGCAGAGATCGTTTCGGTGATGGAGTTCGGCGGGTCCGCGGAGGACATCGCCCGGACCGTTCACGCCCATCCCACGCTTTCGGAAACGGTAAAGGAAGCGGCCCTGGGGGTAGCGGGGCGTATGATTCATGGAAAAAACTGAGTGCAATTGAGGAGAACACAGAAGATGAGCACAAACGACGAGATACAGTACAACAAGGGTCTGGAAGGTGTTATCGCAGCGGAAAGCCGGATCTGCAAGATCGACGGAGAGAAGGGATCGCTGTACTACCTGGGATACCCGATCGATCGGCTTGTTCAGGTGGCGGATTACGAGGAGGTGACGTACCTCCTGCTCAACGGAGAACTGCCTACCGAGAAGCAGCTCCAGGACTTTCGGCGTCGCATGCGGGAAGGCCGCCCCCTGAAGAAGCCGATTCTTGATATGATCCGGAGCTTTCCCGCGGATTCACACCCGATGGAACTCCTGCAGTCGGTGATCAGCTACCTCAGTGGTTACGTGGATCACAAGATTCACCATTCGATGTACTGCAACTGCCGGGATACGCTGCACCAGGTATCCCAGATCGCCGGTGTGATCGCCGCACTGCATCGCTTCCGGAGCGGGCTGGACTACGTTCCTCCCCGGGACGATCTCTCCCACGGTGCCAACTTCCTCTACATGCTGCACGGTGAAGAGCCCGACCAGGACGAGGGAGAGATCATGGACAAGTGCTTTGTGCTTCACGCGGAACACAGCTTCAACGCCAGTACGTTCACCGCACGGGTTGTAGCCAGTACGCAGAGCACGTGCTATTCAAGCATCTCCGCCGCGATGGGAGCGTTGTACGGCAGTCTTCACGGCGGCGCCAATGAGCGCGTGATCGAGATGGTGGAGGAGATCGGAACCCCGGACCGGGTAGAAGAGTATGTCCGGACCAAACTCGAACGCAAGGAAAAGGTCATGGGCATGGGGCATCGCGTGTACCGTGCAAAGGACCCGCGGGCGGTGCTGATGGAAGAATTCCTGGAACAGCTCTCGGAGAAGAACGGCGACGATCGGTACCTTCGGATCCTCAAGGGGGTGGAACGGACGTTCCGTGACATAATGGAGGAGAAGGGGAAGCCGATATATCCCAACGTGGACTTTTTCTCCGGTGCGGTATATCGTCTACTCGGTATTCCCAGCGCGTTGTTTACACCGATCTTTGCGGCCGCCCGTGCGGCGGGGTGGCTCTCGCATATCCTCGAGCAGCGGGAGCTGGAACAGCGCCTCTTCCGCCCGAGAGCGCTCTACACCGGTGACGTGGATCGGGAGATCCGTCCGATTTCGGAACGGGGATAAGCCCCCGGCGCGGCGCGGCCGAGGGGTTGCAAACCGGGTGTTTTGCTATTGGTTGTCCCCGGTCGCGCCGCCGGCTTCGAGTTCATCCAGCTGGTACACTCGGTATACCTCGTATGCCGGCTCCTCGTAGGGATGGGTCTCCAGGAGAGTACGGATTACCGGCACCACCACGTTGTCCCGCAGCAGCACCTCCACGCGGAGTTCCTGCACCCGTTCTACCGAGCCGGGTCTGCCGATAAAGGGATTGCTCTCCGGCAGCGGCCGAAACTGCCCGGTGCCTTCCGTCTCGTAAGCGCAGTAATCGTACTTCTCGTAGCGTCCGGCGCCGGCTTCAAATAACGCCAGTTTGACCTCCTCCGCCTGGGCGCGGGGGACAAAAAACACAAGTTTGAACATGACAAAACTGTAATGGTCTTGAAAGGATGTGGAAAGACCACCGGCGCATCTTACACATCGTGGAGCAAGAGGAACGCGCCACAGACGCTCAAGACTGTCAGGAGGAAGGATACAAGTGGTCTACTCACGAAAACTTGCACTGATGCTCGCAATCGTACTAATACTACCCCTCGTCCCGGTTCCTGCACAGGAGCGTTCCGATTCCCTGTCGGTAATGGAAGCATATCAGGAAACGCTGAGAAGCATTTCCCGCGAGGTCCTGCCCGTCGTAGTGGAAGTAGAGGTTGTTCAGCGAGTCTCCCGCCGAACTATCACTCGTCCCCCGTCGCCACTGGATTTTTTCTTTGGTCGTCCCTCGCCGGACAACGGTGATCAGCAGCAGGAGTTTGAACAGCGCGGTATCGGATCCGGTATTATCGTCCGTCGCGACGGTGAGAAGGTCTATGTCCTCAGCAATGAGCACGTGATCGGCAACGCCGACCGGATCAATATAACGCTTTACGACGGACGGAAATTCCAGGCATCCCGGGTCGGCACCGATCCCAATACGGACCTGGCACTGGTGGTATTCGAGACGTCGGAGGACGTTCCCGTTGCTCGGTTGGGTGATTCCTCCACGGTACAGGTCGGAGACTTTGTGCTGGCTGTGGGAAATCCCCTCGGATTCGAGTCCACCGTAACCAGTGGTATCGTCAGCGCCGTGGGGAGACGTGGCCCGCAAAGGAGCGGCTCTCCGCTGCTCACCGACTATATCCAGACCGACGCAGCGATCAACCGCGGCAACTCCGGCGGTCCCCTGGTGAACCTCCGTGGCGAGGTGATCGGGATCAATACCTGGATCGCCTCCCAGACCGGCGGAAGTATCGGTCTGGGGTTCTCGATACCCGTAAACGTGGCGAGCCGCACGATCGACCAGTTCATCGAGACCGGAAGCGTGCAATATGGATGGCTCGGGGTGAACATGGTCGATCCCCCATCCAGCCCGTCGGACTCTCTTGGAGAGTCCCGGGGTGGAGCTCTGGTATACAACGTGTACATCGGATCTCCCGCGGCCGACGCCGGAATTCTTCCCGGTGATATCATTACGCACGTAGCGGGCCAACGCGTGAGAGACAGCAACGACCTGTTGCAGATGGTGTCCCGTCTTCGCCCGGGCGAGCAGACGCGGTTCGAGATCCGTCGGAGCGGTTCCACCCGAGCCGTATACGTGAGTACCGGAGTCCGGCCGTCAGGCGATGACAGTGTAGATCAGGAAGACCTCTGGCCGGGAATGTCGATCGTGGAGATGACCCAGTCGATCCGGGAAAACCTGGATCTGACCAGTCGCGGTGGCGATCTGATCATAGGACAGGTCGCGTCGGGGTCACCCGCCGCCACCGCTGGACTGCGCAGCGGGGACATCGTCCTGCGTGTGAACAACACGGACGTGAAGACTCTGCGCGATTTCTACAACGAGTTGAACGCGACTCGTTCCGATGACGAGGTAGTCTTTCGCGTACGCAGAAATGACACCAACCTGATAATAGGGTTGGTCAGATAAACTAGGGATCCTCCTCTTGTGTTGGGGTCCGTCCGACGTGCCATGACCGCATCGCCCCCGCGGAGCATGGTATAAGGACGGGCCCCTTTTTTTCTCTCCATCCGGTCGTTTACATCCGGTACCGCCCCCGGCTAATCTTTGCGCGTGAACTTCAGTAATACTCAGATTATCGTCTTTGCCCTGGTGCTGATCGCGGTGGGGGTGATCCGGCGCGTGTTGATGCGCTCCTTTGCGCCTGCCGCCGAGAGGGATGTTCGTGTCCTGCTCGAGGCCGGTGCGCTCCTGGTGGACGTGCGGTCTCACGAGGAGTTCGGACAGGACCATTTCTCCGGTGCCCGGAGTATACCCTTACCGGAGCTCTCCCGCCGAATCGGTGAAGTGGGTGGAGCGGACGATCCGATCCTGGTGTACTGTAATACCGGTCGCCGGAGCGGGATCGCCCTGGCGCATCTCCGTAAACAGGGGTATCGGAACGCCCGCAACGCCGGGGGGCTGAAAAGACTTCGCGCGGTTGCCGGCGGGTGAGCGACGCCGCGGTAAATCCTGCGCGGCGGTCCGGAATGGTGGCCCGAGGTGGCTGTCCGGAATGGCGGCTCCTGGTGGCGGTCCGAAGTGGCGCGACGGTCCGGAATGGTGGTCCGAAGTGCCGCCGCCGCTGTCAGTCCTGTTCCTTCTCTTTGTCCTGCATGAGCAGGGTGAGCTTCAATACGACATCGGTGTATCCCGCGTCGCTGGCGATACGCGTCATCGTGCGTCCGCCGGCGGTACGGGCGTTAAGATCCGCGCCGGCTTCGAGGAGAACGTCGATGATATCCACGTACCCGTGGCGAACGGCGGTCATGAGAGGTGTCCATCCCTGGTTGTTTGCCTTGTTGACGTCGGCGCCGTTATCGATCAGGTATTGCACCATCTCAATATCGCCGTTGGTGATCGCAAAACGCAGGGGCGTGACCTCGCCGGTGCGATCCGGCGTGGTGGCGTTCACATCCGCACCGGCTTCAACCAGGTACCGGACGATTTCCATGCGTCCCTGCTCGGCGGCGAGCTGCAGGGGCGTCCGTCGGCGATAGTCCGTCGCTTCCAGGGATTCTCCCGCTTCAACCTGGGCGCGCACACCCAGGAGATCGTCGCGATCCACCGAGCGGTGTATCATGGAGATACAGGAAGATAACGTGAGCGTGACAAGGAGAATAGCTCCGATCCGCAGGAGATGTTTCTTGAGCAGCGTGAAATCGATCATGATCCGCCGAGTATACCGCAGGGTTCGCGTTTTCGTACAGGCGGCGGTGCTCTGCGTGCTGGGCGGATGCGCTGTAGTACAGCCGGCAACCGCCGCTGGATCGCGCGGCGAGAGTTCCGGAGAGAATGACGCGATGCACCGGGATGCCACGCCCCGGGACGCGACCCGCCAGGACGCGGCCCATCGGGACCCGCTCTACCAGGAACTCCTTGCGGAGTTGACCGCACCGGGCTTCGATCCGTTTGTCACGGACACACCGAAGATCCGCGATTATTATCGGAGCGTTATCGGGTCGGTACCCTCGATGGAGCATCGCGTCGGCACCGTTCGATCCGGGACCGTGACGATCGCGGTGCATCTTTTTGAACCGGTGGGGACCGCCCCGGAGGGTACCGTCCTGGTCCTCCACGGGTATCTGTCCTGGCCCGGCGAGATGGGCTCGATGATCCGTGCGTTCGTCGAAGAGGGATACCTGGTGGTGGCGCCGGCTCTGCCGGGACACGGTCTGTCCGGAGGAGAACCGGCGGGGATCGAGGACTTTTCCGACTACGGACGAGTCGTATCCGACGTGCTGGAGGCACTCGACGCAGGACCGTACCGCGAGAATGGTCTGCCCCGGCCGTGGCACGCGGTGGGACACAGTACCGGAGCGACCGCAGTCTACGAGTATGTTCGCGGGTATTCACCGGGCGAACCTGACCCGTTTCAGGCGGTGGTGTTTCTCGCCCCGCTGGTGCGATCCGCCTGGTACCGGATGTCCCGGGCCGGGCGTTTTCTCGCGCGACCCTTTGTAACAGAGATCCCCTCCGGAACCGACCATCCGATGATCCCGGAGACGATGCCCTTATCCTGGTTTGACGCGCAGGTACGCTGGAACCGCCGGGCGCGGTCGTACCCGGTGGTGACGCGTCCGGTTCTGGTGATACAGGGCGACGCCGACACGGTCGTGGCCTGGCGGTACAACCGCCGGTTTCTCAACCGCAAATTCGCCTGTCTCCGGTACGAACTCCTCCGCGGAGCGGGTCATGTCCTGCACGGCCGCGACCGGGCGGTCCGGGAGACCACGCTGGGGCTGACCACGGAGTATATCGTTACCTGGCCGGCCGGGGTGGATTGCCGATGAACGAACGGACGACCACAGCGAGCCGCGAACGCGTGAACACCAGGACGGGCCGCGATGCCGTGACGACTGTTTCCGTGATCATACCGGTGTACAACCGGCGGGATCTGGTGGTGCGGGCGGTACGCTCCGTTATCACCCAGGAGCTTCCCCCGGGCTGGTCCCTGGAGCTGATCCTGGTGGACGATGGTTCCACCGATGGGTCACCGGACGTCGTGCAGGAGGAACTGGAACGGTGGAGCCGGGATGATGAACGGGTGCGCGCTCTCGAGCCGGGTCGTCCGGCGGGCTGGTCCGTTGTACGTCTGAACCACGGGGGCACCCCCGGGCGCGCACGCAATGCCGGTGCAGCCCGCGCCGGCGGCGAGTTGTTGGCGTTTCTCGATTCCGACGACCGATGGCTGCCGGGAAAACTCCTGCGGCAGATCCCGCTTCACACGGGGGCGGACCAATCTTCTACCTCCGGGGCCGCGATCTCCCACACGCGGGAGCGGTGGATCCGCGGGGACCGGGAGATCTCGCAGGCAGGGAAGCGGTTCTCCCGTCACCGTCGGGAAGGCGATCTTCTTGAAGATGCGCTGGTGAAATGCATCATCGGCCCCTCCACGACGATGATCTCCCGCGCGCTCTGGGATCGCACCGGCGGGTTCCGGGAGGATCTGGAAGTAGCGGAGGATTACGAGTACTGGCTGCGCCTGGTTACCCTCACGCCGGTGGCGTATATCGACGAACCCCTCACGGAAAAGCACGCCGGCCACGGGGACCAGCTCTCGGAGAAATACGGCCAGATCGAGGTTTTCCGCCTGCAGGGACTGCAGGACCTGGTGGAGCGCCGGTGGTTTGCGGAAAACCGCGACCTTCCGGCGCAGAGGCTGGCAGAACGGGAGCTCGCGCGCAAAGCCCGTATTTATGCCGCGGGAGCACGCAAACGCGGACGCCGGGATGACGCGGAACGGTACGAGGCGTTGGCGGAGCGTTACGGACCAGGTGATTGAGTCGCCGCCGCAAAAGTATATTTATAAATACAAAAACGTGTTTTCCCCCCTTGCCTGTGCGATAATTATCGTATACGGGAACTCCGCGCCGACACAGCCGAGCAATCGTCCGTACGAGACGCGGTCGAACCGACACTTTAATGTCCGGAGGTGCCGATCATGAAAAATCGGTTTTGGAAGGTGCTTGCGGTGGTGTTGGGGGTTGCAGCTCTGACGATCGCATCGGTGGGATGCGATCTCCTGGGGGACGATGGTGAGTCGGACGGGACGCTTACGGCGACACTTGCCGGGTTTACCGGCAGCTGTGGCGAACCGCTCGAGGCGTACTTCATGGTCTTCGTTGTACCGGGCGGTACGGTGGTTGATATGGAGAACGGTGATGACCCGCTTGCCGGTGGGTTCGCGCCGATAACCGACGAACCCGTTGTCTCCGCCACGGCGAAGGTATTCGACGAGAACGGTCCCACGGAGACAAACTGGAAAGGTACCGGCGGCAAGCGGTACGACGTGTATCCCACGATCTACTGCGTCGATCCGGCGGCACTGGAATCAGGCGCGTTTAATCCTGGCGATCCCGGCCCCGTGGCGGTCTACAAAGCGGCGGACTTCTCTCAACCCGTATCGTACACGCAGGACGGAAACAAGACTATCGATACGCTGTTCTCCGACTACGTAGAGGGGCCCGGCTCGATGGGAAACGGTGAATAGATGTAGCGCGTCTTCGACGATGCGGTCGAACCGACGACGGATCTGTGCATTTTTTGACATTTCACACCCGGCGTAATACATTGCTTCGCATGAGAAGCTCCGCTTTGTCCGGCGCGCCACGACCTTCATTGCGACGGACACCGACGATCGTACCGCCATCGATTGTGCCGTCGGCGATCCTCCTGATTCTCGCTTTTCTGCTGGCAGGCTGTTCCGCGGACCAGTCGATCATGCTTCGTCACGACGGATCCGGCGAGGCGGATGTCACGATCGTACTCGACCCGGTTTTTGCGGAATATCTGGTGGATCTCACCGCCACGCTCGGTGCCGGCGAGGAGGAGCTGGAGTCCGTGTTTGACCTGACGGCGCTGCGTGAATCCTTTGAGATCGAACCGGGGCTCACCCTGGTGGAGGTGCATTCTCCCCGGCCGGAGGTCCTCAACCTGATCGTCGAGTTCGATTCACTGGCAACTCTCTTCGCGATCCGCAGCAGTCGGCTTGCCGGTGCGTTCCGCTTTGAGCGCACGGAGACGTTCCGGCGGCTGGCGGTGCGGGTCGATCGGCGGACCGTGGAGAACCTGGTGAATCTTGCCGGGATCGATCCGTTCGTGGCGGAATCGCTCCTTCCGCCGGAGGGCAATATGGCTCCCGGCGAATACCGGGACTACCTGGTCTGGGCCCTGGAGGAGTACGAACGCGACCGACCGGTGTCGGAGGTGATCAACGACTCCTCCGTACAGACCCGGGTGACGCCCTCTGGGTCGATAACGCAGGTCCGCGGTGGCCTCCAGGTGGGATCGTCCGTGGTATTCCGAACTCCGCTGCTTGAGGCGGTGACTACACCGGTGCCGCTGGAATACTCCGTGATCTTCGGGCCATAACCGGCCTCCACGCGTCATTTCTCCGAGAAGCTCGCCATCTCCCGCATCTGGTGAGCCGGTCCCTCGTCGATGTCGCGGTGCTTGTGGACGATCGCCTGTACGCCCGTGGCGAGGCCGTAGAGGTTGATGAATCCCGTAGCGTCGGCGTGATCGTAGCTGCTTTCACCGAAGCTCGCCAGGTCCTCGATATACAGGGAATACGGTGATTTGCGGCCGGCGATCATGACGTTGCCCTTGTACAGTACCACCCGGACCGAGCCGGTTACGTACCGCGCAGCGGTCTCCATGTACGCGTCCATCGATTCCCGGTAGTGAGTAAACCACTTTCCGGCGTACACGAGGCTGGCGTAGCGGATCGCGAGCTGGTTCTTCGTTTCCAGCGTATCAAAGTCGAGGGTTATCATCTCCAGCTCCCGGAGCGCCCGGAACAGGATAGTTCCCGCGGGGGTCTCATATACGCCGCGGCTCTTCATGCCCACCAGGCGGGTCTCCACCAGGTCCGCCCGACCGATCCCGTTCTCGCCGCCTACCTCGTTCAGGTAGTCCAGGATCTCCAGGGGTTTCATCTTCGTTCCGTCGATCCCCTGGGGAATGCCTTTTTCAAATTCTATCACCAGCTCCGTTTCACGGTCCGGGGCTTCCGCGGGGGACTTG
>SLRR01000181.1 GCA_007130865.1 Spirochaeta sp. | reverse complement strand
CGATCCGATCACCTTTGAAGGTGCAAACGAAAACATCGGCAGAACCCGCCGCCTCGGTGGCGACCTGCAACTCACGAGCGAGCCCGTGGACCAGATCCGTCTCGCTGCGGGGTACAGCTACGTCATGGCGACCTTTACCGACGGCGAGAACAAGGGGAACCAGGTGCCGCTTGTTCCCAACCACGGCGTGGATGCGGAGATGGCCCTCCGGTTTCTGCCGGAACTGGGGCTGGAGTTCGGCCCGGCGGTTACCTATCGCGGCGAGGCGTACCAGGGCGGCGACGACGCCAACGACCAGGACCGGGTGGAGGACTACTTCCTGACGGATCTGTTTGTTCGGGTCCGGCCCGCGGCGTTTCCCGGTGACCTCTCGGTGAGCGCAGAGGTGACGAATGTCTTCGACGTGACCTACGCGCCGATGCAGATTTTCAGCGAGTTCTCAGGGACCGCGTACTACCCCGCCCCGGGACGCACGTTCCGCGTGGCCGCGTCCTACCGCTATTAGGAAATGGGCGTCACCGGGAAGCCGATGTTATCAACAGAGCGCCGCCGTCTTGCGGCGGCGCTCCTGGCTTCCCTGGTGGTGCACGCCGGTGTCTTTACGGGAATAGCGCTACAACAGGAAAGGGCCGATCAGGAGAGGGCCGGTCGCGACAGGACCGTTGTGACGGTGCGTATCCACGACGTCACGCCGGACGCTCCGCCGTCGGCTGAGTCGTCCCCGGCCACGCAGGATGAGACGACGACACCGGTCGAGTTACCGCCGGTGGAACCGGAGATCAGACCTCCGCCGCCTCCTGCCGTAACCCCGGTACAGAGTGAGTCTCCGGCGGCACCCCTGGATTCACCGGAACCGCCCCCCGCAGCCACGCCCGAGGAACTCCCAAAGATCGACACCTCCATTACGGCGGGAGAAGCGCGTGAACCCGGCAACGAAGGTAACCGGTCGGTACCAACGGTACCGATGCCCTCGATCGTGCAGCCTCGTCCAGTTTCTCCGATCACACCGGAGTATCCCCTGGCAGCACGACGACGCGGATACGAGGGGGAGGTGGTAATTCGGGTTTACGTCTCTCCCCGGGGTTATCCCGTCCGGATGGAGATCGTCCGGGGTACGGCGTACCGGCAGCTGAACGCCGCGGCGCTCGCGGCGGTAGAAGCCGCCGTCTTTCAACCGGGTACGGTGGACGCGGTACCGGTGGAGATGCCGGTGAACGTACGCGTACGGTTTGAACTAACGGGAGACACGTGGCCATGACAGGGACAATTCCGGCTGACACGGAGCCGTTCCTCTGGTAGATTTGCTCCATGCATACGCGCAAGGTCCGGAGATATTTTATCGTTCCACTGATTTACGTGGGAATCATCTTCGGACTTATCTATCTGCAATACTCCGGGACGCTCACTGTTCGCCGTACGATCGGCGATATGCGCTTTATCGGCACCCTGGTTGCCGGCGAGGACGAGACAAGCCTCGAGATAACCGCCGCCCGGGTTGAGTTTGAAGGGATCGTCTTCCATTTCTCCCAGGAAAATCCCATGGTACTGCGCACCGACGACGGAAACGTCCAGGAACTGGTGCCCCGCAGTTACTCGATAGAAGACCAGACGCTGCACGTTTATTTCTCCGACGATAGCCTGGTGCGCTTTGAAGTATCCACGACACAACCGATCGAGCTGCACGTCATTCCTACCGGAACCGAGGACTGGCCCCGGGATGCCCGGGTGGCGGTCTCCTGGGAGGTCGGTTCCGGGACCACCCTGGAAACACCTATCGCGGCGTCACCGGATGTCGTCGATATACGGCGGGAGGATCGCGCGTTTTTCCTCTCCGTTCCCCCGCAAACCCGGCTGGACCGGGACGAGGGAATGCTTGAGCTTCCGCCTTCCGCGGGAAACCGGCTCATTCGCTACGCGGAACGTATCGATACGGAGACAAACGTTATCGAGACCGCGTTCAGCGGGGACCAGCGCCGTATCGGCGACGGGTTCTTCCGGGATTCGGTCAACCGGTACCTGGACCTCGGGTTCCAGGGATGGGCTTCCACACGCTTCAACGGCGGGTCCGGCACGTGGGACATGCGTGACGGTTCGCCCCGGTTTTCCGAACAGATCCTGACCGCGTATCTGGCGGAAGCGTGGCGCCGGGACCAATATACCACCGCGTACAACCAGATGCGACGCGCCGCGGACCAGCATCCCGAACAGGTGGGATTTCTTTCCGCGCCGTTCCTGGGGAACCTCCGGGAGGTCACCGACGATTTCCTCGCGGAAGACCAACAGCGGGCACTCACGCTCTCTACACGTATAACTGGTGGCGATCCGACGGTATTCCGGGAGAGGGATCTTATCCAGTTTGCCGCTCTGCGCGGCAACGAAGAACTCTTCCGGAACCTGATTACCTTCATCCGGTCCGTGGATTTTCGCGAGGTGGGTATCAAGACCGCCGTGGGAATGTTTGCCGCGGCGACCGCGGAACACCACCCCACCGAGGATTCTCGCGACGCCACAAGGCGGTTCCTGGCTATCCTGGAGGAGAGGATCTACCCGGCGATACGCCAGTTCGACGAATACTTCTTCCTGGAAACGTCGCAGGGAGAGATCGACCTGGAATACTCGATCAGGACGGGTATTCTGCTTGATCGATACGGACGCCGAAGCGGTGACATACTCGCCGTCACGGTGGGACGCAACCTTGTTCTCTCCGCGCTCCAGCTAGCGGATAACCGTGGATTCCTTCCGCGACTTCTCTTTGTGAGCGACCAGGGCGTAGAACGGCAGGAGGGTAGCTTCGGACCGGAGGTTCTTTACGCCGAGCTCTCCGATAATCCCTGGTATCCCCGTAAGATCTCACTGTACGACGACCTCGGCGCGGGCTCGTTCATCTGGACTATCGCGAATTTTACCCGTGTTGATATCGGGACGCAGCAAAAGACGTTCAGTCTCGAATATCCCCGCAACCGCACGCATTACATCCTGATGCAGGGTATTCCGGCGTTTGAGTCGATGGTCCTCTTCAACCTGCAATGGCGAAACGATCCCACCTTTGAGCTGTACATCAAGGGACGCCACTACGAACCACGCACGGAAACCTTGATGATCAAGTACACGGACAACAGCGTCGAAGGAGATATCACGCTCTTCTACTGATGCCCGTCGCATCGGTTTCGTACTGAGCAGGCCGGCGGCGGGTTACCCGCCGCCGCCGCAGCAGCCGCAGCCGCAAAACGTACCGCCACCCGCTTACAGCTTATAACCTACAGAAGGTCGTCGAATCCCGAGGCGCCCCGGAGCCGTTTAAGAAATCCCGGAGAACGAATCGCCCCGGCGATCCGGCCGAGCGCCGCCAGGTGATCGCCCGGGTCGAGACCGACCGGGTCAAGGAGCATGATCACAACGTGGATGCCCGTTTCGACCCGCGGCAGCGCGATTTCGTTCCGACTGACCGCCAGAAGTACGGTCGATCGGTCGACCTCCGGTGCGTGGGTATGCAGAAGAACCACCTCCGGCAACAGCTCAACCGGTTCGCTCCGTGCGATCCGTATCATGTGCGCCACGAGCCGCTCCCAGGTCTCCCCGGAACCGCTCTCAATCAGACGTACCATGTCGCGGATGAGCGTCTCGATCTCCCGGTGATCCGTGTTCAGCAAGGTATACACGGGTTGGAAGACCTGCTCCGGACGATAATCCGTCTCGTGCTCATCGCCGCTGGTGTACTCCACGTTTCTTTCACCCGCGACATACATCACGCTCACATTGTTTGAAGGGCATGATCCGGCCAGCAGCGACGGCAAGCGGTCGGACTTGGGCTGCCAGGATATGCTGCCTACCCGGGCGGTCATGAGGAGAACCGAGTCGGTGGCTGTTACATCCTCTCGGAGAACCTGGACAATCTCCTTCCAGACGGTGTAGCGCTTGATCGAGGTCTCTACGTTGGGCCGGGCTTTGCGTACGAACTCCCAGGACGCTTCCGGAAACGTTCGGTCTGCGTACAGCACGATCGACATACCGCACTGAGACGCGAGTTTCCTGATCGTATGAACAGCTTCGGGAAAACCCACCTCCTGATCGGCCCGCGGGGGCACCAATAACCGAATTCTTCTTACCGTATTCACGGGAGAAACAAGTCGGTTGAGCAGAATCTGGCGAGTTGTCCCGGCGACGATAACGTCGAGCACCCGACCGAACACCCTCGTCCTGTGCTGAACACCATCCCAGGCGAGTATGAGTGTGGAGATCCTGTTTTCCGTGATCGCTCGGAGGATACCGGAAGCGATATTCAGGTCTACCATCGTGAGCGGATTGACGGGAACACCCGCCGCCAGGGACCGAACGACCATGTGCGCCAGCAGTTCCTCCCCGCGGGCAACCTGGTCCTCCGCGTCGGGGCCGTCCGGGACTACGTGAACGGGGTAGACCGGTTCGTGTCGGTCCGCTTCGCCACGAAGATAGAACGCAACCTCCATCAACTGCGCCGCGTTTTCTTTCTCAATCACCGGAACGAGTATTCGTGACGGCGGTTCCCGCTCTTCTCTGAGACGGGTGGTGCGCGCCTCGGCCAGGCTCTTGCCCGCCCGCTCCGTGACCAGTGGACCGATGAAACAGGTGATCCCGATCATCACGATCGTTCCGGTGATGATCGCGTCGTTAAAAAGTCCGATTTCATATCCAACGAGCGCCGCCGCGAGCGTAGCCGCCGCCTGGTTGACGCTGAGACCGTAGATCAGGCGGGATTCCACACCGGAATAACCGAGTATACGGCCGGACAGAACCGCCGCAACCCACTTGGTAACGAGCGCGGTGGCAGTCATAACGCCGACCACGACCCAGGCGTCCCGGCCGTCCAGGAGTAGACGAAGATTTACGAGCATCCCTACGGAAAGCAGGAAGAAGGGAATAAACAAGGCGTTTCCGGTGAAGTGTAGTCGGGCCATGAGTCCGCTTTTGTCCGGAATCAGGGAGTTCAGCGTCAATCCGGCAAGAAATGCACCGATGATCGGCTCCAGGCCCGCCAGGTGAGCGAGATACGCCGTGAAGAACGTTACAGCGATCACGAACACGAACGCCGTCGTATCATCGGACGCGACGTTGCGCAGAAACCACCGGCCTAATCTGGGTAGAACCAGGATCGTGGCAAGAACATACAGAACGATCATGCTCGCCAGGCGCGTCCAGAATGCCGGCGACACGTCTCCCCGTACCGTGGCTGCGATTGTCGCGAGCACGAGAAGCGCCAGCGTATCCGTGATGATGGTACCGCCTATCGTGGTCGTCACGGACCGCGAGCGGGTAAGGCCGAGTTTTGTGATCACCGGAAATGTCAGCAGTGTATGAGAGGAGTACATACTCGAGAGCAGGATCGCCGTGGGCAGCGATACGGCCATAACCCAGGAGGCAACGCCGGTACCCACCGCGAGCGGAATGATAAAGGTAATGATTCCGAATACCAGGCTGTGACTCCGATTGCGTTTTACCTGATGCAGGTCGATTTCCAGTCCCGCCAGGAACATGATGAAGAGCAACCCCACCTGTCCGAGCAGCCGGATCGTATCGTCCCGTTCGATAAGTCCCAGGCCATAAGGACCAAATACCAGACCCGCCAGGATCAACCCTAGGATCTCCGGAAGCTTCAGCCGTCGAGCGAGGATCGGTGCCAGGAGGATGATAATCATTACCGACGCAAAGATCAGCACCGGGTCACTGAAGGGTAGTTCCATAATGGCGGTACCTTACGGACGTTGGCATCGCCGGTCAATCAGTTTACAATTCAAATATGGGACGAGTAATCATCGGCAACGATCACGGCGCAGTGAATCTCAAGCAGAAAATCGTGCGCCACCTTGAAAATCGGGGTTTTACCGTGGTGAACCGCGGAGTAAACGGGGACGATTCGGTGGATTACCCGGATATCGCGCAGGATGTCTGTGAAGAGTTCCTCGCTACGGAGCATGCCGGGGAAGATCCCTACGAGTTCGCTATCCTCTGTTGCGGAACGGGAATCGGCGTGAGTATCGCCGCCAACAAAGTGCACGGCATACGGTGCGCCCTGCCTCAGAACATCTTCGCCGCCAGGATGGCGCGGGAACACAACAACGCAAACGCGCTCGCCTTTGGCGGTCGTATCAAATACGAGGAACCGGTAGAGGCGATGCTCGATGCGTACATCGACAGCCGCCCCGAGGGGGGGCGCCACGCGAACCGCGTACGCAAGATAATGGAGCTTGAAGAATAACGCCGCAGGTCTCCCGGAGAAACGCTCTCCGGAAGACCTCCGTTCGTCCCAGGCCGGCAACGTCGACAACGGACCTGCGGCTGCTGGTGAAACCGCGATCAAACCCCGCGCAGCACCTCCGCCAGGTCATCCGCGCTGAACTTCAGAGCCTTCGCAACCGCTTTCCCCGGGCCACTTTCACCGAACCGATCGATCGAGAAGACCCGATCCCGGGATTTCGCGATCGCCTCCCAACCCTGGGCGATTCCCGCCTCGGCGGTGACCACCGGAACACCTTCCGGGACCAGCGCCTGCCGGTACGCCGGGTCCTGCGCTTCAAAGAGCTCCCGGCTGGGCATGGAAACGACACGAGCGTCGCGCCCGCTTCTTTCTACCGCTTCAAGGGCGAGAGCAACCTCGCTGCCGGTGGCTACAATCACGAGCTCGGGTGGCCCATCGTGGGTGCACTCGCGCACTATGTACGCACCCCGACGCATCGCGTCTTTCCATTTCCGGTCGGATTTCTCCAGCACCGGCAGACCTTGTCGCGTAAGAGCCAGAACAGTGGGCCCCTCGTGCTCCAACGCCATGAGCCAGGCCTCGCCGGTCTCCTCCGCATCGGCGGGACGAAGCACTCGCAACCCCGGGATCGCCCGCATCGCCGCCAGGTGCTCCACCGGTTGATGCGTAGGACCGTCCTCACCGACGAAGAAGGAGTCATGGGTGAGCACATAAATCAGGGGCGCCTTCATCATCGCGGAGAGTCGCAAGGCGGGTCGCAGGTAGTCGCTGAACACCAGGAACGTCGCGACAAAAGGACGCACCCCGCCGTGGAGCGCCATGCCGTTCCCGATCGCCGCCATCGCCAGCTCCCGGACACCGAAATGCATCGTCCGTCCCGCCCGGTTGTCCCGGCTGAAGTGTCCGTGCTCCGGCAGAGCCGTATTGTTGGAGGGAGCCAGGTCGGCGGAACCACCGGCCACGTTCGGAAGCATCGCGGCGATCGCCTTCAACGCCTCGCCGCTTGCTTTCCTGGTGGCTACGCTCGCACCGGGTTCGTACTGCGGCAGTCCGATATCCTTGAGAACTTCACGATACCCGCCTTCAAACGCTTCCTTCCACTGCGCGAGCAGACCCGGGTTGGCCGCACCCCAGGCGTCAAACTTCTTCCGCCACTCCGCGTGTGCGGTTCGGAGTTCGTCCTTTCGGTTCGAGAAGAACGCCGTCGCCGCGGGATCGATATAAAACATCGCCTGAGGATCCACGCCCAGCACCTTCTTCGTGGCCGCCACCTCGTCGTCTCCCAGGGCTGCACCGTGAACGGTGTGCGTTCCCGCCATATTTGGAGAACCCCGGCCGATCTCTGACTCGAGGATAATGATCGTCGGACGGGACAGATCGCCCTTGGCCTCTTCCAGGAGATTGCGGATACCGTCGGGGTTGTAAGCGTCACCGTTCAGGACCTGCCAGTTGTACGCCCGGTACCGTGCAGCCACGTCCTCGGTGAACGCCAGTTCCGTGGACCCCTCGATCGAGATCCGATTAGAGTCATAAAACACGATGAGCTTTCCCAGTCCCAGGTGTCCCGCCAGAGAGGAAGCCTCGCTGGTAATTCCCTCCATAAGGCATCCATCACCGGAAATCGCGTATGTAAAGTGGTCGATCACGGTGTGTTCCGGTGTGTTGAACCGCGCCGCGAGCATTTCCTCGGCGATCGCCATTCCCACGGCGTTGGCGAAACCCTGACCCAGCGGTCCCGTCGTGGTTTCCACGCCGGGGGTATGACCGTATTCGGGATGCCCCGGAGTGATGCTTCCCACCTGCCGGAATTGCTTGATCTCCTCCAAAGGCAGATCGTACCCGGAGAGGTGCAGCAGCGAGTAAAGGAACATCGACCCATGACCGGCGGATAGGACGAATCGATCGCGATTCGGCCAAACCGGGTCGGTGGGGTCGTGGTTCATCACTTCACCGTACAGTAATGCACCCAACTCAGCCATTCCCATCGGCATTCCAGGGTGTCCGGAATTCGCCGCCTGCACCGCATCGATAGTCAGGGTACGTACCGATTTCGCAACAGCCGCTACTGCATTGTTATCCATGGTAGGGTTACTCCTCGCGTTTATTGTTGGTGATCAGAGTGTAGCACGGAGTGAGTTTGTTGGGAAACGACCGCTCAGTACCGG
>SLRR01000279.1 GCA_007130865.1 Spirochaeta sp. | reverse complement strand
TCGTGACGATGTCGCCGCCGAAGTCGAGGATCGCGTTCTCCACGCCCTCCTCCCGCAGCACCCGGGCTGCTTCCTCCGCGGCGTAGCCCTTGGCGATACCGCCCACGTCGATTCCCATGCCGGACCAGCGGTGCTACGGTGATATCGAGCACCTCCGTGGTATCGTAGTCGGCCTCGTTGATGCTCATCAGGTTCTGGATCTCCGTGGCACGGGAGACACCGTGCTGCTGCGCGGTTTTAGTCACCGCCGTCCCCAGGACGAACTGTGTTTCGCTTACCCGTTCCGGCGGACTGGAATCGCACCCCCGGCCAAGAGAGAAAAAACCGCTAAATATGACTATCACCACCGATTCTACGGGTAATACGGATGATGGAGGGAGGTCGTGCTGCTTGAACTTCATGAACCGGCCGGAGTCCGGATCACGATCGTTTTCATCACGCGGCGTTAACACACGCATCTCACCCGTCTTCAATCGATCAGGAAAAAGCGCGATGGACACGGTGAATCATCGTAATTGCACCCGAGATTGTTAAACACGGATCCTGTGGAAACGGACAAGGTGCGAGAACGGACCAATCTGACGTTTGCCGACGATTTACAAATAACGTACGTTGCCATTTTGCATAAGACTATGATAAAATATCTCAGGAATGGACAAACTCCAAACCAGCTACCAGCTGTATCGTCCTGGCATCAAATACCCGGACACCGTCGTGGAAGTCGGAGTACGAGTCCGCGCTGCCCGCAGTTATCGATCCTCAAGACGACAATCAGGAGCCGCTGATGAACCAGGAAAACCGGACTATTCGGCCACGACGCCTGCGCCGGACTGAGGGGATCCGGTCGATCGTCCGCGAAACTTCCCTCACCCCGCAGGATCTCATTTTTCCACTTTTTGTCGTTCCCGGTGAGGGAGTGCGGAAACCGATCGTCTCGATGCCGGGCATCTTCCAGTGTTCCCCGGACGAGGCGGCACGGGACGCGATGCACGCCCGGGAATCAGGGATTCCCGCGGTCCTGCTCTTCGGCATTCCCCGCCGCAAAGATTCCGAGGGAACCGAAAGCTGCGTACCGGACGGGGTAGTCCAGGAGGGAGTTCGTGCGATCCGACAGGCTGTACCGGACCTGGTCGTGATCACGGACGTGTGCATGTGTGAGTACACCGACCATGGGCATTGCGGCATCCTGGACGACAACGGAACGGTCGACAACGATGCCACCCTCGAGCACCTGCGACGGATCGCCGTATCCCATGCCGAGGCCGGCGCCGATTTTGTGGCCCCCAGCGGGATGATCGACGGCATGGTGGCCGCAATCCGGAGTGCCCTGGATCTGGCGGGATACACCGCGACGGGGGTCCTCTCGTACGCGGTCAAGTACGCCTCGGCGTTCTACGGTCCTTTCAGGGAAGCCGCCGAGGGTGCGCCGAAGTTCGGCGATCGCCGGACCCACCAGATGAACCCCGCCAACGTTCGCGAAGCGGTCCGGGAAGCGAGACTGGACGAGCAGGAGGGAGCGGATATGCTTATGGTCAAACCGGCCCTGGCGTATCTGGACGTCGTTCGAGCGGTGCGGAACGCGGTCCCGGAACTCCCCCTTGTGGCGTATAACGTCAGCGGCGAGTATTCGATGGTAAAGGCTGCCGCGGCGCAGGGTTGGATCGATGAAAAACCGGCGATCCTGGAAATGCTCCTGGGTATGAAGCGGGCCGGAGCGGATATAATTATCACGTACTTTGCACCGGAGGTGGCGCGATGGCTGACCGAGAGATAATTCCCCTTCCCCCGGCGGAAGAACAGGCCCGGGACGACGCGGGCAACGTGATCGGCGTCGACCGGCGGCTCTTCATGCAACTGATGGTGTTTCGGGGAGACCTGGAAGAAAAGGAACTGCGTCAATCCTTGTCCCGGTCCGATATGGAGTTCGTCCTGTATCGCGACGCGTACGATCCCTGGGGAGTCGGGCTGCTTACGATGAACGAAGATCCAGCGTTCTTTACGGAGGAACTGCGGAGTTACCTCCGGACCTCACCCTTCGCGCGTATGACCCGGGACCACCGTTACGGGATGTTCGGCCGCAGCTACACCCTGGGGCATGAGAAGAATCCCGAGGAAGTACTCCTGTCACGTCCCCGGGAACGGGCGTCAAACCCCGACTGGCCCTGGGCGATCTGGTATCCGCTGCGTCGCCGAGGAACGTTCGCGATGCTTCCGGAAGAGGAGCAGCGCGAGATTCTGGCGGAGCACGGCCATCTGGGAATGGCCTTCGGCCGCGCCGGCTTTGGGGTGGATATCCGGCTCGCCTCTTTCGGGATCGACACCGAAGACAACGATTTTCTGATCGGTCTGGTCGGTCCGTCCCTGCACCGCCTCTCCCTGATCGTCCAAACGATGCGCAAGACCGAGCATACCGCGCGGTACCTCGAGCGCCTCGGCCCCTTCTTTGTGGGACATACCCTGGAACGGTACGTGAAAGGAAGCGTGAACCGGTGACCGCGCAACCGGTCTTTCTCAAGGCATGCCGTGGTGAACCGGTGGGTCGACCACCGGTGTGGTTGATGCGGCAGGCCGGCCGCTATATGCCGGCGTACCGCCGGGTCCGCGAGAAGTACGGGCTTCTCGAGATCATCCGTACGCCGGAGCTCGCCGCGGAGGTTACGCTGCAGCCGATTTCGCAGTTTCCCCTGGATGCGGCGATCATCTTTTCCGATATTCTCCCGCCTCTTCAGGGTATGGGCCTCGATCTTACCTTTGAGCCCGGCAAGGGACCGGTGATCGGGAACCCGATCAGGGATACTCGTTCGATCGATCTGCTGGGAACGCCGCCGGCGACGGAGACGATGGGTGCCACCCTCGAAGCGATTCGCCTCGTCCGGTCCGAGCTTACCTCCCGGAACGTACCGCTAATCGGGTTTGCGGGAGCACCGTTTACGCTTGCGTCCTACGCGATCGAGGGAGGCGGGTCGCGCTCGTACACGCGCGTAAAAAGCCTCATGTTCCGGGAGCCGGCCGCATGGAAACGGCTCATGACCAAACTGGTCACGGTCCAGACCGACTATCTGCTGCGACAGGTTGAGGCGGGAGCACAAGCGTTGCAGGTTTTCGATTCCTTTGTGGGACTCGCTCTCGGTCCGGACGATTACCGTCATAACGTGCTCCCCTACACACGAGCTCTGCTGCAGGGAATAGCGAGGAGCGGTGTTCCGGTGATCCACTACTCCGGTGGTACCGGGGCATACCTCGAGGTCGTGAACGAAGCCGGCGGAGACGTGCTGAGCGTGGACTGGCGAGTTTCCCTGGCGGAGGTCCGGCACCGCCTCGGTGCGGATCGCGTACTCCAGGGAAATCTGGACCCGGTCGCGCTCTTCGCTCCCTGGCGGGAACTGCGGACGCATATCGACACAGTTCTTCGTGACGAAGGGGGAACGGGCCGTCATATTTTCAATCTTGGCCAGGGGATCCTCCCGGAGACGCCCATGGAAAACGTGACACGCCTCATCGACTACGTGAAGGGAGAACAATGATGGAACCTATCGGTGTATTGGTCATGGCTTACGGAGGACCCGCCTCCCTCGAGGAAATCCCGGGGTACCTGGCGGATATCCGCAGCGGTCGTCCCACCACGCCGGAGGTCCTTGAGGAGATAACGAATAATTATCGCCGTATCGGCGGATCGTCCCCGCTCCTCGAGATCAGCCGCTCCCAGGCGAACGCGTTGCAGGATCGTCTCGGAACCGATCCGTACCGGGTGTACCTCGGCATGCGACACTGGTCTCCGTGGATCGAGGACGTGGTAGGTTCGATGATCGACGACGGTATTACCCGGGCCGTAAGCATCGTGCTCGCTCCCCATTACAGTTCCATGAGCGTCCGACGTTACCAGCAGAAAATCACCGACGGACTCGATATGTACCACGGCGAGATCCGATTCCGGCACGTGGACAGTTACCACGAGAACGCTAACCTGATCGCGGCGTTCGCCAACCGTCTGCAGACGAGTCTGGAGAAATGGCCTGAGGACCGGCGTGATGCGATTCACGTAGTATTCAGTGCTCACAGTCTTCCGGTTCGTATAGTCCGGGAGGGAGATCCTTACGATACACAGCTGCGCCGGACGGCGGAGCTGATCGCGAAGCATGCGGAGATATCGCCGGACCAGTGGAGTTGGAGCTACCAGAGCGCCGGCAAGAGTCCGGAACCGTGGCTCGGTCCTGACCTTCCGGACCACCTTCGGGAACTCTCGAAAACCGGTGTTACGGACGTGCTGGTTCAACCGGTCGGGTTCGTTTCGGACCACGTGGAGATCCTCTTCGATATCGATATCGAAGCGCAGGAAACCGCTGAAGAAACCGGCATACGCCTGGAACGGCCCGAGGCGTTGAACGACGATCCGCTCTATATCCGCGCCCTGGAGGACGCGGTCCGGGAAGCCGCCGCTCCGTGGGTGGTGTAGATTCTGCCGCGCCGCAGCGACTGGTGATCCTGGGAGGCGGCATCACCGGACTGGCGGCGGCGTTCTATGCACTCCGGGAGTCGAAAAACCTGGAAGTGACGATCCTGGAAGCAACGGACCGTTTTGGAGGTCAGATCCGCACGATCCGACGTGACGGGTACATACTCGACGCCGGACCCGACGGTTTTCTCGCCCGGAAGACCGCGGCGGTGCATCTCTGCCGGGACCTTGGAATCGCCCACCGGCTGGTATCGCGTCCTCCGGAAGGCCGCACCGCATATATCCGCCGCGAGAGTCGTCTCCAGGAACTCCCCCGGGCGATGCGCTTCTTCGTACCACTGGACGC
This sequence comes from Spirochaeta sp., assembly GCA_007130865.1. Classification (GTDB taxonomy): domain Bacteria; phylum Spirochaetota; class Spirochaetia; order DSM-27196; family Alkalispirochaetaceae; genus Alkalispirochaeta. Next base: position 3,687 of record SLRR01000279.1, on the reverse strand, counting down.
CGAGGAGCTCACCTGCCTCAACCTGCTTTCAACGGACGGCGTGGACCGGCTCTTCCGAGAGCCGGAGATACCACGACGCGCTCCCGGGGCCGGTGAATCCAACCGCGATGAGAGCATAGCCGCATTCTTTACCCGGAGGTTTGGCGAGGAGATGTACCGATACCTGGCAGAACCGCTGGCGGCGGGAGTGTTTGCCGGGGATGGCGAGCAGTTGAGCATCGAGGCGACGTTCCCCGAACTGCCTGAGATGGAAAGGCGGTACGGCGCGGTGCTTCCGATGCTCCAGGAACAACACCGCGTCGTGACCCGGTCGTCGGCATCTCTTCCTTCCGCCGGAACCACAAAGGAAGATATCTTCAGGAGTTTCCCGGACGGGCTCGAAACCCTCGTTTCGGCACTGGTGAAGCACCTGGAAGAGCACGACCGGTGCCGGTTGCTGCGGAGTACGGTGGTTCGCTCCTTGCGAGGTGGCGCTGGAGCAAGGACCTGGCGTGTTCTGACCGAAGGCGATGAAACTCTTCTTTACGACGCGGTTATCTGCGCGTTACCGGGACCGATCGCGGCGGGTATCCTGGAGGACGTGAGCCCTGACGTCGCGTTCGGACTGGGCCGGACCGGGTACTCCCGGTCAACAGCGGTCTTCCTGGGATATCCACGCGCGACCCCTGGTACGGAAACGACCGGTTCCAAACGGATCAGCGGGTCCGGTTACCTGGTTCCCCGGGCGGAAGGTTCGTCGGTACTGGCTTGCACATGGAGCTCGCGCAAGTGGCCCGGTCGTGCTCCCGGCAACAGAGAACTGTTTCGTGTTTTCATCGACGCAGGGCAGGACCGGACGGACCGGACCGACACCGATCGAAATACACCGGAGGAGATCGCTCGGAGGGAGCTTCGGGAGACGCTGGGTATCACGGCGTCGCCGGAGCTGGTCGAAACGGTCAGCTGGAACGCAGCCGTGGCACAGTATACCCTGGGGCATCTCCAGCGGCGCGATACGATCAGAGATCGCCTGGGCCACCTCCCCGGAATCGCGGTGGCGGGATCTGCGATCGACGGAGCCGGAATCCCCGATTGTATCGTCTCGGGTCGTCGTGCGGTTCACAATCTGCTTGATGGCAAGGGGAACAACGTATATCTGCAGGAGGCACGTTAATGAAAACCACCACGCGATCGGAATCGCTTTTCTCGGAAGCACGGGGGTTGTTTCCGGGCGGTGTCAACTCTCCCGCCCGCGCGTTCAGGAGCGTCGGGGGTACTCCTCTCTTCTTCCAGAGCGGTCACGGACCCTATCTGATAGACGCCGACGGCAACGAATACATCGATTTCGTACTCTCCTGGGGCCCGCTCCTGCGCGGCCACGCGCATCCCGAGGTAGTGGAGGCACTCCGAACTCAAGCGTCGCGGGGAACGAGTTTCGGAGCACCGTCGGAGCGAGAGATCGAACTCGCGCGTATCATAATGCGGCTGATGCCCGGGATCGAAAGTCTGCGTTTCGTTAACTCCGGCACGGAAGCAACGATGAGCGCGATTCGCGTTGCCCGGGCTTACACGAAACGGGACAAGATTCTGAAGTTCCAGGGAAACTACCACGGCCACGGCGATTTTTTTCTTGTCCAGGCCGGTTCGGGCGTCGCCACCCTGGGACTCCCGGATTCGCCGGGCGTTCCGGCGCCGGTCACGGCGGATACGCTTGTGGTACCGTACAACGATGTCGGTGCGGTCCGGGAGGTCATTCAGCGGTATGGCAACGAGCTCGCTGCGGTGATTCTCGAACCGGTCTGTGGAAACATGGGTGTTGTCCCCGCCGAAGAAGGATTCCTCCGTGCAGTACGGGACCTTACCCGGGAGAACGGGACGGTTCTCATTTTTGACGAAGTGATGACGGGGTTTCGCGTCGCATCCGGCGGCGCCCGGGAGGTGTTCGGTATAGAACCGGACCTGGTCACGCTGGGTAAAGTGATCGGCGGCGGACTTCCCGTGGGAGCGTACGGCGGTGCCCGGGAGATCATGGAGCTGGTAGCCCCGGAAGGCCCCGTATACCAGGCGGGGACGCTCTCCGGCAACCCTCTGGCGATGGCGGCGGGAATCGCTACACTGGGCACGTTACTGGATACGAGAACGTGGGATGCGCTGGAGAGCGGCATCCGGGATCTGGTCGACGGACTCAGGCTGGCAGCGCACGAAACCGGTATACCGGTACGGATTCAACGCGTCGGGACGATGTGGACCGTCTTCTTCACCGATCAGCCTGTAAAAGACTGGGAAGGAGCACGCCGGGCCGACACGGATCGCTTCGCGGCCTGGTTTCACGGCATGCTCCAGGAGGGGATCTACATGCCACCGAGCCAGTTTGAAGCGGCGTTCTATTCATCTGTCCACTCCGAGGTCGAAACCGAGAAGACTCTTGCCGCCGCGCGAAACGTCTTTCGCCGCCTGTAGACGTCCACCGGGGTTGGAATATCGACGCGCCTATGAGAACGGCGGGTTGGACTCGATCTCCAGGCTCGACCACAGTTGTTGAAAATCTATATTAGTGTTAGTGTCATGTTAGCCATGGAACCGGCGCACGAACGGGTTAAAGCGTACCACGGTCTTGGATTGCGCTCATACGGAGTCAATCACACAACTGCACCGATCGAGGTTCGAGAGCACCTGCGTCGCATTCACGCGGGGCGTTCCACCGGTTCTCCGTACCTGGCGGACGCTCTTCTCCGGGCGGACGTGAAAGAATTCGCTCTGCTCGCCACCTGTAACAGAGTGGAAATCTATACGGTGGGCGGTGAGGCGGACCTGCCTGACCTGGTCGCATCGATTCATAACGTTTCCAACAGGAAAAACGCCGTCCCTTTCTACCAGCATGAGGATCTTGAGGCGGTGCGCCATCTCGCCAGGGTTGCCTGTGGACTCGACTCGATGGTGCTCGGCGAATCCCAGATTCAGGGCCAGGTCGCCGAAAGTTTCGCCTCCGCGGTTTCGCAGGAGAGGATCGGGCCTGTTTTGACGGAGGTTTTCCAGACCGCGATACGATGCGGTAAACGCGCGCGGACCGAGACCTGTATCGGGTGCAATCCCTCGAGCGTAAGCGCCGCGGCAGTGCACATCGCACAGGAAGCGCTGGGTGACCTTTCGAATCGCCGGTTTCTGCTTCTTGGAGCGGGCGAGATGGGAGGCCTCGCGCTGAAAGCGTTCTCCTACCGTGGCGTCACTGAGATCGACGTGGTGAGCCGTACGTTTTCGAGCGCCCGGAAAACGGCTTCACCCTGGAACGCTACACCGCACGGGATCGACGCGCTGGAGTCGCTGCTCGTCGAGGTGGACGCCGTTCTGACCGCTACCACCGCGGACACGCCGGTAATCTCCCGATCTATGCTCGAGGATGCGATGCGACGGCGCGAGGGACGCGAACTGCTGATTATCGATATTGCTGTTCCCCGAGACGTCGCACCCGATGCCCGAAGCGTACCGGGCATTCGTTTACTCGATATCGACGCACTGGAGGACACGGTTAACGCCGGCCTGACGGAACGACGGGGTGAGATTCCCCAGGTGGAAGTGATCATCGACGAGGAGGTCGCCCGTTTTTCCCGCCGTGTCCGAGAACGCATCGTTCGACCGGTGATCGCGGATCTGCGCCGAAAAGCGGAGATGGTACGCCGGGAGGAAATGGCTCGCCTCAGGGCGAGCCAC
>SLRR01000211.1 GCA_007130865.1 Spirochaeta sp. | reverse complement strand
TCCCGACACAGTGGTCAGGTGCGAAGGCCCAGAAAATCGAGGAGGCGTTATTTCAAGCGTAAAATGTGAAAGGTGTCGGGCGTCTCGGAGGCTCCGCTTCGCACCGCTCCGTTCCTCCAACCAGAACTCTCGCCGATGCGCTATTTTGTCCCGTTGTCGCGCGTGAAAAACGCTCCCATCTCGCGAACGAGTGGTATGCGTGACCAGAGCGGCAGCTGTTGTAATGCTTCGTGGTAGAGTTCCGCCCGGTCGATCTCGAGGATCCTTGACCAGCGATGCATTCGTAAGTTCGCGCTGTCCAGGAGCTCGGTCGCCTCGTTAGCGCCCTCGTCCGTTCCGTGTTCTACCAGGATCGGTGAGAGGAGCTTGTACCGGGCCATGCTGTACAGGAGCGGGTGTTCCCGGCGGAGGTACGTTTCGAGGTATTCTTCCAGGGCGATATTGTCGGTCATCCAGGATTGCCGGTTGTTATGTCGCAGGAGGCGAACGAACTCTTCCAGCATCGCCGCGCGTACGGTCCGGCGCGCTTCCTCCACGTTTCGCAGCAGCAGAGGGATGTATTCCGCTGTGTGGATGTACCGGATCCCCCGGGCGGGTATTTCCACCGTCACCAGTTCCGGTGGGTCGTCGCCGTTACCTGTCCCGGTCATCTCGTCCAGCACCGCCCGGATCTTCTCCTGCGGGAGGAATTCCGCCAGGGTACGACCCTGGCTATCGCGCAGCGATTCGATCTCTTTGATCGAATAGACGTAAGGGGGTTTGCGAAGTTCCCAGGTAATCAAGCGCCGTGCGTCCTGCGCGCCTCGTTGCTGTCGGTTTTTTCTGCCCTGGTACACGATGCTCGCTGCCAGGAGGTACGCCGCCTGGCTGACCGCCCAGTCCGCGTCGTCGGTGATATGCTTGTGACGTTCTTCCTGGACAACGGCACTGCAGAGCTTCACGAGCAGTTCCCGCTGGAAACTCGTCGTCTCGCGCAGGAACGGCTCCGCCTCCGTGGAATCCGCCAGAAAAACTTGCAGCGTGGAGCGTATCTCGTCCCCCTGGTCCGGAAACACGGTCTGCAACATCCGCTCGAGCCGCGCTACGCTCCAGTCCCGCAGGATAACGGTTCGCAGAATAGTGAACGCCAGGTTGGGAATCCGATCCCGAAGGATCCGCTTGGTAACGAGTACCGCAGGAATGCGTCCTTTGAACTCCACCTTCAGGACCGTATCCGCGGGTATGCCCTCGTCGTCGAGTACACCGGCGATCCCCTCCGTCAGAAGCAAACTCTGCACCAGATCCTGTGGCGGGGGCACCGAGAGATTAGCGTGTCTCGGGAACCCTCGGCGCTCCCCTTTTTCCATCTCGCGGTAGAGTCGGTCCAGCTCACACGGGAAGTATCGGCAGTACCGGACCCCCGTGATCGCGCGACTGCGACGCTCCTGTCCAAATCGCTTCTCGCCGGGTTCCCGTTCCAGTTCCACCACTGCGGTACGTTCGAGTCCTTCCAGGCATTCCCGGAGATGGAGGTCACGGTTCTCCGCGAGAAACACCTGTAACTGCGGATTGTCCCCGCGGTGCCGCTCCGCGAACTCTCGGGCAAACCGACTCACCATCGACCAGGTGAACTCCGTCGTTCCCGTCACAGAGGCCAGATCGTGGATCATCGCGTGAACATCGTCCCGCGTTACCATTGGCACCTCACCTATCTTACCTGGAAAGGCTCTTGTTGCAGCAGATATACGATATAATCCCGGGCACGATCAACCATCTCGGCCGACAAGATATCGACGACGATCTCATAAGGGGGTATCACCTGGAATCTCCCGACTCCGGATATGTCTACCTGCTGCCCGCCCGGAACTGTGCCGTAGCGCATCGTCAACGCTTCGTCGCCGGGCAGCGGCTCCAGTCCTCTCTGGCGCACCGCCACAACCGGCCCGGTCGTTGCCTGGATAGACTCCAGGGGCAGCTCTATCTCGGAAAGAACGCGTATATTATCGAGGCGGTATCTGTACATGCTTGTCTCCTGCGGCGGTTCACCTGCATCACTGGAGTAACAAAATCATGCTCACAGTACTGGTAATGAGGCTCAGGACGGTGGTTACCGGTCCGAGATAGAAGATCGGGCTGTTGGTCGAGAAGTGGATCCGATCCTCCGGACGGATCTCATCGCGTCGATTACGACGTTCGCCGTCGATCGTGTAGATACGGGGCCGCTCACCCATGTGGCGGTTGGGATTGACCCCGCCCGCCTGGGCCAGGTAGTAATCGTAGGTCCTGCCCGGTACGTAGGCGATGCGCCCCGGCGCGTGCACGCCTCCGGTGACCGTGACAAAGCGCTGCCGGAAGGGGATCATGATGCGGTCTCCCGGTTGCAGCTCGGGGTTTACCTCCGGGTCCCGCTGGTAGATCAGCTCCTCCAGGTCCAGTTCGATTATCTCACCACCGGACGCCATTGACCTGGTAAGATACGCCCCGGCCATATCCGACGCCGGGAGCAGCCGGTTTGAGATCGAACGCACGGCGTCCGCCAGGGTGTCACCCGGCCGATACCGGTGGGAGTACCGGGCGTAACCCGATGCGGGAGCATCGACTCCTTCTCGCACTTCAAACTCCCGTTCCTCTCCGGCAAAAATCGCCCCCTCAAAGAACACCACCGGCAGAAACTGGTCCTTGGTCCTGACAGTCACACGGTCCTGATCCTGCAGTTCCTGATCCGCGGAGGTCTCCGGGCCGGACGTGTCCAATCGAACTTCATAACTGCGGGATGTTGCCCGCAGATTCGGAGGGATTCGTTGTATCCGTACCCGCTCCGGATCTCCCGCGGCGGTGAGCCCGCCGCCGTACCGTTCGATCAGCTCCCGCAGGTTCTCCCCGGGCAGAAGCTGGTACGTCCCCGGGCGGTGTACCTCGCCGCTTACACGGACCGTCCGGGGGGCGCGCAGAAGTTCTATCCGGTCGTCGGGACGGAGGTAGGGATTCTGCGAGACCTCGCCGTCTCTCTCAAAGCGGAAGAGATCATAGGTAGTTCGCGTTCCGTCCGCCCGTCGCACCGTGACCGTACGCATGGAGGCGTACTCCGTTGCCCGCCCTCGCGCGACTGACTCGAGCCGGGTGAGTCCGTCCACCCGGGAAAGCCCCACACGCTCCACCTCTCCGGTCACGGTGACCTGGAAGCGACCCAGGGACCGGATCACCAGTCGGGGAGTACTTCGGGGGTAGGAATCCACCACGAGCGACTCCACCCGCTGCCGCAGTTCCGGAAATGTGAGTCCCTCCGCGGAGATCACGCCAAAGGCTCCCAGGTTGATACGATAATCCCTCTCCACCAAAACGGTCGCGCTGATCGCTTCCGTCCCGACCCGGTAGCTCAGCGTGTAGCTGTCGCCTGGGGTCACAAGGTAATCGCCGAGGCTCATAGCGTAGACCGCCCGGAGCCGCTCTTCCTCCAGCATCTGCGCGGTCTCTTCCGCCTGCAGAACCGTCGGAAAGACGACACCGGCAATAACGGTGAGGGCGATAATCATGTAGTTCTGGTATATTCGTATCAATGTGTTTCTCCAGCGGGAACGTGCTGCGGTGTATCCGCGGTTGATCGCCTTATCGGCGGTTAATTCGCCCTTCCACCCGGGCGTTGAGAGGGCTGTAGTCGCGTACAAACTCTATCATCGCGATATCCAGGCTTACGAACTCCTGAAGCAGGGGCGCGTTCTCAAACGGTACGTATCCGTCGCCGCCGGCGGCGAGAAAGTCATTCGTGGCAACCACGTACGTGCGGTCCGGGTCTGGCGTACCACCACCCGTCTCCAAAGAGACGATTCTCTCGCCCACCGGTAATGCCGGGTCAAAGGTGAAGCTGAATCCGCTCACCTGCGGAAACCCTCCCCAGTGCTCGGGATACTGACTCACCCCGTGTTCCAGCGCCTCCAGGATCTGTCTGCCAGTCATCTCCACCGTGACGATCACGTTGGAGAAGGGATGCACCTCCAGGATCTGCTCCATCGTTATCGGTCCGGCCGGTACGGAGGTGCGGATACCCCCGCCATTGGTAAAGGCCAGGTCTGCATCCGTGACGGCAAGCATCATGTCCGCCATGAGGTTACCCAGGTTGGTCTCCCCGGTGCGCACGTGCGCCCTCTCGCCGTCCAGATCAACGATCGTCTCCCCAACCACGGTGTCCAGAGCCGTTACCGGTGTGATTCCCACGACCAGAACGAGTACCAGAACTACCCACGATACATTTGTTGACGTTTTCATACGTCCTCCTTGCGATTCTGCGCGACGGTCACTGTCAGTCACGGTATACCCCACGCACGAGCTTAACAAGAGCTCGTAAGGTCTTCACTCCCCGCGCATATCCGGTAAATCCGGTAAGCGCGAGCAGTCCATGAATCCGTACATTGAGCGGTAAGAGCGGGTCCAGACCGCACAAGGCTATGTAGCGCCGGGATACTCGCGAGAATATCCGAGCCCGCCACCGCTTGCGCCACCGCTTGCGCCACGACCTGCTGCACCGCCGTCGACGCCGCCCGCTCATCGAATTGTCGCGATGTCCGTCATTATCGGTGTCATCAAGCGCTACCATTCGCACCAGCGAGGCTGCGGCTGATACCAGACTTGCCCTGGCGTACGCGTGAATACGCGGTGATCGGTACCGCGTTGTCAATACATCGTGGATACAAGCATGGGCCCAGAAGACGTCAAGACGCCGTTCCGAGACCGTCGTCATGAAGCTTCCCGGCCGGATCCGATATCGGTATACGCAGTCGGGAATACACACGGTGCGTTCCGACGCCAGGAGCGCTCGCGGCATAAACTCAGCGTCCTCGTGGAAGCGGCCCCCCGCGAACCGCACCGACGCCAGGGACCCTCGGTGCCAGAGGCTTCCCCATACGGCTCGGCGTATCCGGCCCAGCCCAAACTCCCGCAGAGCGCGATCGGCGCCCATAGGAACGTAATAGTCCGACGCCCGCGCCCTCCCAAACGTCCTACGCGTTGGACGACGATCGGTCCGTTCGTACTCGGCAATGATCGTTGTAGCATCGTATCGGTGTGCCGCTGCAAATAAAACCTCCAACGCCGACGGGTGCAGCGTATCGTCGGCGTCCAAGAACATCAGGTACTCGCCGCGGGCGATATCCATCCCGTGATTACGCGCAGCCGCCGTTCCCGCCCAGGTCCGGCTGATGTGTCTAAAAACGCAACTCCGACGGTGATCCCGGGACCAGTGCTCACGGTACCACCGGGCGATCGTGCCGGTGGCGTCGGTAGAACCATCATCCACGATGAGCACCTCGTAGCTACTAAACGTTTGCGCGAGGATCGAGTCCAGACACGCTGGCAGATACTGTTCTACGTTATGCGCCGGGACGATAATCGAGATCATTACCGTACCGTTCGGAACGGATACGCGATGCCGGCGTTAAGAAGTCGCCACGCGTCGCGGGCGGTCGGAAACCACGCCGCCGAAAGATACGCCGCGACAACTTGCGCCGCTACGGTCGCAAGGGCTGCCCCGAAGATCCCGGCACGCGGGATCAGTATCAGGTTGAGGCCGAGGTTGACAACGGCGCCTGCCACGGTACGGTAGAGATCGATCTCCAGACGGTTCTCCGCAAGGTACCACTGCTGTATCGCCACCCCCACGGACACCCCCAGACCGGACCAGATATGTATTTGAAGCGCCGGACCGGCGGCTCCATACTCCTCTCCCAGAAGAACCCGGATCACCAGAGGGCCGGAAAAGGTAACCGCGGCCGCTACACCAAGAAAGCACCAGAAGAGAAGCGCCACAACTCGGATGATTCGACCTTCGTACTCCGTTCTGGATCGGTCGCGAGCGGCAATGGTCCCGGGTAATACCGATTGCGTTATCGCCGTTGGTATCACGTACCACACGGTGGCCAACCGCACCGCCACGGCGTACACGCCGACCTCGTAATTGGCCAGGAAGATACCGATCATTACCTGGTCTATCTTTGTGTAGACCATGATCGCCACGCCCGCGAGAAGAACGGGAAAACCATCCCGTACAAGACGCGCAGCCACCTCTCCGGAAGGACGACCGGGCTTGACGCGGCTCCCATGCAGAACCATCTGAACCAGGAGCAATCCCGCGGTCAGCGCTGCTTCCAGAGGGATCACCGCGGCGATCCACAGGACGTTCCGTTCGGCAAGTACCAGAACAATACGGAAAAAGGTTGCCACGCCGAGGGTGATCAACCGGACTCGGAATACATACTTCCACTCCACGCGGCTGCGAAACCAATACTCGATGACGTCCCCTGCGTGAAAGACCGTTCCTGTCGCCACCGGAAGGACCACCCACATCCGCGGATCCCCGGTACCGTGGAACGCGGCAAATATACCGGTTGCGAGAAACAGGCAGGCAACACCGCCGGCCAGACGTAACAGGCCCGCCGTGGAAAGCAAAACTCCGGCGGAATCGGGAGCGAGGGATAGGTCCCTCGTAAGCACATGGGGCAATCCCAGGGTAGCAATCGTAGAAAAAAGCGCAACCCAGGCGATACCAAAACTCAGAACTCCGTATTGTTCCGGACCCAGGTACCTCGCAACCCATACACCGACCACCAGTCCCACGGCCAGGCGGATCGCCCGTTCCGACAGTATCCAGATCGTATTAGCCGCAGCGGGGGATTTCACGTTTATCCGGTCCTGGGCGGAAGATGTGCGTTAGAGTTGGGGCGTGCCCCGGCCTACGCCCCGGGTCGCTCGCTTCAGGGGTTCCGTGTGGTCCGCCGGAGCGCTACTACCTGTTCCGCGGTGAGACCGGTCGTCTCCACGACAAAATCGACAGTCGCGCCTTTCTCGAGCATCCGACAGGCAACGTCGTGAGTCGCTTCCTCGCGGCCTTCCTCGCGGCCGTCCTTGCGACCTTTTTCTTCGCCTTGCCGCCGCAGTTCCTGTGCTACCGTCATAATCGCTTCTCCTCCCTCCATAGTATACTCCCGCTCCTCCAGCTCCGTCACCAGCATCTTCGTGTTCTCGTCCGGCATGTTGAAGAGCAGGTATTGAAACAACCGGATACGGGTTTGGGCGCCGATCGGGAGCGTTCCCAGCGTCTCCACCAGGCGTCGGGCGGCTGGCTGTTCCAGCCGACGAAACACATGCCGAAACGTGATCAGATATGCCAGGGTTCGGGTAGCGATCCGCAATCGCTCAGGTTGAATCGTGCGCAGATCCATCAGACGATAGACAAGATCGGTGATGTACGGCGTGTCGTCGTCCGGGACGCGGTCGGAGTCTCCGGTACCGTGCAGTCCGGTAAGTGTTAACGGTGCGGTCCATGGTGCCAGCCCATGGTAGATAACCACCGGGTGGATCACGGGCAGCGGTCCACGCACCTCCGATTCCACGTGTATCCATTGCTGCTGCCAGATCGCACCCAGGTACCGGTACAGTTGTACGGCTACCAACGGGTCATGATAGGACTTGTGCTCCACCAGCATGTACACCAGGTGCTCCCTGCCCCGCCGATCCCCGTCGCCGCGCTCACGCATCGACAGAAGCAGGTCCGCCTGCTTGCCGCCGGTAAAGGTTGCGTCCACCGCCGTTACGGCGTCCAGGTCGATCTGCGCTACCAGATCGGGCAGGCAGATCCGTACCATGTCCCGCTGCGCAACCGGGTCCGAGACCATCTCCCGGAACAGGTCGTCGTGTGGTTTCACCCTTCCCCCTTATTGGTATATAGGGGGCCGGGAGCACTCCTGCTTGTGTCCGCTGGTATATTTCTTCAGGAAGTTGCTGTTGGTGGTGTCAGGGGAAAGAAATCCTGTCGTGCTCAGGACGCATGTTGACGTCGCGTTCCAGTGGGTGCGCGACTGATGCAAGCAATTCGCAGGAATTGCGACCAGCACCCCGGGTTGCGATGCGCCGGGGTTGCTCGCTTCAGGGGTTGCGTGTGGTCGGCCGGAGCGCTAATACCTGTTCCGCGGTGAGACCGGTCGTCTCAATAATCAAGTCGACGGATAGTCCTTTTTCCAGCATCCGACGGGCAACGTCGTGAGTCGCCTCCTCACGGCCTTCCTCGCGACCGTCTTTCAGGCCTTCCTTGCGACCTTTTACCTCGCCCCGCCGCATCAGTTCCTGTGCTACCGTCATGATCGCACCTCCTCCCTCCATAGTATACTCCCGCTCCTCCAGCTCAGTCACCAGCAATCCCGTGTTCTCTTCCGGCATGTTGAAGAGCAGGTATTGAAACAACCGGATACGGGTTTTGGCGCCGATTGGGAGAGTCCCCAGCGTCTCCACCAGGCGTCGGGCGGTTGGGTGCTCCAACCGACGGAACACGTGGTGCAACGCGATCAGAAATGCCAGGGTTCGGGTGGCTAAGCGCAGTCGCTCAGGCTGAATCGTGCGGAGGTCCACCAGGCGATAAGCAAGGTCGGTGATGTGCGGCGTGTCGTCCGGGACGCGGTCGGAGTCTCCGGCACCGTGCAGTCCGGTAAGTGTTAACGGTGCGGTCCACGGCGTCGATCCATGGTATAGAACCACCGGGTGGATCACGGGCAACGGTCCTCGTGTCTTTGATTCCCGGTGTATCCATTGCTGCTGCCAGATCGCACCAAGGTACCG
>SLRR01000121.1 GCA_007130865.1 Spirochaeta sp. | reverse complement strand
CGATGAAACTGCCCAGGAGCAGCAGATCGTACACCGTCTCGTGTATGTCGAGTGTGCCGATCTGGTCGGGCGTGCCCAGCTTGATCGCCTTCCACATGCCGCCGCGACGGTGGTGAAAGTTCGACACCTGCAGAACGATCCGGACCGGGTTGTCCGTCACCGGAAGGTCCGCGGTCCGCACCACGTACCGGGGGAGCGAGGTATTCCTGTCGACGCCGGGAGTGCCACTGTGCGAAACCATTTGACCGTCCGCCCAGAGCGTATACGCCGTGGAGGCATTGGGGATCCAGAGCGCCGCCCGAAGCATCTCCGGAGGCAGATGAAGATCGGTCACAAACGTGGCGTATCCGTGACCTCCGACAGGCCGGCCATCATGTTGCCAGTTATTCCATGTACGGGGAATACCAAAGAAGCCGTCCGACCGTTCTCGAACTGCCTCGATCGATTCACCCGTCAACGAAACCGGGTCCACCAGTTGATTCCAGAAAATGAGCCAGTCACCGTTGAGTTCGACGATGCCGTTGCCTGTGAAGTCATGCCCCCGGAAGTCCAGCACGCCCGGGACCGCCGGCGTGTACCCTCCCCCGGTCTCCTGGGACGCGAGGATTTGAGTCGATATCAGAAGTAAAGCAGCGAGGAGAGTTGCAAAAAGGATGTTCCGTCTCATACAGAACATGAAAGTACCCTTCCAATATACAACAAAACGCGGTGAACAGGTCGATTGTGACGAAAGTTACCATAAAATTATGACTATTTACATCATGAAAATATGGGAATGGGTGCGTATTCTTGGTCGTGTTGACGAGGAAGGAGAACGCGATGCACGCAACAGGTTTTCATTTTCGATTGGTGGCCCTGATCTCGGTCGTTGTAACTCTCGCAGCATGCCCCCTTTTTCTTGACGATTCGTCTTCGGGAAGCAACAACCCGATCGGACCGGCCGGGTCGCTGGAGATCAGTGTCAGTGGCCTGCCGGAGGATTCGCTACGACCGGGGATCGCGGTACGGCTCAGCTCGTCCGGGGAGACGGTGGAGATCAGCAGCAGCGACCTTACCGGTGGTTTGTCCGACAGCGTTCGTGCGGGCATCGCTCCCGGCACATATACCGTAACCGTTTTCCCTGTCCGCAACGCGCATGAGATCGTGGATACCGTCTATGACCCGGTGAACGTTCCCGCGGAGGTGATCATTATCGACGAAGAGCAGCAGGAACTGACGCTCGAGTTTGCCCCACGCCCCGGAACCGGATCGCTGTGGGTCTCCTCGGCTGCGGAAAGTCGCCTGGTACGGTACGACGCGAGCGAGCTCACCGGCTCCGGCGCGCCGGCTGCCACGTTTAATTTTAGTCATGGTTCTCCGAATGACCTGGTGTTTCGCTCCGACGGCAGTATGTGGCTGGTGCACTATATTGCTCCCGGCGAGTTGAACATTTTTCATCCCGCACAGTGGGAGGGCCTGAATGCCGATGACGACCTTCCCGACCCAGCGCTGACTGTGCTCGACGCTGCGTTGGGTGGGAGTACCAGCATCGCGATCGACGACGACGACAACGTGTTTGTGACCCAATATAACTGGGGCGATCTGATACGATTCGACGGTCTTGCCGCGACTGAACCGGATCCAACAAACCCTGTGGTGGTGGAAATATCCCCGGACGGTATATTTGATACGCCTGACGACATCTTCTTTTTCAACTCAGCACGGTTCGATCCGGCGGGAAACCTCTGGATCGGAACGTTCAACGGAAAAGAATTCTACCCGGACGACACGCGAACTCTGCTGCGCTTCACCCCCGGCGACCTGTACCTGACCGGCACTCACCCGATTGAACCGAGTCTCACCGGCGACTTCGATAAGCCCTTGAGTGTCGAGTTTGATGCGGACGGCAGGATGTGGGTCACTGTAAACGGCACCGTCGATGACGAGGAGCCCCCGAAAGCCAGGCTGTTGCGCTTCGACGATCCAAATGGGCTAAGCGACGGTTTTACCGCTGCCGACGCGGACCTGGCGCTCGAGGTTCTCGCGGCGCCCGGCGACCCCATCGTCCCGGTGAGTATTGCCTTTGACAACAGCGGTTATCTGTGGACCTACGATTACGATCATTCCGTCGGAGGTTCCGGCAGGATGGTGCGTATCGACGTAGCCTCCGTGCCCGACGGTGCAACCAGCGTCACCGCCGCGTCGGTATTCACTGGAACACCGCCCTCTGACGCCGGCGGTTGGTGGGGCACCTTCCTGGCGTTCAATCCACCACCGCCGGAGCAGTGACCAGAGTGGATGCACGGAGCTCGCGATGCGTTGTCAAACAACGGATGTAGCGGTCGGCCTGTGCAATTGAATCCCGACACAAGTCCGACCGCCACGTGACGCATCAACGCAGGACCGAGTTGATCCTCCGATCGGCGTCGGCAAGGGCTGCATCGATCGCTTTGCCCGTAAGCCAGGTCGATTCGATTTCCTCTTTGAGGATATCTTCTACCGCCTGCCAGTTGCGAATCGAGGGTACAAGTTGCGCGATGTTAGCGGTATCCGCGTAATTTGAACGTTGGGCAACGCGCTGTAGCTCAGCACCGGTAAGCACGCTGGTACGCGGGGCAAGATGGCCGGTACCGGCGGCCCAGTCCACCGTATGGTTGTGCAGGAATGCGAGAAAGTCCATTGCGGTCTCGTACTTCGCGTTGTTACGCTGTGCGGGAAGCACCCACATGTGGCTGTTGGCCCATACCGACGGACGCTCGTACAGCGTCGGGAAGTCCATCGCCCGGTAATCGAATTCAGCCTCCCGATTATACTGATCCACCGCCCACGTACCGTTCATGAGAATCGCCGCGTCTCCGGAGAGAAAAGCCTGTTCCGACGCGGTGTAGTTGAAGTCCGGGTTCGCGTAGCCCTGTTCAAACATACTCACCATGAAATCGACCGCTTCCCGGGCTTCCGGCGTATTCACGGTAGCGTAACTGCCGTCACCGGAGATCAGATCCGATCCCTGCTGCCAGACGAGACTGAACATCAGCCGTACTCCGATCGGGAACTGAGACGCGTCGGTCGTGAAGTACATAGCTCCCGTTTCCCGGCGCATTGCCTCCGCCTGCGAAAAAAACTCGCCTCGGCTGGAAGGCAGAATCGGATTACCCTCACTATCAATCAAGCCTGCTTCGCGAAAGAGGTCTACGTTCACGTGGAAAAGATTAGCGTGTAAGTCGAACGGAACGCCGTACAACCGGTCGCTATCGGATACGGCACCGCGAGCGGGATCGGTCCAGTCGGCGGGATCTACACCGTACAGATCAAGGTAGTCGTCGATCGGATGAATCAGATTCCGCTCGGTATAGTCCGGAAGGTTGGATCCATGCATAACCGCGATGTCCGGAGGGTCTCCCGCGGCAAAACTCGTATTGAGACCATCATAGTAGGTCCCCCATTCGGCGCCTCCCAGGCGTTCGATCCTCACACCACGGTCATTTTCCGCGTTGTACTTGTTTGTGAGTATCTGGATTACCTCACACTCCGTGGTAGCCTGGCTGACGTCCGTCACACCTTGCGTCGTATCATCGCAATCGCCAAAAAAGCGGGCCATCGTAAGTGTGGTAGTGCCGTCACCCTCCTCCCGAGCTCCACCGGCCCACACGGTCAGGGCAGTGAGCATCACAATCGTGACAAAAACCGTTCTACGAATCTGTACCAACATAACGGGTACCTCCTTATAGTTGTGCCGGCGTTGCCAACGGCAACGGATCAAGATAAGTCGTTTCATTTTGTCCCGCTCGACATCGAGATGCCGCGGATCAGGTTCTTTTGAAAGATGAAAAAGAGAATCAACAGCGGAAGCGCCGCGATCACACCGCGAGCCATGAGGCTCCCCAGTTCCGTGGCCTGAGCAAAATTACCCTGCAGGCTCGCCAGTCCGGTGGTGATTGTAAACATCTCTTTTCGCGTTGCGCTGACCAGGGGCCAGAGATAATCGTTCCAGGCCTGTATAAAGGTGAATACCGCCAGCGCGGTCAACGCGGGAAGGCTCATGGGAAGGATGATCTTCCAGAACGCGGTCCAGCGCGTGGCTCCATCGATCTGAGTCGCTTCCTCCACCTCCCGGGGGATCGCAAGCATGAACTGTGTGACGAGAAATACGCCCAGTGGAATCGCCACGCGAGGAAGAATCAGCGCAGCGTATGTATTGTGAGCGTTCCAGTTGGAAAACATGAGAAAGAGGGGAATGAACATCGCCTCCCGAGGCACCATCAGGCCGGCAAGGATCAGAGGATACACCAGTACGCGCCCGCGAAACGGGATCCGCGCGATCGCGTACGCCGCCATTGCCTGAGTCGTCACAACAAGAACGGTCGTGGTTACCGTCACGACGACGCTGTTCATAAACCAGCGTAAGGTAAGACCGGTCATAAACACGCCGACCAGATTTTTCAGCGTCGGTTGAGCCGGTATCAGTCGTATCGTGTTCTGTTGTACGAGTTCGTTCGGAGTGAGCGAGAGTACGAGCATCCAGACCAGGGGAACAACCCAAAGCAACGCTACGGGAATCACAATCAGAAGCCGTTTCTTGAACCGTTTCATTCCTCGTCTCCTCGGCGGGATACGTAGAGCTGGATCATCGACACCCCGAACATCGCCACGAACAGCACTACCGACATAGCCGAAGCGTATCCAAGCCTGAAATCCCGGAATCCCGTCTCGTAGATATATTGAATCAGGACGCGCGTTGTACCGCCCGGACCACCCCTGGTCATGATGTATACCTGACCGAAGATCTGAAACGAAGCGATGATCTGAAGTACCGTCACAAGAGCGATAGTACGTTTGAGACCGGGGATGGTAATGGAGAGGAACTGACGCACCGGACCCGCTCCGTCGATCGTTGCCGCTTCGTACAGGTAGCCGTCGATATCCTGCAAACCTGCGATAAACAGAACCATATTAAATCCGACCGTCCACCAGAGCGTTGTCAGTACGATCCCGTGCATGGCCAGTCGTGGGTTGGTAAGCCACGCCAGGGGCTGCATACCGACAAAACGCATGCCCGCACCGATCAAGCCCTGGTGCGGGTTCAGTAAAAAACCCCACACGAGTGTCGCCACTGCTACCGAGAGTACGTACGGACTGAAGAATACCGTCCGGAGCCACCCGCCGCGGCTTCCACTCATACCGAGAGCCAGCAGAAGACCAACTGCAATGATAAGCGGCGACGAGAGAAGAACAAACATGACGGTGTTGTTCAGACTGCGCCAGAACGCAGCATCGTCGAACAACATTTTGCGATAGTTGTCCAGACCAATAAAACTCCGATCGATGGACAACAGATCCCAATCGAAAGCACTCATCCAGAACGCCTGAAAAACCGGAAATACCGTAAAGACCACGTAGATAAGGAGAAAAGGACTGAGAAACAACCAGGCAGCTCTGTTTTCGAATCGCTTTACCATATAAACATCCGTTTCTTTTAATAAACTACCTTGATTATAGCTTGTTAATGATATACAATCAAGGAAATTTTTCAAGGAATTATTATGACAATACCGAGAGCCGAGATATCCGATCCTTTACACCATCGTCCTGCCTGGAGAACCCTCAACGGTCGTTGGGATTTTGCCGTCGATCAGGATGTTCTTATCCGACCCGGAAAGGACCAGTCGGTCGGCACGTGCCCGGGAGCGGTCCCGGATTTCTCCCGATCCATCCTTGTTCCCTACCCCCCGCAGAGTGACCGCAGCGGAGTAGAACTCAAAGGCGAGCATCCAATACTCTGGTATCGACGTACATTCGATCTTGACCGGCGAGAAACAGACGGCAGGGTGTGGATCGTGTTCGGCGCGGTCGACCATACGTGCAAGCTCTGGATCAACGGTGAGTTTACCGCTATGCATCGCGGTGGATACAGCCCGTTCCGATCGGACATCTCGAGTCTGGTCCGACCAGGACCCAATGAGATTCTGCTCCGCGTTGAAGATCGCCGAGATCCCGAACAAGCCCGGGGAAAGCAAAGCTGGCAGGCACCGTTCAGTTGCTGGTACACGGAGAACAGTGGTATCTGGCAATCGGTACGACTCGAGTTCACCCCGACCGTTGCGATCGACGACGTGCACCATACTGCCACCGTTACTGAGGTGACCGGAACCAACCGTGGATCCGGTTACCTGGACGTTCATGTGCAGCCATCCGCCCCCGCGTCGGGCTCGATCACCGTCGCGATCACCGGCGAAGATCTAACGGAGACGATACAACACGAGATCGTCTATCCGGTGACACCGCTCCGGATCGATATCGATGACGTCCCACTCTGGTCTCCGGAATCACCACATCTCGTGAATATCGAGGTGATTATGACGACCGCCGCGGGAGTGGACGTGATCCGTACGTATGCTGGATTCCGTCGCGTGGAAATTCGGGACGGCATGCTTCATCTCAACGGAGCGCCTCACTATCAGCGTCTGGTTCTCGACCAGGGACACTGGCCGGACGGGCTGTTTACCGCTCCCGACGATGAATCGATCCGAAGGGACATCGAACTCGCGATCTCCATGGGATTCAACGGATGCCGGAAGCACGCGAAGATCGAGGATCCCCGTTTCTATTATTGGGCGGATAAACTGGGATATCTGGTATGGGAAGAACTTCCTCCGGCGTACCGGTTTACGCCGGCGGCGGAACGAAACCTGGTCAACCTCGTGTTGGCAATGGTACGCCGTGACAGGATGCATCCGTCCGTGATCGCGTGGACACTCTTTAACGAATCCTGGGGCGTCCCGAACATCCATACAGACCCGGATCAACAGACCTTTGTCCGAAGCCTCATCGAAACGGTCCGAAGCCTTGACCCGACACGACTCGTAGTGGGGAACGACGGTTGGGAGCACGTAGGCGGTGACGTCTACGGCCTTCACAGTTACGCGTCCACTTCAGAGGAGCTTGAGGGGGACCTCGATATCGCGTTCGGACACGAGAGCAGGACCCCGCCGGAACAGACTCTCTCCAACGGGCGCCTGTTCCAGACACGACACGACGTACCGGAAGGCTTGCTTAATATGATTACCGAGTTTGGCGGAACAGGATATCGCGCGCCGGATGACCACCGACAGGACGTATGGGGATACGACAATCTGGCGGAGTCACCGGAAGATCTTCTGGAACGTACCAGCGCACTCGTGGAAACCGTCCGGAACAAGCCGGGACTCGCCGGATTCGTCTACACACAACTTACCGACGTGGAACAGGAAGTGAACGGTCTCTGTTTCAGCGATCGTCGTCCGAAGATCAACATCCCGGAAATCCGACGCGTCATTATAGGAAAAACCTGATACTATATCGGAATGAGACGACGAATCCTGACCGTAGAATACGAAGCGGTGGGAACACTCGCAAAAGCGCTCTCCTCACCGGTGCGCCGAAGAATCATTGATACGCTTGCCCGGCAGGAGTGCTCGATTCAGGAGCTTGCGGATCGCCTGGAAATTCCACAGTCGACGTGTACCGTCAATGTACAGACTCTGGAGCGCGTCGGTCTGGTCTCCACCCGCAACGTACCCGGTACCAAGGGGAGCCGTAAGATCTGCTCGATCCCATACGACGAAGCCGTAATCCCCATCCATGGAAACCATAAGCAACCGGAAGATACGTCGATTGAAGTCGAAATGCCGATCGGTCTCTATACGGACTTTGATACGCAGGGCCCGTGCGGTCTGGTAAGCGAGACTGGTGTTATCGGTCGCTTCGACAGGGTGGAAAGCTTCCTCGATCCTCACCGGGGATCGGCGCAGCTGATCTGGTTTACCGACGGATGGCTGGAATACAGCTTTCCCATCGAAATCGCGCCCGGACGCACACCCACGGCGCTATCCGTAAGTATGGAGATCTGCTCCGAATTCCCGGGGTTCAAGAACGCCTGGCCCAGCGACATTACCCTATGGGTCGGGGATTTCGGAATCGGCACCTGGCGCTCACCCGGTGACATGGGTGGGCGTCGCGGGCAGCACACTCCTGAGTGGTGGAGTCTGGACAACACGCAATACGGATATCTCAAAGAATGGCGCATCACCACATCCGGCAGCTTTCTCGACGGGGCCCGGGTTAGCGATATCACGATCGACCAAATCTCATTGAGCACGAGATCCAAGCTGACGATTCGAATCGGCATCGCTCCGGAAGCAGAGTATCGTGGAGGAATTAACATCTTCGGTCGGAAGTTCGGGAACGTAAATCAGGACATCCTCCTGCGAATCGAAACGGAATAGCGTACGACCCCGCACTTGCGCGCCGAGTCGGCTTTTCTTACTATTTTACAAGGAGTTGCTGATGAGTGAGTACACAATCGATCAGAGTGCGTTTGTCGAGGCCCTGGGCGCGTTAATGCGCGAGGCTTATATGGGGCCGGACGATCCGAACGCGACGTGGTTTGCCGATAACGAACCGGACTGCGGTATCGTGGGCATGCTGGAACGCGTCGACGCGGAACAGGCGAGCCGGGTGATCGGTTATCCTGACGGGGCCAGCATCGCGAGCCATGCTGATCATATCCGCTTTGCCCTGAATCTGGTGAATCGGGCGATCCAGGGCGAGGACGCGCACGCGAACGCCGACTGGTCTTCCAGCTGGGATACTGTCACGG
>SLRR01000060.1 GCA_007130865.1 Spirochaeta sp. | reverse complement strand
TTGAGACGCAGGGAGTTGTACACCACGTTCAGGGAGCTGACGCTCATCGCGGCGGCGCCGATCATCGGGTGCAGCAAGCCGAACATCGCTACCGGTACGGCCACGACGTTGTAGAACCACGCCCAGAAGAAGTTCTCCTTGATCTTCCGGAAGATCGCGCGGGAGAGGTTGATAGCGGTCACAAGAGTCAGAAGCTCTCCCCGGACGAGCGTGACGTCCGCCGCTTCGATCGCGATGTCCGTGCCGGTGCCGATCGCGATCCCGACGTTTGCCTGTTTGAGCGCCGGGGCGTCGTTGATACCGTCGCCTACCATCGCTACCATGCCATATTCCTCCTGCAGGCGGCGGACCTGATCCACTTTGCCGTCCGGGAGTACTTCCGCGAGAACCTCCGAGATCCCTACGGCGGCGGCGATCGCCCGGGCGGTGCGCTCGTTGTCACCGGTAATCATCGCGGTTCGAATGCCCTGGCGTTCGAGTTCCGCCACGGCCCGGGCGGAGTCCTCCTTGATCGGATCAGCCACGGCAAGCACGCCGAGTACGCGGGAATCTACCGCCACGAGCATCGCGGTCCGTGCCTGGTCTTCCAGGCCGGTCATCCGGGTCTCGTACCCGTCGATAGCGATGCCGGCATCCTGAAGGAGAGTCCTGGTGCCGATCCGAACGGTGCCCTCCGGAAGCTTGCCCTCGATTCCGCGCCCGGTAATCGCCCGGAACTCCGACGGTTCCGCGAGTTTGATCGAACGGTCTCGCGCGGCTTCCACGATCGCCTGTCCCAGGGGGTGTTCGCTGGCGTTTTCCAGGGAGGCCGCGACGCGGAGGAGTTCGTCCTCGGACACGTTCTCACCGGGGATAACGTCCGTTACGGTAGGCTTGCCCACGGTAATCGTTCCCGTCTTGTCGAACGCCACCACCCGGACGTCTTTCAGGGTCTGCACCGCTTCGCCGTTCCGGATGAGGATCCCTTTTTCGGCGCCGACGCCGGAGCCGACCATGAGCGCCGTGGGCGTTCCGAGACCGAGCGCGCAGGGGCACGCGATCACCAGGACCGCCGTGGCGGTGATGAACGCCAGCGTAAGAGGAGGCAGGTTGGGATTGACCCAGGGCAGGAACGACGCGCCCCACTGCATGATCCCCTGGTGAAAGGAGGGGAAGAGCAGGAACGAGGTAAAGGTGGCGGCGGTAATGATGAGAATCGCCGGTACGAAGTACCCGGTGACGCGATCTGCGAACTCCTGTATCGGTACCTTGGTACCCTGACACTCTTCCACCATCTTGATCACCTGGGAGAGAAACGTATCCTTTCCAACCTTGGTAACCTCCACCCGGATCGAGCCCTCCTTGTTGATAGTCGCGCCGATCACCTGGGCGCCCTCTTTCTTGCGTACCGGTACCGGTTCTCCCGTGGCCATACTCTCGTCGATGTGGGTTGTTCCGGATAGAATGACACCGTCGGTTGGTACTTTCTCACCGGGGCGGATGATCATAACGTCACCTGGTGCGAGATCTTTCACGTCCACCTCGGTCTCTTCATCGTCGACGAGGACGTTAGCGGTTTTGGCGCCCATCTGGACCAGCTTCCGGATCGCGTCGGACGCGCGACCCTTGGCTCGTACTTCCAGGTATTTCCCCACCAGGTGAAACGTCATGATCGTCGTCGCCATCTCGATGAACGTCTGGATCGGAAAGAAAAACCCCATCAGGCCGATCAGGAAGGGCGGGAGCGATCCCAGTGACACCAGGACGTCCATGTTGGGCCTTCCCGACCGAAGCGAGCGGAACGCGGTCAAGTGAACGTGACGGCCCGCACCGAAGATCACCGGCGCCCCGAGCACGACCGTGATCGCAAGATAGCCGGGAATCGGCCGGACGAACATGTGTACTATCATCAGGACCATCACTGATCCGGCGAGAATCGACGACAAAAGAAGCCGTCGGCGGGCGGTCTGCATCCTTTTCAGATCCTCCGCCTGCTGGTCCTGGTCGTCGTCGTCGAGCAGGCTGTAGCCTGCCTGGTGCACCTGGTTTTTCAGCTCGGAAAGCCTGACTTGGCGCGGATCGTAGGCGATCGTCACTTTCTCCGCGGCAAAGTTCACCGCTGCGCGGTCTACGCCGGAGGTGGCGGAAAGGACCGTCTCCACGCTCGCCGCGCAGGTGGCGCAGCTCATCCCGTCCACGCGGAGCGTAACCGTCGTCGCTTCCGAGGATTCTTTCTGCGGCTTCAACGATGACGGGTCAAGTGTATCTATAGTCAGCTCTTCGGTAAGCTGGTCTGTATTGCTCATATCGCCTCCAATCTTTCTACCTGTCTCCAAGATAGTATACCCCCGTAGGGTATGTCAAGCGGGGAGATCAGGGCAGATGATTCCCTGCAGTCGTCGGCCGGGCCTTCCCCGACCGGTTGCGTTCGCTCCCGTCCCGGGTGTAGCGTTCAACTCATGATGCATCGCAGTCGAATCATTCCATTGCCGGCCTTGCTCGTTCCGGTCTTCATGGTGCTGGCCGCTCCGGTCGTAACCGCGCATCCGCACATCTGGATCGACAGTCGCGTGGAGATCGAGCTGGAAGGCACTCGGATCAACACGGTTCGCGCTCATTGGACGTTCGACCCGTTTTTCTCCCAGATGATCATCGTGGATTACGGCCGTCCCAGGAACGGCCGGTTCTCAGACGACCAGATTGAGGCGATCCGTCGCGGGGCGTTTGAGAACTTGCGACACTTCGATTACTTCACGATGATACGGGTAGACGACCGGGAGATTCCCGTGGAGCGAGTGGATAAGTTCCACGCATACCTTGACGAGGACGGCGCGCTGGTGTATCAGTTCGACGTTCCCTTGAACATTGAAGTACAGGGACGGTCCGTGGCGATCGCGATGTACGATGAGACGTTTTTCACGGATATGGTCTTTCGGGACGACTACGTCTCGGTGCGTGGCGGGAACACCCTGCGGTACCGCACCGATTTGAGAAGAGAAGTGTTCCAGGTACCGATCTGGGGACCGATGAACCGTGAAACGGTTGTCGTGGAGTTCGAACGGCGGGGATGACTGTCTCCGGAAATACTTAAAAAAATTCTTGACAAATGACTTGACAAGGTATCGTTAAAATTATATCCTTAGCTCGAAAGTAAGAAACGCTTTCACGGTAGCCGGGAAGTAAGTGGACTTCCCGATCCGGTTCGACTCCGGCGGTTATCAAAGGGAATAGCGGCGCATTAAGGTAAGCCGCTATTTGAAACCAGAAAAGGGAAAGTTTCTGGCCCACTATTCGATAAGGAGGGAAGCATGGCGCTTTTCGTCTTTACCATTAGTGGACTGGCTCTTGCGGCGGCCGTCACCTGGGTGCGCGTCAACGCAGACCGGCGTCGTCAGGTCGCCTGACGAGGTGTAGGTTGGAGTCCTGGAGGCTCCTTTCTCTTCAGCAAAAACCCTTTCGGCTTGGTGCCGATAGGGTTTTTTTATGGTGCGCCCGGCAGGGCGCACCCACCTGGAGGTGAAAGTCCTCAACGGGCCCGACGGGACAACGTGGGCTTTCTCCTACTGCAGTACAAACTCCACGCGCCGGCTCTTCCAACGGTTCTCCAGGTCTCCGTGAGGCACGACGGGGCGGCTGCCGCCAAGTCCCAGTGTTGTCATGCGGCGCGCGGGTATCCCCCGCTCCACCAGGGCGGACCGGATAGCGTCGGCCCGCGAATGGGAAAGGGGCACCAGAACCTGCCGGTGTTCCCGGTCCGACCGGATCGGATCGTACCAGTAAACGCTGACCGCGTGTCCCTCGATCCTGATCGTACGGTCCGGGTAGCGCCTGAGGACTTGAGCGAGGTGGTCCAGGGTCTCCAGGTTACGCGCTACCGTCTCCGGGTCCAGGTTCAGGTAGTCCGCGGTGAAGGGAACGAAGTATATGCTCGTAAGCTGGATTCGAAGATCGTCTCCGTCCCGCAGCACCAGTATTCCCACTGATATCGTATGGTCCGCGCGACCTGCGTTCTGCACGGCGTCTACCGCTTCCACGATGAGCCGATAGTCCTGGGCGGATTGCACCAGTTCTCCCGACGGAGAACGGCCGTCCCAGGTGATCGGGTTAAGCGGGGGGCCGGACCCGGACCAGTTCATGAAGGGCTGTCCCTCCCGGTCGTAGAGCACCGCCGACCAGCGGTCGATCGGGCCGGCGTCACGCGTGTGAAGGCGGATCGTCAGTGTGTCGTCGATGCCGTCCCCGTCAGGGGTGAAGCGGTCCGGCGCGGATGTAATGGTAACCACCGGCGGGGTCGTGTCCAGCAGCACCGCCGTGGATCTCGCGGTGGCTATGTTTCCTTTCCGATAGGATACTTCCAGGTACGCCCGGTAGCTCTGATCCGGCAGGCGTACGCCGCCGAGCGTTCCGTCCCAATATACCGTTTCCGGGACGGTGGATGCGCCCGCGGATATGATTCCCAGGGGATCGCCGTCGGACGTGTGGATCGCCAGAGTCCAGTTCTGTATGCCCTCCTGAACGGTTATGACCGGGGAAAAATTTATTGAATCGTGCAGTCCGTCGCCGTTGGGCGAAAACCGGCTTGCCGAAGCGCGTACGCCCACCGGTGTCGGCCTGGTGTCGATGCGTACCTGCGCCACGGCGGGTTCAGCTGTGTTGCCCGCCTCGTCCGTCGCGGTAAGCCGGTAGATGTACGTGCCGTCCGGCATAGCTTCCCCGGACTCGTCGGTACCGTCCCAGACAAAATTTCTCACCGTACCGCGCCACTGCAGGCGTCGAACCGTTTCGCCCGACGAGTTGGTGAGTGTACCTGTCCAGAGCCGCTCTTCGGTACCGCTCTGCATCACTTCCACGGTGTCGTTTCGTCCGTCCCCGTCGGGAGAGAAGATCGTCCGGCTCGTCCGCACCACCGCCCGGGGCGGTGTATTGTCGAGGATGAACGCCGGGGACGCGCTCCGCGGCGTCTGTCCACCGCGGTACTCCACGGTGATCGCTGCCAGATACGTCCCGTCCGGCAGTACGACGCCGGTAGCGCCCCGACCGTCGAATACGATCGACCCGGGCGTACCTTCTCCGCGGTATACACGGTGGGTTGTTCCGGCGATGTCGAGAATCTCTACAGACCAGGACGTTACCGGTATCGTCGGATCGACCCGCGGTACGATCGAAACGGTGTCCGCAATGCCGTCGTCGTTCGGGGAGAAAAACCGGCGGTCTACCGAGAGCCCCACAGCTCTCGGGGTCAGTTCGAGCTCCATGCCGGTGAGTTCAAATGCGGCGCTGTTGCCCGCTCTGTCCGTGGCGGACAGAACGTAGCTGTAGGTTCCCTCGGGAGCGGCCTGTCCCTGATCGTCCAGGCCGTCCCACTCGAAATCCGGGGGCGTTCCCTCCCAGCGGTATTCCCGGACTATTGAGCCGTGCCGGTCGTGGACACGACCCGTCCAAAGGTCCTCCCGCGAGGCCCGTCGCTGGAAGATCGCGAGCTGGTCGATCCGGCCGTCGCCGTTGGGCGTAAACAGCAGGAACGGCGCCGTTACCTGCGCGGTAGGGGGCGTATTGTCCACCACGATCCGCTGTACCGGGGCCTCCCCGGTATTGCCCCGATTGTCCCGAGCGCGAACAGAGAGAAAGTAGAGACCATCCGGGACGAACTCACCTTCGTCGTCACGACCGTCCCAAAGGACCACCCGCGGTGGCTCCAGGGCGACGCGGTTACGCCGGAACACTCGCCGAAACCAGGGGATCGCCGGCGTCTCTTCCCGGACGGTGCGTACCGGCCGCCCGGCGAGGCTGACCACGTCGATCTCGTACGCGGTGAGACGGGTGCGTTCGAGTGGTATGATTCCAAGATCAAGGATTACTTGGTCCTGAACACCGTCCTGGTTTGCCGGTGAGATATGGATATCTTCCGCCTTATCCAACAGAACCGGGATTTCCCCGGTAGTGGCACATCCGGCCAGGATTATTACGGCGGCGTATAAAACGGTCCCGAAAATGTTCCGGTATTTCATGGTGATTGGTCCTCTCACGACCCGTATGCGGTGGTCGTCCTTCGATAAACATCAAACAAAGTACGGAAACAAATGTTACATCCTGCCGGGAATACCGCGATAACTCTTGACCGTACTGCATCGATTTGATATCTCTTTCCCTGTCCTTAATTGGATCAATAGAGGCGCGGAGGTTATCAGTAGCGCCGGGGAGGGCTGGGGAGCCCGATAATCCGGTGTGAAAGGAATCTTCGCCGAAGACGGCGATCTCCCCGATGATCGTCATCTGGTTGCCTGGGCTAAATCCCAGGGACTGTCACCAAGGCGGTGGAGTGCTATTGATTTCCTTCCCGTAGATCAATCCGGAAGTGAATCAACGTTAACTCCTCCTTACGCCACGGACGTTGAAGGTCCGTGGACGGCACGTTTTATGGAGGTGAGCCATGAGGTATATCGATGTTGCGGTGCTGGGTGCTACCGGGGCGGTGGGGCAGAAGTTTATCACCCTGCTGGAAAACCATCCCTGGTTTCGTGTGCGGGAGGTCGTGGCGTCGTCCCGCTCAGCGGGGAAACGGTATCGTGAGGCGGTCACGTGGATACAGAACGCGCCGATACCGGAGACGGTGGCAGGTCTGACGGTACGGTCCCTGGAGGATACGCTGGAGAGCGGGGTGCTCTTTTCCGGACTCGATTCGGTGGTGGCCGGTGACGCAGAGCAGTCCTACGCGGAACAGGGATACCTGGTGATCAGTAATTCCCGTAATCACCGTATGGATCCCCGGGTTCCCCTGGTGATCCCGGAGATCAACCCCGAGCATCTACGCCTGGTGGATCTGCAGCCCTGGCGCGGAGCGATCGTAACAAACCCCAACTGTTCCACGATGTTTCTCGCGATGGCGCTGGCGCCGCTGCACCGGGCGTTCGGTCTGCGTGCGGTGCAGGTAACCACGCTGCAGGCGCTTTCCGGCGCGGGATACCCCGGCCTGCCGGCGCTGGGCGTAATGGGAAACGTGATCCCCTACATCGACGGGGAGGAAGAGAAGATCGAGACGGAAACTCTCAAAATCCTGGGGGAGCCGGGCGAGTACGGAGTGAATCCGGCGTCGGTGCGCGTCGCCGCGCAGTGTACCCGCGTGCCCGTGGTGGATGGGCACACCGAGACCGTATCGGTACAGCTTCAGCAGCCGGCGACGGTGGAGGAAGTTCGTTCCGTTATGGAGTCGTTCCGGGGTATGCCGCAGATACAAGGTCTCCCCTTTGCTCCGCGACAACCGTTGTGGATCTTCGACGCGGCGGATCGTCCGCAACCCGCTCGGGATCTCCAGGTGGAAAACGGCATGGCCACCCTTGTCGGGCGGCTGCGACCGTGCCCGGTTCTGGATTACCGCATGGTACTGCTCGGTCACAACACGGTCCGCGGAGCCGCCGGCGCGGCGATCCTGAACGCGGAGACGATCGTACACCTGGGATACCTGAAGGAGGGCCGTTTCGACCGGCAGGGATGCGTGGATGAACCGGCCGCGGCGTACTGCGTCGGCGCGTAGCGTGTAAATCGATCCTTGCGTCCTCGCCGGGATTGGCGCATTATGGAATAACCCATGATGCACACACAAAGACCCGACCTGAAAGCGCTCCTGCAACCGCGATCGGTGGCGGTTGTCGGAGCGACGCCCAAACCCGGCAAGACCGGGCGTATAGTACTGGAGAACCTGCGCGATGGTGGTGCCCGGGTGTACGCGATACATCCCCAGCACGAGGACGTGCTCGGCATACCGGCGTTTCCCGACCTCGACTCCCT
This sequence comes from Spirochaeta sp., assembly GCA_007130865.1. GTDB lineage: Bacteria > Spirochaetota > Spirochaetia > DSM-27196 > Alkalispirochaetaceae > Alkalispirochaeta. Next base: position 52,937 of record SLRR01000060.1, on the reverse strand, counting down.
GCCGGAACCGGTGGACCTGGTGGTTGTCGCCGTGGGGGCGGAACAGACCGTTCCCGTGGTGGAAGCCGCCGCCGCGCGGGGAGTGCCCTTCGTGATCGCCCTGGCGGGCGGGTTTGCCGAGGCAGGCCAGGAGGGGATCCAGCGGCAGGACGAACTTCAGTCGATCCTGCGGACGTACCCGCAGACACGCCTGCTCGGACCCAACACGCTGGGGGTGCAGATCCCCGCGGTGGGGCTGGATACGGTGTTCGTGGAACACGCCGGGGTTACGACGAACGGAGCCGGCGATGGTACTGTCCGGGAGCGGTCGATGCTCGTTGCCGGCGGGATCGTGCTGGTCAGCCAGAGCGGTTCCGTGGCAGTGGAAGCTCTGGGCGCAGAGGCGCTGCGGGGGTTTCCCCTGCAGAGTTTTATCGGTCTGGGAAACGCGGTAGACCTGCAGACGACGCACTTTCTCGATCACTACGCCGATGATCCGGATACACAGTGTATCTGCGTGTACCTGGAACATCTCGGAGAAGGGCGGGCGCTCCTGGAGCGCGCTCGCCGGGCTTCGGCGCGCGTGCCGGTATTCTTTCTCAAGGCGGGCCGGACAAAGGCCGGAGCCGCCGCTGCCGCGAGTCACACCGGTCGACTGGCGGGGTCGGATCGCGTCGTGGACGCGGCGTTCCGACAGTTCGGGATTCAGCGTACCCTCGACGACGAAGCGCTCCTGGATGCAGCCCGGGCGGTATCATTCACCTCGGTGCCTGAAGGGAACCGGGTAGCGATCGTCACGCCCGCCGGTGGATACGGCGTGATGGCGGTGGATTACCTGGAGGGCACTCCTCTGGAACTGGCGGAGTTGAGCGAAACCACCCGCGATGCCCTGGGGTCGATACTGATGTCCTTCGCCTCTACGAGTAATCCCGTGGATCTCACCGCCGCGGTGGATACCAATGCGTTTGTCGAGACGGTGCGCATCCTGCTCCGGGATCCCGGAGTGGACCTGCTCATAGTTATGGCGTTTCTCGCTCCGGCGGGAATCACGGATGAACTGATAGAGCGGCTCGGTGAAGTTGCCGGCGAGAGCGATACCTCGGTACTCGTGTTCTGCCGATCCGGGGAGCGTACGGAAGAGTACTGCCGCGCGTTCACAGCCCGGGGGGTGCCGGCGTACGATTCGCTTATCAGGACGATTTCCGCCGCCCGGGTACTGGTGGAGCGGCGCCGGACGCTGGACAGGCTGACCGAGGCGGGCCGTTTCGCGGCAGGACCCGACGTATCGGGCGAAGCCACCGCTGAAGTGACCGACACTGTTCGTACCTGGCTGGCGCGGTTTAGCGGTCCACAGCGTCCCGACGAGGTGGATACCAAGGACCTGCTGCGATCCGCCGGAATCGTCGTGCCCCGGTCGCTGGTGCTGGAGCTCGACGATCCCTTCCACCCGCCGGAGTTTTCCGGACCTTATGCGGTGAAGGCGACGTCGGCATCGCTCCTTCACAAGACCGAGGCGGGAGCGCTTCGATTGAACGTCGCCGCCGGTGATCTGCCCGACGTGGTGAGCGCGTTACGCGCGGCCCTGCCGGGGACGCGCATCCTGATCGAGGAGATGGTAGCGGGGGTTGCGGTGGAGCTGATCGCCGGGGCGATCCGGGATCCCGACTTCGGACCGGCCCTGATGGTCGGAGCGGGAGGAACCCTGGCGGAGCTGTACCGGGACACGACGTTCCGGCTGGTACCGAGCAGCGCGACCGAGATCGACGGGATGATGGAGGAGCTTACCCTGGCACCGCTTCTGTCGGGCTACCGTGGAATACCGGTGGACCGGAACGCGCTCCGGCAGGATCTGCTCACGCTCTCCCGTATCGTTCACGCCCTGGGCGACCAGCTTCAGGAACTGGACGTGAACCCGCTTTGCTTTGCCGGAGACCGGTGGGTCGCGCTGGACGGCAAGATCGTACTCGGTCCCGAGAACGCGTCCTGAGAAGTGTCCCGCGAAGTTTCGGGGCCGCAGGACCTGCTCACGACAGATCCGGTACGTCCTCGTGGTCCGGCAGGTCTTCCAGGAGAAACAGCTCCGGCCGGTACTCGAAGTGGATCGCGTCAAAAAACAGCCACCGCCCTCCCCAGACGAAGCCGTGCCGTTCAAACGCTTCCACGATCACCCGGGGGACGGTCCAGCGGCGTTCCACGGGAATGTTCCACCACTCTTCGATTCCGGCCTGCTCCGACCAACGCCAGTAGGCGTTCCGTCGAAAGTACGATCGGGGAACCAGATCCACGGCGATGCCGTACCCGTGGTTGCTCACGGTCTGCGTCCCGGCGATAGACCTCCAGAGAAAACCCTCCACGCGCAGCAGGTCAAGATTGAACGCCTGCACCTCCGGATCGTCCCGCAGGAGCACGTCGATCTCCTCCTGTACCCGTCGGAGCGGCTCCCGGATCATGGGGTGCACCCGGATTCGGTGACCCATGAGCGTCACGGTCACCATCTTCTCACGTGCCTGTCCGGCGGTCCGAACCCCGTAGAGCGTGCCCGGAAACGCCCCATGCCGTTGCGGGGGTTGTTCGTTCATCCGTGCGAGTACGGTCCGCAAGCGCTGTTCTTCCCGGTCGCTCAAGTCGGGAACCACCAGCGGTCCGTCCCTGTAGGGATAGAACGGAAACCGGTTGAACTCGTACCAGTGGTGCCGGGCTTTACGGGGAAGCATGCGGCCGTTGGCCCAGTAGATCCACTCGCCGTTGACCAGAATCGCCCAGTCCCCGTTCCGGTATTCCATCCGTTGGATCCGGTCCGGGTAGGCGTCGCGCAACGCCACAAGCTGCGCGACTCCGTCCAGCGGCCGGGTGAGCGGCTCGGGATCGGAAAAATCCAGGAGCGACTTGTCCACCGGCGGCAATGAGGCGGTGCGAACGGGAATATCCGCAGTACCGGTTCCGACCGCGGCAAGGGCTATCGCGATGACAAGGAAAACGATCGGTGCGGGGCGCCGCACGACACCGGGACGCCCCAATACGTCGCGTCGCATGACGCCACGCCGCATGCCGGCGGGACACATCGTTACGCCGCGGCGAATTGTTACTCCGGGATGCATCGTCATTCCGCAACGTTCCGTGCAAAGAGCACCGCCTCGCTGTTCCGCAGTACCAGGGGACCACTGAAGGCAGGTTCTTTAACCGACGGTACCGTCAGTACCGGTCTCCATCCCGAGGAGTCTCGTTCCAGAAGTTCCGCCGGGACGATCTCCCGCGGCGCGCCCTCCATGTTGCCCAGGAACGCGATTTCCGCTACTCCCGGGCGCGGTTCCGTCCGGATGCCGTACATCAGAACCGTTCCCTCGGTGGGATGGATGTACTCGAATCGGTCCCGACCGGCGAGGTTCCCGGCAAGCCACCGATGTCGGCGGCGGAACTCCCGTACCGATCGGGCAAAACGGGCGAGTCCCTGAAGCCGCGGGTCAATGTTTATACGCCTGACGTACCGATCGGTATTGCAGAACTCGTGCACATCTTCCATCCACTCCCGGGCGATTCTACGCAGGAGATCCCCGGTGATCTCCCGGGGCCCCTCCAGGTGAGGACGGATCGAATTGAGAACCGCCGCGATCGCCTCCGGAGAATACTCGGTGGTACGGACCGCTCCGTCCAGTGCCCGGAGAAACTGCCGGAGTCCCCGGAGGCTGCGGAACCCCCGGGCTTTCAACCGGGGAAACGCCCAGTCCTGGTTGAACCGTTCCGGCGAGACGTTCCAATCGAGAAATCGCGCTTCTTCCGAGACCACCTTGATCGCCCACTTTGCGTCGGTGTTCCGTACAAAGCTCCAGGGACCGCGAACGTTGGCGTTGAGAAAATCCATGGGAATGCCCGGTAAAAAACAGTCCAGCAAACGCGCAGCGGGATTGTCGTAGCCGTTCTCAAATATCTCCGGCAGGGTGTTCCCCAGGTACGTGTTGAGCCGCTCTTCCGGGTCCACCTGCGTTCCACGCCGGAGTGTGTCGTGGTTGGAGTTCCCCGTGATCCAGTGGGAGCCTGCCTCGAGGAGTTCCCGGATACGCCACCATTTGCTGATCCAGAACGTGAAGAGGAACGGCGTGTTGTGCGCAAACGTGAGCGGTCCCCACTGCACCACGTTCGGCAGCAGACGGGTGACCTCGCGGTAGGTGGATGCCAGTTCCCAGTCGTCCCTGGGCCAGGGCCTGCCGTCCTCGAATACCATCCAGGGACGGTACCTGACACCGGCGGCTTCCTGCTCCAGGTCGTTCATGAGCGCCAGGTACCGGTCGTCGTGGTAGAGGCGGTCCTCCGCTTCCACGTAGTACTTGAAATCCTGTGCTCCGTCCACGCGAATTCCATCCACGCCGTAGTTGCTCTTCCGGCGCTGCATTTCCAGGAGGACCGCCCGGACTACGGGATGGCGGTAGTTGAGATTCTGCCCGTACATGTTGGCTCCGGCAAAGAAGTGACGGTTCAGGAGCGCCAGGGTCTGGTTGTCGGCGTGGCCGTAGACCACGTCAAGAACGACCTTCACCGGTCCCGCCGGAAGCGTGTGCATAGTAGTGATGAAGTCCAGTAGTTCGTCCGGGCGCCCTGTTTCCAGCAGGGTAGGGTTGGGGGCGGGGGAAGCGGCGGTGATCACGTCGTAACCCCAGTTGGTGGTATCCGGAGTGCGGAGCGCGACCCGGACGATGTCACCGTCGTGGGCAAGCTCGTCCCAGAAAGAATCTCCCGCTTCGTGGAGTATTGTAGGTTCCACGGGCATGAGCTGCACCGCCTCGTACCCGAGGTATGCCAGGTCTCCCGCGGGGTGGTCCGCCGCATTCTTGGTGCGGGTGCCGGTGGCGGTGATCTCCCGGTATCTGTGGGTCAGCGCCGCCAGAGTGCCGCCTGCGGTGGCGGTGGGAACGTGGATCTCGAGCATATGCACCGGGGCGTTCACCCGGGGGACGCCGTCCGGATCAGGCGAGGTGTCCAGAGTCTTGAAGTACGCGGAGTCGGCCCGGCGGTGAAAAAGGGCGGGTATGTCGTATAATTCCGCCGGCGCGGCCGCCCCGAAGGGAACGGAGTGAGCCAGGGGATCGACGATCGTCCGTCGTACACCCGCGGCGTCGTGGAATCCGAGGCGGTAGAACGTACCCCACCGCATCCGCGTTCCACCGGCAACACCGCCGACCACGGCCCAGGTGTACTGCCCATCCCGGACCGGCCGGATTCTCACGCATCGGAATGTGACCTCTCCGGGTAGCGCCTGCGGATCAAACCCGGGGGGAGGCTCGTAGAGATCGAGAAAGACCTGCTCCGGCGGAATCTGCTCCTCTGCAAGCTCCGGGGTCCAGAACCCGAACCGCGCCGTGTCGGCGTCGATCATGTGCGCACCCAGGAACGGAACGATCCGGCGTGCCCGGGCGAACTCGTCGTCGGGAGGGCATTGATCGGCACCATTTCGGATTCGTTGTATTTCTTCCGTTGTTTGATCCTGATGCAGTTTCATCACACCTCCCCAAAAAGTACTCTCTATTGTAACAAAGTCCTCCGGCTTTTCCAGTCGATCAGGTGCCTCCGGGAATGGTACAATACAGGTATGCCGGGATTGTTGATATTTATAGGAATCGGAATCATTTTTCTTACCGTGCTGAACGCCCGCAACCGGAAGCGACCGGGTTCAGGGAGACAGCGGGAAAAGAAACGGGACGGGGACTGTCGCGGATGCGACGAACGGTAATCCTCCGGAAAAACCGGAAGGAGGAGCCCCCGCTGACGCCGACGGAGCTGATCCTCACGTGTGCGGGCGGAATCGAACCGATACTGGAGGCGGAGCTCGTCGCGGCGGGGTATTCCGTGGACCGTCACGGACCGGGCGCGGTCCACGTGCAGAGCGCGATCGCCGCGGTTCCTGATCTCTGCGCATCCCTGCGGACCGCCTCGCGTCTGCTCGTGCCGGTGGACCGGATTCCGGTAAGGGACTACGACGACCTCTATCGGGGATTGAAGCGGATCCCCTGGGAGCGGATCATACCCACCAACTGTACGTTCGCTATCGCCGCCTCTACCCGGTCCTCTACGATGCGGGACCACCGTTTTCTCGCGATGCGCGCCAAGGACGCGATCGTCGACCTCCAACGCGACCGCACCGGGGGTAAAAGATCTTCGATCGACCGGGATCACCCGGTCTTTCCCGTGGTTATCCACCTTGACCGGAACGACACGCTGGAGGTTTCCCTGGACGCCGCCGGGGCACCACTCCACGAACGCGGGTACCGTACGGAAGCGGGGGACGCCCCCTTGAGGGAGACCGTCGCCGCGGCGATCGTACTCCAGTCGGGGTACGACCGGGCCGTTGACCGTGGATCGGCGCCGGTGCTGGTGGATCCCTTCTGCGGTTCCGGTACGATCGCGATCGAGGCGGCGCTCATCGCGGCACGGCGATCTCCGCAACCGGAGAAGCGGCGCTACGCCTGGCAGCGGTGGCCCTGGTTCGGCGGGTCGTCCCGGGATAAAGGCGCGTCCCGGGATGCCGGGGTAATCGGCGAGGAAGGGCACTCACACGATCCTGCGACACCGCGGATTTTTGCGTCCGATCGGGACGATGCCGTCGTGGAGAAGGCGCGGCGGAACGCCCGTCGCGCCGGAGTGGAGGATCTGATCACGTTCAGTACCGGTGATTTCCGGGATCGGCTTCGGGAACTGACCGAGGAAACCCGCGGGTGGACCGGTGCCGCATCGGCCGATGAGAGCCGCACCGATGAGAGCCGCACCAGTGGAACGCCGCCGATGCTCGTTCTTGCCAATCCACCCTACGGGGAGCGGTTGGACGACACCGACCTGGATCAGCTGTACCGGGACCTGGGGGATACGCTGAAAGAGTCGATCCCCGGTGGATCCGCGTGGATTCTCTGCTCCGAGAAATCGTTGATGCAGAATACGCGTCTCAGCGCGGCCCGGCGCGTGCCGATGTACAACGGCGGACTGGAGTGCCGACTGTACCGTCTCGATATCCGGGCCGACGGTCGGGCCGACGGATAAACGGCCGGCGATCAACCCGCCAGGGAGAGAAGCAGTCGGATCTCTTCCTCCCAGCGTTCCGATTCCGGTGTTTCCAGTACCAGGGGCAGCCCGTCCAGTCGGGTGTCCTGCATCACCGCCCGGAACCCCTCCAGCCCGATCTCGCCTTCGCCGATGTGACGGTGGCGATCTTTCCGGCTTCCCAGTTCTCCCAATGAGTCGTTGAGGTGGATTCCCGCCAGGCGGTCGAGACCGACGATCCGCTCCAGATCGTTCATGAGCGAATCCCAGCCGGTACGGTCACGGATATCAAACCCTGCCGCAAAGGCGTGGCACGTGTCCACGCAGACCGCGAGCCGTTCCGGAAAGGAACTGGCGTCGATGATTCGGGCAAGCTGCTCGAAGGTGGCGCCCATATTGTTTCCCTGCCCGGCGGTGTTTTCCAGGACCAGCAGCGCCGGTTCCTCGCGGTTATCCTGTACGGTCCGGAGAACCTCGTCGATCCCCGCGGCGATCCGCCGGCAGGTGGCGTCCTCGTCGAGTGTCCCCTTGGAGGTACCCGGGTGGAAGTTGAGGAGCCCCAGGCCGAGCGTGATCGTGCGTCCGAACTCGTCCGCGAGACCCCCGATCGACTTTTCCCGGACTGCCTCGTCGGGGGATCCCAGGTTGATTAGATACCCCGCGTGGGGCAGAACGTTTTTGCGGCTGAAACCGTTCTCTTCCATCGCGGTGTGATAAGACGCGACCGTGTCGTCGTTGTACGGCGGAGCCTGCCAACGGCGCTGGTTTCTGGTGAAGAGAGCGAACGCCCCAGCGCCGATCTCCCGGGCATTGACGGGCGCATTCTGTACGCCTCCCGCGGCGCTGACGTGAGCGCCCAGTGTGATATTTCGTGTTGCCATAATCCTTAAGTTATTCTCCCTCCGGCTTCGCAGGGGGGTGATATACGCGGTCCCGTCCGTCCAGTTTTGCACGGTACATCCGTTCGTCCGCGCGACTGAGGAGGGCGTCTATCGACTCATGATCGTCCGGTCCGTACCTCAGGGATGCGATCCCGATGCTCACGGTGATCTCGTAGTCCGGAATCGCGCGGCACTGTCGTACCGCCTCGAGCACCCGCTCCGCCAGCGCCTCCGCGCCGGGGCGCGCCGTCTCCGGCAGAATAATCACGAACTCCTCGCCGCCCCACCGTCCCAGGCGATCCGCCGGCCTCAGTACCGCCTCGGTGGTGGCGCTTATCGCCCGCAGCACCGCGTCACCAGTATCGTGGCCGAACTCATCGTTGATCTTCTTGAACCGGTCGATGTCCATTATCAGGATCGAAAGGGGATGCTCGTGCCGGGCCGCCCGTGCGATCTCCCGCTCGAGTTCCTCCGTGATCTTGCGCCGGTTGGCGATCCCCGTAAGCGAATCCATCTCCGACAGGTACCGCAGCTCTTCTTCCATAGCCTTGCGCTCGGTGATATCCCGGGCGGATCCGACGATCTGTACCACACGCTCGTTGCGGATCACCGGCGTGAGCTGGGTGTGCCACGTGCGTGTTCCCTTCGGCAGGTTCAGTTCTTCCTCGTAGGCGACCGTCCCGCGCTGCCGGACGCACCGGCGATAGTTCTCCTCCACCCGGCGAGCCTGGTCCGGACGAAGGATCTGGTGGGGCGTCTTTCCTCTTATCGATTCCGTCTGGAAACCGGACAACTCTTCATGCGACGGGTTGATCTTGACGTACCGGAACGTCTCGCTCGCGTCCACATCGACCAGGAAAACCGCGTCCTGGGTGTTTCGGAAAATCGAATCCAGCTCGGTGAGCGCCTCGGTCAACTCCTCCCGGAGGTGTATCGTCTCGGAGATATCGTGTTGAATACCTACGAAGTGCGCAACGGTGCCGTCCTCGTCGCACACGGGGGAGATGATCTGGAACGCCCAGTAAAGTTCGCCGTCCTTGCGGCGGTTGAGGATCTCCTCTTTCCAGGTGTGTCCTTCGAGAATCTGCGACCAGAGTCGTTTGTAGTACTCTTTGGACATACGACCGGAGCTGAGAATCGACATTCGGCTCCCGAGCAACTCCTCCCGGGAATAACCGGTAATTCGACAGAACGCAGGGTTTGCCAGTTTGAGTTTGCCCGACGGGTCCGTAACGTAGACCCCGTGTTCCGCCGCTTCTACGGCACGATGTAATAATGCAGTTTCATCGTTCACCGGGATCGGTCCCTCCCTCTCACGCTCCCGCCTCTAATTGTATTATCGCCACGGGGAAATTCTCAAGGGCGTTTCCCGCGAGGATACGGGATTCTTCGAAGTGGACCGTTTTACCGGTGAGGCGGTTGCGACCGACCACCCCGGCGGGAAGGTGCAGAGGTTCCAGAGTCACCGTCGTGTCTGCCCACCCGACCGGTAGCGGCAGGGACTGGTCCCGGAGCAGAGGCTCGACAAGACGCGGGACGATCACGAGCAGTGTTTCCCCGTCGTGTACGCGGGCAAACGCCACGATCCGTGCCGCATGAGTTCCTTCCGGCTCGAGCGGCACGTACGTCCCGGAGGCAAAGAGGTCGGGATGATCCGCCCTGACACGCAAGGCGACGGATGCAGCAAGCAGCTTCGGCGCACCGGAGATCCAGTCCTCCAGGGCGCGCCGACATCCCTCCGGAGATAATTCGAGGGAGTCCAGCCTGCGTCGGTGAGCCGTAAACTCCACGGGCCGTCGGTTATCGGGGTCCACCAGGGAGAAATCCCACCCGGTCGTACCCTGGTAGATATCCGGGACACCCGGTACGGTGAGGGTGAGCAGTTTCTGGGAAATACCGTTTATCGCGCCGGGCAGCTGTATGGTGCGAACAAACTCCTCCAGGAGCCGCAGCACCGTGGGACTCCGGCGGGGGTTGAGGATTGCCCGGATATAGCGCTCAAGCCCGGCCTCGTACTCCTCGTCGGGAGCCGTCCAGCTCGTCTCGAGCTTGGCTTCCCGGACCACCTTGATCGCGTAACTCACGATGCGCTCGCAGAACTGTTCGATCCCGGTGTACTCCGGACCGACCAGGTCGAGGGGCCAGGTACCGACCAGCGTCTGCAGGAGAAAATACTGGTCGTTTGCCGTGGGCAGGGAATCACCGGCGATTCCCTGGGTAAACTCGCCGATCTTGCGGACCCACTCACGCCAACGGTCGGGGATCTCGCTGATGACGTTCATACGCGCCCGGGTATCCTCGCCCCGCTTGTGGTCGTGGGTCGCGGTGGTGACCATCGCAAACGGCCGGTTTTGCAGGCGGTCCCGGGCGGCGTAGTGGAACGCCTGAGGCGAGGTGAAGAACCGGTCCGGCTCGGATCCGACCTCGTTGCGAGCCAGGAAACGCGCGTCCCGGTAAAAAGCGGTATCTTCAAAGGACTTTGCCATCACCGGCGCGGTGAACTGCTGAACCTTCATCGCCAGCTCTACCACCTCCCGGCGGCGGAACTCCCGGGGATACTCCTGGAGCAGATCCGTGGTGAGGACCGCCCGGATAAAATCGTAGGCGCTCGTGTCCACCGTACGAGCGGCCTTGCGCGCAGTGGCCACGGCCCATTCGATATCCCGTCGGTCCTGCTCGGTCACGCCGTCGTGGTCCGCGTAGGATCGGTACACGGGAAAGCGCGCGACGATATCCATCAGGGCCGTGCGAAGAGCCAGACGGGAGAGATCCCGGGTGCGTCGGCTGCTCTTGGCGAGTCGACTGAGCCGGTTCGCCAGCACGTTGAGTTCGCTCGCCAGAGTATCCTGCATCGTCCGGTACTTGGCGTGGAGTACCATGGAAGGGAAGTCCCGGGGAGCGCCGGTAAACTCCTCGTACGTTTCGGTCAGGGGCTCTTCACCTTCGGGGTCGGTAAGCAATTCGCCCACGATGCTCAGGTGGTCGTACCCGGTGGTACCACTCACCGGCCAGGCGCGTCGCAGGTCTTCATGGTGCGCCAGGATCTTTTCCACGAGCACGTAGAGGGGCTGGTCCAGGGGGGTGTGGTACTCCGGCATCGAGTCTTCCCGCCGGCCGAGCATGCGATAGGCCGCCGATTCCTGCAGCCGTTCCAGATATGCCCGGGGATCGAGCAGTCCGTCCACGTGGTCCAGGCGCAATCCCTGCAGTTTACCTTCCTGTACAAGCCGAAGGATCAGCTGGTGCGTGATCTCAAACACCTCCGGTGACTCCATGCGTACCGCCGCGAGGTCGTTGATATCAAAGAACCGCCGGTAGTTGATCTCGTTGGCGGCGAGCCGCCAGTACGCCAGCCGGTACGCCTGCCGTTCCAGCAGGCGGTGCAGGCGGTCAAAGCTGCGAGGGGTGCCGGACGTACCGTTCCATTCCCGGCAGACCCGGTGGAGCGCTTCCGCGGTGACCGGACTCGTCTCGGCGAGTCGTTTCAGCGCTCCCTGCAGTTCTCCCGCGCGTCGGATAACGATCGCCATGCGCCGCGCCGAGAGTTTGCCCGTGGGAAGGTCTCGAAACGCGTTCCGGAGATCCTGCAGTTCCCGCGCGTGGTCGAGCTCCTCGTCCCGGTGAACGTCGGCAAGGATCAGCGCGTAATGCGCGGGGGAGATCGGAAACCGGTGTTCGTAGTAGTGCACGCTGAAAGAGCCGTTATCACGGTCGAAACGCAGCGCCAGGTCTCCCTGTTCCAGAACCGTGCCGTACTGCGAACCGAGGATAGGTATCAGGATCTTCCCACGCAGGCTTTGTTCCGACGGTTTCCAGTCGATGTCGAAGAACGACGCGTAGGGAGAGTTCGGTCCCCATTCGAGAACGTTAAGCCACCACGTATTGTCGTCGTATCCTACGCCCATGTGATTGGGGACAAAATCCACGATCAATCCCATATCGTGGGCGTGCAGTTCGTTAACGAGTTCCGTGAACTGGCGGTCCCCGCCGAACTCCGGGTTCAACCGGGTATGATCCACGATATCGTATCCGTGGGTCGAACCGGCCCGCGCCGCCAGGATCGGTGACGCGTAGAGATGGCTGATTCCGAGGCGGGCCAGATCAGGAACGATTCCTGCGGCGTCGCCGAAGGTGAACGCCGCGGAGAGCTGAACGCGGTACGTAGCACGGGGATACGGGGGTATTCGATTCACGGTTTCCTCCGAAAAACACGGACGCTCCAGGGGGCCATGGACGAACCGGTACCGTCCGTGATCAGTACCGGTTCATCGGCGGGGGCGTCGGACCAGGACGCGGGCAGCGTCTCCGGTAGCGGTCGCTCCCGATCGCTCAGGTTCAGATACATCGCCCAACCGGGGTTCCAGTGAAAGAGGGTCGCTTCGTCGCCGCCACCCGCAGAAGTGCCCGGGCGTACCGTAGCGAGCAACGGTATCAGGTAGCGACGGCGGAGCACCAGCAGGTCCCGGTACCACCGGATCCAATCCTCCCGCCCGCGATCACCAACGGTCGTCAGTATCTCCGCCGTGGCGGGGGTGCTGTTCCGGACCGTTTCTGCCGCGGTGGGATCAGGTAGATCATCCAGGCCGAACTCCCGGCGACGCCCCTCCTGTACTGCCCGGGACAGGTCCTCCCCAAAGTCGCAGAAAAACTGGAACGGCGCGGTCTCACCCCAGGGCTCGCCCATGAAGAGCAGGGGAATCTGGGGAGACAGGATCTGCGTCACGATCGCCACACGGAGGGGTTCTTTCTCCGTCAGTGTGATCAGGCGCTCGCCGAACGCGCGGTTTCCCACCTGGTCGTGATTCTGCAGGAACGAGACAAACCGCGTCGGCGGCAGGTGGGTGCTGGTCTCTCCTTTTCTGATGAATCCCGTAGCGAGTGCCGGCAGGAGTCCCGCTTCAGAGGTGTTCGCGTACTCCCGGTAATACCCGTGGGACTCCCCGGTAAGCAGTACGTGCCAGGCGTGATGAATATCGTCGTTCCACTGTGCCGTGTATTGCTCCGGCTCCGGTGAGTATCCCGGTGCGAGAAAGCGTGCTTCGTTCCGGTCGTTTTCCAGGACCAGGTGAACGTGCCGATCCGGAGTGTTCCCGGCGTGTACCGCCGCGCGGACTGTCGCGGCGAGTTCTTCCAGAAAATGAACCGGCGAGGGGTCGTGGATCGCGTGCACCGCATCCAGGCGCAGGCCGTCGAACCCGATCTCCATGATCCAGTAGAGCGCGTTCTCGATGAAGAACCGGCGGACCTCCGGTACGGTGAAATCTATGGCCGCTCCCCAGGGGGTGTGTACATCCTTGTTGAAAAACTGCGGAGCGTAGAGACCGAGGTAATTCCCCTCGGGGCCGAAGTGGTTGTACACCACGTCCAGCCAGATCGAGAGGTTCTCCCGGTGCGCCGCCGATATGAGTTCTTTCAGGTCCGAAACGGAACCGTACACCTGGTCCGGCGCAAACGGTAGTACACCGTCGTACCCCCAGTTGCGTGAACCGGGAAAATCCGCGATCGGCATCAGTTCCACCGCGGTGATTCCCAACTGAGCCAGGTGCGGCAGCTGGGGCACGAGGGAACGGAACGTACCCGCTGCGGTACCCGTACCAAGGTGTACCTCGTACAGCACCGTTTCTTCCCAGGGACGGCCGCGCCAGGGGGACGGGTTCTCCCCGGACTTGACGGCACCGTTCTCGACGGCACCGTTCTCGACGGTAAGGATGCTCGGACCGTGGACATCATCCCTCTGTGCGCGTGAAGCCGGATCCGGTACAAGCACGTCTCCGTTTATCCGGAAGCGGTAGGCCGAGCCCGGCGGCGCGGCCTGCGGCGGTGACCGCCACCACCCGACGGTGTCCCGGGACAGCGGAATCGCCCGGGTGTGAGGGGTGTGCCCTGAGGGATCCACATCCCGTAAGGCCGGCTCATCCGCGGCAGCGGGAGTTTCCGCCGGAACCTCAAGGACCAGGTCCACCGTCTTCGCTGCGGGTCCCCAGAGTCGGAATATCACTCCCTCCTCGGTGACAAACGGACCGAACCGGTAGTCCACGCCGCTCACGACCCGATCGCTCACGAATCATCCTCCCGACGGTACAGCAAAAGCGTACGCGGCGGCATCGTGACCCGATTCCTGCGACGGTTCACCCGCGCGGTGCCTATCTCTTCCACCCACCGACCTCCGTTGCATGGAGGCAGGGTGAACCCGATTTTCTCGTGCCCGCCGTGGAGGATCAGGAGGAACGTCTCGTCCGGTTCCGGTTCTCCCTCTTCCGTAAGGAAACGGCTGCCCGCTTCGCCGCTGATAAGAGCTCCCAGGGTACGTTGGTCACCGTTATGCCAGCGCTCGGCGGTCATCTCATCACCACTGGCGTGGAGCCAGGTGACGTCCTTTATTTCCGTACCGGGGATCTGTCGTCCGTGGAAAAAGCGGGACCGGCGGAACACCACGTGGTCGTGGCGCAGGCGGATCAGGCGTCGGGTGAACTCGAGCAGCGACTGCGCGGTCGGTTCGGTTGTACCGTCGTTGCTCTCCTGGAGTTGGTGCCAGGGCATCCAGCTGATCTCGTTATCCTGGCAGTAGGGATTGTTATTCCCGTTCTGGGAACGAGCGACCTCGTCACCGGCGGTAATCATCGGTACACCGCTGCTGAGAAGAAGCGTGGCCAGCATGTTTCGTACCTGCCGGTTGCGGAGTTCCAGGATCTCCGGATCATCCGTAGGTCCCTCCACGCCGCAGTTCCAGCTGTTGTTGTTGTCGGAACCGTCGCGGTTCTCCTCACCATTGGCTTCGTTGTGCTTGTCGTTGTAGCTAACCAGGTCCCACAGGGTGAAGCCGTCGTGGGCTGTAATGAAGTTTACACTTGCCCAGGGACGTCGTCCCCGGCGGTTGTAGATATCGCTGGACCCGGCGATGCGATTCCCCACCTCGCCGAGCAGTCCCGCGTCTCCTTTCCAGAACCGGCGCAGGGTATCGCGGTATCGGTCGTTCCATTCACTCCACCCGGGAGGGAAGTTACCCACCTGGTATCCCCCCGGACCGGTGTCCCAGGGTTCTGCTATCAGTTTCACCCCGGAGAGAACCGGGTCCTGGGCGATCGTATCGAGAAAACCGGAGTTCTCCCGGTATTCGCCGTCCACCCGGGCGAGGGTCGTGGCGAGGTCAAAACGGAACCCGTCCACCTGCATCTCCTCGGTCCAGTACCTCAGGGAGTCGGTCACCATGCGCAGCACCTGGGGATGTCGCAGTTCCAGAGCGTTCCCCGTACCGGTAAAGTCGTTGTAGTAGCGGTTGTCATCGTCCACCAGGTAGTAGTAGGAGCAGTTGTCGATTCCCCGGAGGGAGAGCGTCGGACCGAGATGGTTGCCTTCCGCGGTGTGGTTGTATACCACGTCGAGAATTACCTCGATCCCGGCGTCGTGCATGATCTGTACGTAACTCTTGAAGTCCCGAATCGTCTCTCCCGCCAGGTACTCCTGGTCTGGAGCAAAAAACGCCAGGCTGTTGTACCCCCAGAAGTTGGTGAGACGCTGATCGACCAGATGCCGGTCCCGTACAAAGGCGTGTACCGGTAGCAGCTCCACCGCGGTAACCCCCAGCTCAGAGACATAATCGACGACCTCCGGATGGGCCAGCCCGGAGAACGTACCCCGTATCTCTTCCGGTACGACCGGATGGAGCATCGTGAAGCCCCTGGGATGCATCTCGTACACGATCGTCCGGTCCCAGGGGGTCATCGGCTTCGGGTTTTTGCCCCAGGTGAACGCGGTATCCACCACCTTGGCTTTTGGCACGTACGACGCACTGTCACGGGTGTCGAAAGACAGATCTTCCTGGTCCGACCCCAGCTCGTAACCGAAGAGCGCGTCGTTCCATTGGAGAGTACCCTTGAGGGACCGTGCATAGGGATCGATCAGTAGTTTGTGATGGTTGAACCGGTGTCCCGCGGGCGGGTCATACGGCCCGTAAACCCGGTATCCGTACAGTTGTCCCGGACGGATGTCCGGCAGGTATCCGTGCCAGATCTCGTGGGTGTACTCCGGCAGGGTGATGCGCGCGATCTCCTGCGCGCCGGATTCATCGAAGAGACAGAGCTCGACTTTTTCCGCGTAGGCGGAGAAGAGGGCAAAGTTCGTCCCACTGCCGTCCCAGGTTGCCCCCAGCGGGTACGGTCGGCCCGGCCACAGCCGGTAGTTGATTTGTGTGCTCATACGCGTTTTCTACCTTATTGCATCGCGAGGTGGGTTACAATGAGGGTGTTTCTCCAATGAGAGAGTGGATCGTTCGGTGCCGGTTTTTGATGAGATCAGCGGTAAGGGGGGCCTTTGGAAGCGCTCACGTTTGACAAACTCGAGTACCTGTTGCCGGAAAACGGCGATGGTCCGCTGGCCGTACTCGAGATCGATTCCGTGATTATGGACCCCGGTCCCCGTACACTTCGAATTCTTCAGGAGGCCGCCCGGTTTATACCGGAGATGCGTACCGTGATCGAGCGGATCGACGCGGTTGATATCGGGTGGAACTTGAAGCAGGTGCTGGAACGCTACCCGGGGCTGGCGGATGAGACAAAGGGACGGATCAACGCGTTCTGGGAGCAGCGGTTCTTCACCGATCAGTACGTTTTACACGATCACCCATACCCCGGGGCAGGAGACTTTCTGTACTGGCTTCAGCGGCGGGGCGTTGCGCTGGTATTCCTCACCGGAAGGGACAAAGCGAACATGTCCGCCGGCACTCTCGAGTCGTTCAGACGAAACGGACTACCCTGCGGTAACGAAACGAGGTTTTTTTTCAAGCCGATCAACTCGTTCCCGGATCGGGCGTTCCGGCAGGGGGTTTTGGAAACTATCGGTGCGCTGGGAACGGTCACCGTGGCCGTGGAGAGCGATCCGGGAAACGCCAACCTGATCCGGTCCATGTTCCCGGGTGCGTTGGTTTTGCTCCGGGAGTGGGAAAGCTGGTCCGATCCGGAAAAGCCGTTGCCTGATATCATTCGGTTCAACCAGTATCCGATACCTTAAGCGTTGACAACCGCGACGCACTGCATTACTAACTTTGAGCGGAGGCGTTGTGAAAAAATTTATAGTGTTTCTTGTATTCCTCGTTTTTCTTGGCGCTCCCGCGTTCAGCGGAGGAGTTTTTGAGCGGACCACGGACCGGGATGCGCCGAACAAGGACGCGACCGTGGAACCGGTGGTTGTTCCGGATTGGGTGGAGGTGATCGAGAGCGGTGACTGGCAGAAGTTATATCCGGGGCCGGACGGTGGCGGGTTCATCGGTGTGGGTACCGGTTCCAGCCGGGAAGAATCAATCGCCGCCGCGGCGGTGGATTTCGCGGGAAATATCTCTACCGAGGTCGAGGCAGCGGTGATTCAACGGGAGACGGCGAGCGACGCGGAGACGTCGGAGTTCCTTCTGCAGGTGGAGTCGGACGTTCGCAGCCAGGCGATCATCTCCGGAATGAACCCCGATGTGTGGGAGGACCCCCGTACCGGTGTCTGGTACACCCTGTACCGTACAACCCAGGAGGAATACAGGCGGCGCCTCGAGGAGTGGATCTCCGTGATGGAGACGATGTCCGCCGCCAATCGCGCGCGGGAGGTGCAACGGTTGGAGGATGAACGAGCCGCGGCGGAACGGCGCCAGGAGCAGATAAAACTGGAAGAACTGCAGGAGCAGATCCGGCTTGCGGATCGGCGCATGCGCGCCGACAGACATCGGTCGTTTCTCTATCATTATCTGCCGGCCCGGGATCGACGCGTTCCCACCGGATACCTGCCGGACGACGGTGAGTTCACCCTGGGATTTACCGGAGGATTTGACACGTACCTGCTGGACGGCTCCCTGGACTTCTCGTTCTGGCGCGTCTTCCTGTTCGGCGTGGACGGGACTATTGCGATTCCGCGTGACGACGACCTTGAGTACGGCGTGGAGTCCACGGGCCGCCTCATGGTCCAGCTGCTTTCCCGGGCTGGATGGGTCACGAGTACCACCCTCGCGATCGGCGCGTTCGGTACCGTCGCCGTGGGAGGAGATGATGACTGGGAGTGGTTGGAGACGGGGTCCTGGTACGCGGGACCGTTTCTGACCGCGGACGTGCTGGTACCGGAACTCGCTCATACCAGGTACAGCTTGTACGCCGGGTTTGATCACATCCAGGGACGGATCGGCTGGTATCCGTTCTGGCGCTCTGTAGAAGAAGGTGTGGGGATCTCCGTTGCGGGAAATTTTGATATCTACGATGAGGACGGTCACTTCGCAGGGATAGGGCTGGAGTTCCGTCCGGTGGAAGCGGTCAGGATCGTTCTTGAGTCGCGAAACCTCTCGTACCTGCGGGGAGCGATCACGATCTCCCGCTGATCCGCACAGAACGCCGAACGCCTCAATGCAGGGGGAGCACCGACGTTGAATCGAGCAGTTGGCGGAATTCCTCCGCGCGCATCGGTCCCGCGAAGTAGAATCCCTGCAGGTACGCGACCGGAAGGTTGGCTACGATCTGGTGTTGCTCCGACGTGGCTATACCCTCCACGATGACGCTCTTGCCCCGGGATCGAACGGTATCGACGATACTGCGAAAATACGCAAGATCATCGGGGCTTCCACTGATATCCCGGATAAACTCCTGGTCGATCTTCACCGTCGTAACCGGAAGGTGTTTCAGGTAGGTCAATGAAGACTGGCCCGTACCAAAGTCATCGATCCATGTCTCGATACCCATAGCCTGCAGATCCGCCACGACGGTATGAGAAACGGTACTTCTCTCGATCAGGCGACTCTCGGTGATCTCGAGCTTGATTCTGCCGGCGTCGTCCAGATGATAGTCGGCCAGAGCCTGTTGCATCACCTGGGTAAGCTCGTCGCTCGCTAGGTCCCGGGCGCTGATGTTGACCGAGACGAAGATCTCCGGCACGTCGTGCCATTCCGCGAGCGTCCGACAGACCGAGAAAAGCGCGACCTTGTCTATGAGCGTGATCAGGTGGCTTTCCTCGGCAATCTCGATGAACGACTCCGGAGAGAGCAGTCCCCGCTCGCTGTGGTTCCAGCGCATTAACGCTTCCGCTCCGGCGATGCGGCCGTCCGGGTGCAGGATCGGCTGGTAATATACCTCGAACTCGCCGCGCTCGAAGGCACGCTGGATTCCACTGCGTATCGAGAGGCGGTCCACCGCGCGGTCGTGCAGTTTTGAGTCGTACAGCAGAAAAGGCGCCTTGCGCCGCTCCGCCTCGATTACCGCGGAGTTGGCACAGTTAACCAGGTCATCGTAGGTCTCTCCATCATCCGGATAGAGTGCGACACCTATGTGGCACCCGGGAGCAATATTGATTTCTCGAAAACGGTAGGGCAGCGTGATCTCTTCAAAGAGCTTTTCCGCTACGATCGCGACATCGAGAGAGGTTGCCAGGTGCGGCAGCAGGACTACCAGGTTGGTCCCCTCCCAGCGGAACACGTAATCGCTGCGCCGGATTACCTCCCGGGCGCGAACCCCCGTGTTCTCCAGGAGAAGGTCTCCCACGTGATGACCGTGATGCTGGTTGATCTCCTTGAAGTTGTGCAGCATCACGAAGAGCAGCGCCATCGGTTCCGATTCGCGCTGAGCCCGGGCAAGCTCCTTACCGGCGATCTCTCGTAATGCGTGCCGGTTGGGAAGCCCCGTGGTGGCATCGTGATAGTCCGGGGTCTCCGTGTCGCGACGCATGTATTGGTCGGCGGAAAGTTTCCCCGTGAGGATGATTCTCTCCTCCGCGGCCAGGCGGGCTCTGAAGAGCACCGTACCGTTTGGACCCGCCAGGGGACAGTTCAGCTCCTCCGCCACGACGTCTCCGGCAAGGGCTCGTTCCAGGATGCCTTTTATGATCCGGCGCGGCTCGTCCTCGGAGATAAGCTGTTCCAGGGTAAGGTCGTGGCCGGGGCTCTCGGTGTTGCGGCGATGCGGATCAAAACACGCCCGGGCGGAACGGTTCGCGTATCGGCACAGGAAACTGTCGCCCGAATGCTCGAGGATCACCACCGGGTCGTCGACAAAGTCGAGAGCCATCGTATACGCGTCTGATTGCACGGGAATCTCCTTCTAGGCAGTGTCCGACAACCGCCCCTTCTTTTTCAACCGTTTTTCGCAATTTCCTCCTAAATACCGGTGTTGTCCTTCGTAATTTGCCTTCCGAGTCGTTTGTTTTTATATTGGTTTAACATTAAACGAACCCGTTGAAGGTGAGGATTTATTATGAACCTGCATGGATTGCACCACGTGACGGCAATAACCGGTGATACCCGGAAGAACCTGTCATTCTATACCGAAGTGCTCGGTCTGCGTCTCGTCAAGAAGACTGTCAACCAGGACGATGTCGGCGCGTATCACCTCTTTTACGCCGACCGGAACGGCTCGCCCGGGACGGATATTACATTCTTTGACTGGCCCCAGGCCGGTCCGAATCGTCCCGGGGTCGATACGATCTCGCGGACGTTCTTTCGCGTGCTGGACCGGAATGCGCTCGATTTCTGGGAAGAGCGGTTCCGTGAACAGGATGTTCCCCACGAGCGGGTGGACCGACTCTTTGACCTTCCCACGATTCTGTTTTCCGATCATGAAGGACAGGCCCTCGGACTGGTTGCGGACGATCGGGAGCCGTTGGAGGATGAACCGTGGGACGCCGCAGGAGTTTCCTCGGATAACGCCCTGCGGGGATTCCACAGTGTGGAACTGACGGTGCGGCAAGTGGAGCAGGTTGAACCGGTGCTCACGCAGCTGCTCAACATGACCAGGCGTGACGCCGACGATGGGCCCGTGTTCAGCATGGACGGGGGTGGTCCCGGACGAGAAGTTCGGATACGCCTTGCACCGGACGCACCTCGTGGATACCAGGGACGGGGTGGCGTTCACCATGTGGCGTTTCGGTTGCACGATTCCGGAGAGCAGGGGGAATGGCTTGACCGTCTGGAATCCATGGGTGTTTCCAATTCCGGAGTGGTGGATCGCTTCTATTTCAAGTCGTTGTACTTTCGGATCTCTCGGGGGATTCTCTTTGAACTTGCCACGGACGGTCCCGGATTTGCGGTGGATGAGGAGGCGGGCTCGCTCGGACGTAAGCTGGCGCTCCCACCGTTCCTGGAGTCCCGTCGCGCCGCGATCGAGGCAGGGTTGCGCCCGCTGGAGAGTTGATCTTCGGGGTATCTAATCTCCGGGGAGTTCCACCACGACCCGGACACGATCTCCATCCTGGGATATCGAGATGATTCCATCGTGACGGTACAGTATCGCCTGGCTGATCGCCAGGCCCAGACCCGAACCAGGGCTGGAACGCCCCCGGTCTCCCCGGTAGAGGCGATCAAAGAGGTGTGGTAAATCCTCGTCCCGTATTCGACCGTGGTTGGTGACGGTAATCCGGACAACTCCGCGGTTTCTTTCCATGGTCACGTCTACCGGACCACCGGGCTCTCCGTGAACAAGGGCGTTTTCCAATACGTTTGTGATCGACCGCAGGAGAAGAGACTCATCGCCGAAACAAGTCATCGGCTTGACGTCGACGTTCCAGGTGGTGTCGGCCGCGTCGTGGCGGTGGAGCATCCGGTCTATCGCAGTCTCGACCACCCGGTCGAGACGCAATGATCGACGTTCCAGGGGCAGTTCCGCCGATTCCACGCGGCTCAGCTCGCGGAGGTTTCTTACCAGCTCTTCCACGCGCTGCAGTTCACGGTGAACCGATCGCAGCCTGTCCGGGGTCGGATCCAGCACACCTTCGATCATCCCCTCCAGTTGGGAGCTTAACGCAGTTACGGGTGTACGCAGATCGTGCGCGATATCCTGCATCCACTGCTTGCGCAATCGCTCACCCCGCGACAGCTGGCCCTGTAACGCCAGGGCCGCGTCGGCGATCGTCTGCAGCTCCTCGGCGCCGCTCTGCGGGAACGTGACCGACCGATTGCCCCGGGCGAGATCGGTGAGTCCCACCGCCAGAGACCTCGCATGGCGAGTGAGGCGCCGGGATATCACGAACGCCACCAGCAGCGCCAGAACAAGAGAGAGTACTATCGCGGTGCCGATTGAGACGAGGATCGAGTTAATGAACATCCTGTTGGACAGATCACTTCGGAAACCGAGCGTGTCCACCGATACGTAGGCGATCAGCTGGTCCTGGTCGAAAACCGCCAGGGCGGGATTACGGATCTGTCCCAGTTCATCAAGTATCGGGTCAACCCGTTCGCCGTCGGTTACGTCCAGACGCGTCCCGTTCTCGTAGACGAACACCGGGGTCCTTTCCGGTGTCATGATCACCGTGGATACACCGGGAGCGAGAAAGTGATTCAACGCGGTGGCAAGTCGCTCCTCCGTGAGCGTTCCCTCCTGGCGGCTTACCCGGAGTATCTGCTGGGAAAACGTCGATTGAAGATGGCGTGTACGGTTTACGTTCCAGACCGCTACAGACCGCTGGAGTCCCAGGTACAGCAGGATCCCCATGATCGCGCTGAGCAGCACCAGGGAGGAGGAGATCCCCAGCAGCGTGCGACCGAAAAGTGTTTTCAAGCAGGCTCCCCGGTGAACCGATACCCGTATCCGCGGACCGTCTCGAACCAGTCCGAAGCGGCGAGCTTGTTCCTCAAGTTGGACATATGGGTATCCACGGTACGTTCCGATCCGTTGTGGACATGTCCCAGGCAGTTGGACAGGATCGCTTCCCGAGACACTACCCGTGGTGCTCGGACGGCACAGTACCAGAGAATCTCCCACTCTCCCGAGGTCAGAGACAGAGGTTCGCCGTCCACCAGGGCATACCGCGTTTCCCGGTCCAGTTCCAAAGTAGAATCCCCGTGGGACCAGCGACGATGGTTCTCCTGCGCATCATCAAGCGCTCCCTCCCGGCGCAGCAGTGCGCGAACTCTCAGAACGAGTTCCTTGTTTGAGAAGGGCTTTACGACGTAGTCATCCGCGCCGAGCTCAAACCCGGTGATCCGATCCGACTCTGCGTCCCGCGCTGAAAGGAACATGAGCGGTACGTCGCTTCGTTCCCGGATTCGCCGGGCCAGCATGAAACCGTCACCGTCGGGGAGCATAATGTCCAGGATCGCCAGATCGATCTGGTGCAATCCGACCGCCTCCATCACCCCGGTGGCGCCTTCAAACTCCGTTACTGTATGGCCGTCAAGCCGGAGGTACTGCGAAACAGCTTCACGAATGTGAGCGTTATCCTCAACCACCAGAATATGTGCCATAGCTACCTCCGTTACCGGACAATTCCCGGTAGGTAAACTCCCTGACCCGTACATCCTGGTCGATCGACCGCAACCGCGTTTCCTCGGTAACCATGTACCAGCTTTCGCGCCGCGTCCAGTTACCGTACCGATCGTACTCGTACTGGTAACGTCGCACTATACGGCGTTCCTCGGAATCAGTTGTGATACGGTGCAGCACAGGGTTCCCGTTTTCGTCGTACTGGTACTCCTCAGACCGTGTGACCGAACCGGTGCTGTCTCTGTGTTCAACCCGTATCGGCCGGTCGCCGGTGTCGTACTCGTAGGTAGTGATCGTACGTTCGTTCGTGGTCCGGTCGATCTCTTCCTCGTGAACCAGCCGGTCCAGATGGTCGAATTTCCTGACGCCCTCGGTGATAACCCGTCCGTCCGGGTAGTAGACCGACCACTCCTCGCCGCCGAAACCGGTGTCTCGGATCCGCTGCATCCACCAGAGAACCTCTCCCCGGCTGTCGTACGCGGACTCCTCGACTCGTACCTCGCCGTTGTCCCGGTAGTATAAGAACGCCCGGTGGCCCGCAACGTCACCCTCGCGGTCAAACTCAGTTTCCTGCATCAGATCGCCTTCACTGGTATAGCGGAACCGATAACCCCAGAGCATCGCTCCCTGTTCATCCTGGGCGAACCATGATTCCAGCCGGTCTTCGGCGTCATAGGAGAATCGTTGCGTCACCGGACGTCGATGATCAGGCACGTACCGGACAAGTTTCTCGATACGGCCGGATTCGGAAAACCGTGCATTCTGGACAGGGCGGCGGACATCGGGTACGTTCGGGTCCGGGACCCGGTATTCCTTTACTTCCAGTACAGGGCCACGGGGTACCCATTCCGGTAGATTGTCCGAGGGTTCCAGTGAACTGACCGGGACGTGCAGGAGGACCGTAATAAAGACTGCAAGCACGCCGGCCGACGGAGTACGGATGACGATTTTTCCCATACCCGTCCATAATAACAGCAGAGCACCGTTCAGGGCAGTCCAGTCGCAAAACAAGGCACGGTTCTTGACACAATCTTGATACTCGTTGGCGCATGTCTTGAAACGGGACTGTTAGCTTTCCCGTTATAAACAGGACGTTCTCGCCGACGAGAACTCAGGGTCAAAGGAGTACAGTATGAGAAAGAAGAACATTTCAGGCGCCGGAGTTTTGATGCTCGCCGTTATCTTTGCGTTTGCCGGGGTGGGGCTCGTAAGTGCCCAGACCGGCCAGCCGCCGGAGCCTGCGCAGGATGTGAGTGACGCGGAACTGCAGCAGTTCGCGGTGGCGCTCCAGTCAATCCAGGATGCTCAACAGCAGGTGCAGGAAGACATGCAGGTGATCGTACAGGATTCCGCTCTCGGTGAAGAACGGTTCAACGAAATTCATGAGACTGTAAATACCACCGGCGACATGCCGGCCGACGCAAACGAGAGTGAGATGCAGGATTACCAGATGGTCGTGCAGGAACTTTCCGAGGTTCAGCAGGATCTGCAGATGGAGATGGCCACGATCGTCGAGGACGCCGGCATGGAAGTGGAACGTTTCAACGCGATCGTGATGGCGATTCAGCAGGACGAAGAACTCTGGCAGCGCATACAGCAGCTTATGTAACGTACGCAGAATCCTGTCGATAACCAGGATTGTCGACAACACCAGGAAATGGCTGAAAGGCTCCCGGGGACCTAATCGTCTGCCGGGAGCCTTTCTTTTTTTACCGGGCCCCGTTGTTTCGCCAACGGCCCGGCGCCTCCCCCGGTGTCCATCGGGGACACCTCCCTCGGCGTCCCCGCCCCTCGGTTACAAGGTAAGGAAAACTCAAAAGAATCCGATAAACAGACCGAGGGGGACACGTGAAAACGATCCGCAGGACGATTCTGGTTAAGTCTATCTTGCTCAGCACTCTGGTTCTTACTGTTGCCACGGCTCAGACGGAAGAGCGCCACCGGTTGAACCAGAACGACGGTGAGGAGCGCATCCTCTCAGTTGAGGATTATCACGAGCCATGGATTACCGGGGACACAAATGGTGACGGTAGTACCGATTACGCGCTGAAACTGGACGACCAGGGTAGAAAGAAACTCGAGGCTGTTGATCATAACAACGACGGTACGATGGATAACTTCTATTACTACCGTAACGGCGTACTCTCAAGGCAGGAAATCGATACCAACTATGACGGTCGGATCGATCTCTGGATCTACATGCACGATGGTGTCCGGGTTCAAGGGTACGAGCGGGACACGAACCACGACGGCGTCGTAGATTTTACCAGGGAGTTCGGCGATTCCTGACGATACGATGTCCTGGTTGACCAGTCGTCACGCTATTCTGGCCAGTTTGAACCGCGGAGCGTCGGGTGTACTGTATCTCTGTGACGATAATCGTCGGACTGCGGAGTTGAGGCGGTTGGCCCATAGCGCGGGGGTAGAGGTCCGGAATGTAAAAGCTGACTGGCTCCGGAGAAAAGCAGGGACGTCGGTCCGCGGAGCGGCGCTGGAACTGCATACCGGCTCCGGAGAGGAAAAGCGGAGTCAGGTTGTACTCGGCGATTGGCTCGATAAGAACAAACCCGGCCGGAACGGCCCGATTCTAGCCCTGGACCATATCACGGACCCGCAGAACGTGGGAGCGATCCTCCGATCGGCTCACCTTTTCGGCGTGCCCCTGGTGATTATCCCCGCTCGCCGGAGCGTGCACTCCGGAGAGGGGATTCAGCGGAGTTCCGCTGGAGCCGCCGTGGACGTTACCACTGCCATCGTCTCCAACCTGGCGTCGGCGCTGCGCGATTGCCGACGACACGGCTGGTGGATATATGTCGCTGATACCGGCGGCACACCATTGCCGGAGGTTGCCTTTGATGATGCGGCTGTGATTGTCCTGGGAGCCGAAGGAAAAGGCGTTTCTCCCGGCATCTCGCGGTTGGCGGACGTTACGGTAACGATACCGGACAGGCGCCCGGAAAACTCCACCGTCGACTCCTTCAACGTATCTGTTGCAACGGGAATAGTTCTGTATGAGTGGTATCGTGGACGCGCGCCTGCGTAGGGCCCGGATCTACTGGTGAGACCGCGATCCTGCCTGTTGGATCGCGGCGATTACAGGCGCGTTCTTCGGCCCGTACGTACGTTATGTCAGATTGAAAAAACGAAGGCTGTTCTCGTACAGTTGTTCCGCCAGCTCTTCCACGGGAATGTCTCTCAGCTCCGCGAGAAACTGTGCCGTCTCCGGCAGGTACGAGGGACGGTTTCGTTCACCCCGGTGTGACGCGGGAACCATAAAGGGACTCTCGCTTTCTATCAGCATCCGGTCAAGGGGCATGTTCTTTGCGGTTTCGTGGAGATTACGCGCATTCCGATACGTCACGTTACCGGCGAATGAGATATACACCGGCAGTTCCAGCGCTTTCTGGGCGTAGGCCCAGTTCTCCGAGAAGCAGTGGAGCACCGCACCGCGAGGCGGGATTTTCTGTTGCAGGATCTCCAGGACATCGCTCCCGGCGTCGCGGTTGTGGATTACCACCGGTTTGTCGAGCTGCGCTGCCAGCTCGAGCTGGCGAACGAAGAGCTCGATCTGCGAGTCCTTGTCGCCGAACTTCCGATAATAATCAAGGCCCGTCTCGCCCACTGCCACGACGCGAGGGTAACCCAGGCCGGTCTCAACCTGAGTTTCCCAGTCCCGCCCGGGATTGGTCACCTCCGACGGTGATACGCCTACAGCGAAGTAAACGTTCGAGGCGGTTTTCAGGTTCTCGTAGAGCCCGAAGAAATCCCTCACGTTGTTGCATATACTGAGAATGCCGTCAATCTGTTCATGACGAGCTTCCTGCACTACGATCAACTGCTCAATTGGGTCTTCGTCGATCAACCCGATGTGAGCATGAGTATCAAATAATCTCATACTGGTTCCATTAATAAAGAAAATAAGCCTTGAGGCACGGCGCCGCAAGGCACTGAACCGAGAGAGCTCATTCCCCGGTACAGAAACTAACCATAGCACTGTGGGGTTGGAACGTCAAGTTGCTGAAATCTCCATCGCGTTGACGACGGTAGACCCCTGTGGTACCGTTGATCTAACGGATCTGACGAGATGAAGCGAAACCAGGAAAGTCCACGTACCAGACCCGGGACCGCTCGCGGGAAATCTCGACTTCGGGCCGCTCTCTCGCGACGGGTGACTATCATGCTCATACCGCATTCCGAGCGGAGCGCGTTGAACTTCCACGTGAGCATTCTCGTGCTTGCCGCTATCTCGCTGGTACTCGTCGTCGCCGTGGGGACGTTTGTGTATCTTTCCAGTCGGCATATCGGTTCCAACGTGGTAATAGAGTCTCAGCAGCAGGAGCTGGAGGAGAACCAGGCGAATCTCGACGCCGCCCTGGCGGAGATCCGTAACGTGCTGAGGGTTGCCCGGTCGTTCGATGCGGAGCTCGTGGAAACAATGAACAGTCTCGGTATCTCCCCACCGGATTCCGGTTCGGGAACCGGTGTGGCCCAGGGTGACCTGGCGGAGTTCCAGACGCTCCAGGCGGTTGCGGAGGACCGGGCCCGGGAGATACAGGATTTGCGCAACGCCGCAGAGGGGTTGCGTGATGCGGTAGAGCCGGTACGGGAGATCCGGCAGGTCCTGCAGTCCCAGGAATCGCTGCTCGCGGATATTCCCAACCTCTGGCCCGTGCAAAACGGGATGGGTCGCGTGGCGATGGAGTTCGGACCGAACATTCACCCGATCACCGGGCAGTGGTTCCTGCATAATGGTATCAGCATCGCCGGTCCCCCGGGTACACCAATCGTAGCAAGCGCCAATGGGCGTGTCGTGGAAATGGGTTACGATCCCGATTACGGTCTCTATGTGATGTTGCGTCACAAGTATGGTTTTCGCACGCAGTACTCGTACCTGCAGAGTATCACCGTGCGGGAAGGTCAGAATCTGGTACAGGGGCAACAGGTAGGTACCCTGGGTAATACCGGTATCTCTTCGCGTTATCAACTTGACTTTATGGTTAAGCTTGGGACCGACGTGGTGGATCCGGCGGCGTTTCTCAAGACGGCGGACAGATTCGCGCCGGGCGTATCGGATGTGCGGTAACGCGGAATCGTGATAACAGAAGGTCAGGTGGCTACATGGCGTCGATTGAATCAACACTGGTAAACTCCATCGTCGGGACGGGGACTTTTTTCAAGGGACAGATCGAGGTTTCCGGTCTGCTCCGGATCGACGGTGATTTTGCCGGGAGCGTAAAGACCTCCGGCAGGGTTATAGTCGGTCGGTCCGGTCGAGCGGACTGTACGATCGATGCTGCCACGGTGGTGATCGGCGGTGTATTTCGAGGGACCGTGTACGCGTCGGAAAAGGTGATCGCCCTGGAGTCGGCGATCATTTTCGGCAACGTCTTCGCGCCACGTCTTATTGCTGAATCGGGTGTGCTCATGGATGGTACGATGCACGTTCGTGGTGCCGTGCCGGGGCGCGGGTCGGGCGATGTGAAAGGTTCGTCCCGGGCAAGCGCCGGCGCGGACGATCGGTCCGTCAGCGATCAGACCGCGGCTCGGAGTCGATGGCGGTCGCGTAAGAGTTCCCGGCGGCGGGTTCCGCTGGGCAACCTGTAGATTGGTCTGCCATGGAACCGATACGGTCGAGAGAACCCGGACGTTTTACCCGACGGAAGTCGTCGGCATCACCCGGTTCCGGTACGGGGGAAGCGTTTCAACGTCGTCTCGCGCCATCCGGCAGCGCCGCGGACATTGATGCGCCGGAGGAGGCGGAACGCCCGGATGCATCTGCCGCGATCGCGGGCCTGCCCGGAGTGGATGCGCCGACGGAACGGTTGTTTGACGCGGTACACGAAGCGGGACAGCGTCTTCTTGACGATCGAACCTGGACCGCGGCGCAACAATACCGCGAAGCGATTCGGCGTTTTCTTGGAAAGGTCCTGACCGAAGCAAACGCGGTCGAGGTGCACGAGTCCCGACAGGATATTCTGTCGCGTAAACGTTATTATCTATTGACGGAGATCAACAAGTCGGTGGATCGCCTTCTGGAGGGGCTGGTTCAGACCCAGACGCGCCAGATTGATATTCTGGCGCGCCTGGAGGAGATCGAGGGCATGTTGATCGACCTCTTTCACTGAGTATCAGAGGAGCGACGATGGACGTTATCGTCAGAAATATGCATACCCGGGAAACGGACCTCTGTGACGTCGGGGATTTGCCGACGGAACCGGGGAATGCTGTCGTATACGAAGGCCGTTACGGCCTGGACCTGGGCGTTGTCCTGGGACCCGTTCGGGAGGAGCGTCTCAAGCGTTATAAAGACCGGTATTCCGCGGTGCGGGCCGCCTCCGAGAAAGATCACGCCACGTACCACGACCGCGAGAAGAACGCTCACCGGGCGGCGAAGACCTGCTCCGAGCGAGTGGAGGCTCATAAGCTGGACATGCGCGTGGTGAGCGCGCATTACACACTGGACGGCTCTAAACTGCTCTTCTTCTTTGTGTCGGACCACCGCGTGGATTTCCGGATGCTCGTGAGAGACCTGGTCGGTATTTTCCAGGTGCGGGTTGAGCTTCGTCAGATCGGGGTTCGGGATGAAACCCGTATCACCGGTGGAATGGGGATCTGCGGTCGACGGTTATGCTGCAACGGTGTGTCCGACCGACTCCCGCCGGTTTCGATCCGCATGGCCAAGGACCAGAATTACTCTCTTAATTCGATGAAAGTATCCGGACCCTGCGGCCGTCTGCTCTGCTGTCTCTCGTACGAACATCAGTATTACCAGGAAGAGAGGCGACGGTTCCCCCGGGAGGGAGCGCTGGTGGAGTACGACGAGATGGTATTCAAGGTACAGGAGATCAACGTTCTTACCGGGGAGGTGCGTATTTCCGGAACCGACGGACGTTCTGTATCACTTCCCATCTGCGCCCTGGAACGGCACCTCGGTGGATCCTCCAAAGCGGGGCGCGGCGGATCCCGCCGAACCGCGGAGTGGTCCGTCAAGGCCGAAGGGTGTCCTGCGGCGGCGCGGTCGCTGGCTGATGCTCATACTGCAAGTGATACAGAGTAGCGTAGAGGCCGTCCACGGCGATTAACTCCTGGTGCGTACCGGATTCGACCAGTTCTCCGTGGGAGAGTACCAGTATGCGATCCGCATGCTGTATCGTGGAGAAGCGGTGTGCCACCACGAGAGACGTTCTTCCGCGGGTTACTGCTGCCACGGCGGCTTGCAGATGTCGTTCGGTTTCGCTGTCGATGCTCGAGGTTGCTTCGTCCAGCACCAGTACAGGCGGATCGTGCACGAGCACCCGGGCAAACGTTATGAGCTGTCGTTGTCCCACCGAGAGATTCGTGCCACGCTCTTCGAGTCGGGTGTCAAGACCGCGCGGAAGCGCCCGAAGAAACGGTTCCAACTGTACGGTCCGACACGCGTCCCAGATCCGATTGTCCGTCACATCAAGACCAAGGGTGATATTGTTCCGGATCGTATCGTCAAAGAGAAACACGTCCTGCTGAATTTGCTGCACCGCACGCCGCAGGTCCTGCAGGTGGTACTCCTTGAGATCGCGCCGGTCAAGAAGGATCGATCCCTCCTGCACGTCCCAGAGTCGGGTCAGGAGGTTGATCATCGTGGTTTTGCCCGATCCGGTATATCCCACGACCGCTACCATCTCGCCGGGATCAGCGCTGAAGGAGACACCTTTGAGAACTGGTTCATCCGATTTATACGCAAAACGGACGTCCCGGAAATCGATCGACCCCTGTACGTCGGAGGGCTTGATCGAGATCGACCCCTCGTCGGCGATCCGGTCCTCGTGGTCGAGCATTTCAAACACCCGCTCCGCGCCGGCGATCGCGCTCTGCAGCACGGTAAACTGCTCCGATATGCTCATGACGGGCATATAAAAGCGACGGATCAGGTTGATAAACGCGATGAGGACACCCAGGGAGACCAACTCTACGTTCAATAGCACCGCTCCAAACACGATCACCACTGCCGTGGAAAGGCTTGCCAGGAAATCCACGATCGGGCGGAACGTGGCGATCACGTACATCTCCGAAAGGTTGGCCCGCATGAGTGACTCGTTACGGTCGTTGAACTCCCGGCGGGTGCGCTGCTGCTGCACGAACATTTGCACTACGGCCATACCGGACAGGTATTCCGAGAGATACGCGTTGACGCTGCTCACGGCACGACGCACCCGGCGATAGGTCTCGCGGGCACGGCGTCGAACGATATCGGTGATCAGCACCACCGGCAGCATGCTGACCGCGACGATCATCGCGAGCCGTGCATTGAGCAGGAACATCGTGATCAGCACCGCTATCATCAGGCTTACGTTGCGGGCCAGTTCTGCAAGTACCGAGGTGAAGAGTTCGTTGATCGTCTCCACGTCGTTGGTAACCCGCGTCACGAGCCGTCCCACCGGTCTGTTTCCCAGGTAGCCCAAATGCTGGTGCATCGTGTGGTCAAAGAGATCGAGCCGCAGATTCTTCATTACCAGCTGTCCCACGTACGCCGTGAGGTAAACCTGCCCGAACCCACCGAACAGAACCGCCAGGAGTACCAGGAGAAACAACCCGGTATTACGACGGAGTCCCCTCACGTTGTCCCGGCGGAGGAGCTCCCGCTGCTCCGCCGGAAGCTCCCGGAGTATTTCCCAGGGAAACACGAGCCAGGTCTCATCCGACGCCAGGAGGGCCCCGGCAATCGCCTCCGGCAGTTGGTACGCTTCGACAACGGCTGTTGTGGAGGATTCCCGTCCGTTAGACTCTTCCTCCTCATCTCGCGGCTCTTGAACTGAATCGGTCGATACCAGGAGATACTGTCCTGGACGAACCAGTTCCCGTTCGCGGAGATCCTCCCGGAGAGCTCGGGAATAGCGATCGAGCTCGTGTTCCCGGAAGTAGACGAGTTCTCCCACCCGGTGAAGATCGCCGCGCGGTTCAATCGTTTCCAGTACCTCCGGTGACGCGGCGATCCAGTGGTCCAGCACCACGTGATCGATCGTCCGCTGGATGATAACCGGTATGAGCATCTCTCCCGTAGTTGCCACCAGGAGGCATAGCGCCGCTGCCAGCAGGTACTTTCTGAACGGTGCGGTGTAACGCCGGAGCCGACGGATAACGCGCGGGTTGTACCCGGCGAGTAGTTCGTCCTCGTGAAAATGCTCGATCATGCCGATTCCTTGATCCGTTCCAGCTGCTGAAGGTGGAAGATATCCCGGTACAGACCGGGTTCGAGCAGGAGTGATTCGTGGGTGCCCTGTTGTACCACGGCCCCGTCCTCGAGGACGAGAATACGATCGGCGTGTTTCAGGGTGGAGACACGGTTTGAGATCACCACCGTGGTGAGATTTTTCCTGATCCGGAGTACCTCCGATAGAATCCGTTCTTCCGTACGTGTGTCCACCGCGGAGAGCGCGTCGTCCAGGATGAGGATTTCCGGATCCGGCAGCAGGGCGCGGGCGATCGCGATCCGCTGACGTTGCCCCCCGGAGAGCGTTACCCCGCGTTCGCCGACCACGGTGTCCCATCCCTGTGGAAAGGTATCGATGTCCCGGCCAAGCGCCGCCAGCGTGCCGGCCTTGATCGCATTCTCCCTCGACGCGTCGGGTCGGGCAAACCGAATGTTCTCCATGATCGTCGCAGAAAAGAGAAACGTGTCCTGCGACACGATGCCGAACGCCCGGCGGAGCGTGTCCAGATCGTACCGTCGAATGTCCGTCCCGTCGATAAATACGGTGCCGACCGGCGGATCGAGCAGGCGGGGTAGTACCTGGGCTACCGAGGACTTGCCGCTGCCGGTTCTGCCGAGAATCCCCAGAACATCGCCCCGGGGAAGTGAAAAAGAGAGATCCCGCAGCGCCGGTGTCTCCTGGTCCGGAAAGAGAAACGTCAGATTACGTACTTCCACGGACCCTCTTGGTGGTGACCTGCGACCATCCGCGGGTGATCTGATACCGGCGGGCGTGTTCAGAACCTCGTTGATTCGACCCAGGGACGCCGCTCCCCGCTGGAGCATGTTCACGGTAAACCCAGCCCCGAGCATCGGCCAGGTGAGCATCTGCAGGTATCCCAGGGTTGCCACAAAGTCTCCCGTGGTGATCGTACCGTCCAGGAGCGCTCGACCACCGAACCAGAGCAGAATGAGCAACGTCGTGCCCGACAGAAAGGTCACCAGGGGGAAAAAGAGTCCCCACACACGGACGAGCTGCATATTTCGCCGCTGGTAGTTTTCGTTCGCATCGGCAAATCGCCGGAGAAAAAAATCCTCCTTCACCAGCGCCTTGACTACTCGAATTCCGCTGAGAACCTCCTGGGCCTGGTCGCTCATGCGGGAGAACCCTTCCTGCACCTTGCGGAAGAGCTTGCCGATTCTGCCACCAAGGACGACGATCATCACCGTGATCAGGGGGAGGGGAAGCACGGTGAAGAGCGCGAGCCGGAGGTTCCGGGTGATCAGGATCGCCAGGATCGCCAGCGTCATGAACACACCGTCCACGAACGCGACGAGGGCCATGCCGGTGGCCATACGGATCGCCTGCATATCGTTGGTGGCGCGAGCCATGAGGTCGCCGGTTTTGGTTTTACGGTAAAACTCCGGTGATAATACCAGAAGATGGTCGAAGAGGTTCCGTCGCAGTTCGGTTTCGATTCTACGGCTTGCACCGTGTATGAAGTAGCGCCAACCAAAACGTGCGACGCCTACCACCACGGCGATACCCAGCAGAGTGAGCATGATCCGACCTACGTGCGACACACCGTGTCCGTCCACGAGATTATCGATCGCGTTTCCCACGAGAAGAGGTATGAACAACTGTCCGCCGCTTGTCACGAGCAAAGCGGCCACGCCGGCCACGTAGGACCACCGGTGGCGGTGGATGAGCGGTATGAGCCGTCGGAACTCCCGGATCACCGGCTTCCCCGCCAAGCGTCGAGGGTGTCGGCTATCGCGGAGTGAGCGTCCTTGATCTGGTTCATTACCGCCTGCTTTCCCTGGACCGCCGGAAAGACAGCTGCCGCGGTGATCTGGTACTCGTGTTCCGCCGGGAGGTGGATAACGTCGTTGAGTTGCGCAAACTTGTATCCGCCGTCAAGAGCAAGGGCAACGATCGGCAACGGACGCCGGGTGTGCAGGCGTCGTACCGCACCACTCTGGAACGGCCGAAGCGACCCGTCCCGGGATCGCGAGCCTTCGGCGAACACCACCGGACACTCTCCGTCCCGAAGACTTCCCGCCAGGCGATCCAGTTCCTGCATCGCCTGGGAGTAGTTTCCTGTCCGTTTTATCAGAGCGTGCCGCTGGACCCGCAGTACCCGGGACACCGCCGGAAACCATCGACGGAGTTCCGCTTTCGCGACAAATCGGACTGAATGGTGCCGGAACGCTGCCATTATTACGACGATATCCATCACACTCTGGTGGTTTGCCACAATTATCATCTGGTCCGGAAGATCCCGGTCATCAAACTCCACGCGCAGGCGCAGACGCACTGTGAACGACGCCAGCGCAAACAGTGCGCGGGCGCGACGGGACACGGTGCGGTCGATATGTCGCCGGGCGAGTTGCCAGTCGATGGTGATCAGTATTTTATCCACAAGGTCCCACCACAGAAGGCGGGCTATTACCAGGATGAAAAGTAGGACAGCGCGCATCGCAGAACGAGTCTATACACAAAAGCCGATGTTGTTAAGCGCGCAGATTGACAGGGTATTATTTATTTGCTACCGTCGCCGGAAGTCAGCCAATTCAGTTCGGAGGATATTTCATTTGATCGTAAAGAATTCCGCCGCGAAGCGTCACCGTCAGAGTGAGAAGCGGCGTATTAAGAACAAAAGTGTACGGAGTCAGGTTCGCACGAGCGCCAAGCGCGTTCTGGCGGCTGTGGCGAGTAAAGATCAGGACGCCGCCGGTACGGCGTTGCGGGATTTCTCAAAGCTGATCGATACCGCTGCGGGCAAAGGCATTTACCATCACAACACGGCGGCTCGCAAGAAGTCCCGCCTGGCCCGGAAAGTCAACGGCCTGCAGGCCTGACGTTGGTACGGAGTGTCCGTGTCGGATTTAAAACTGACCAAAGCAGAGATCGTTGAACGCATAAGCGAGACGGTCGATGTCAGCAAGAAAGATATTCACACGATCATCGATTCCTTCTTCAGCGAGGTCAAAACGGCTTTGTTGGAAGACAAGGTTATCGAATTTCGTGGGTTCGGCACGTTCGAGATCCGTACCCGAAAGGGGCGGCAGCACGCGCGCAACCCCAAGACCGGCGAGCGCGTAGCGGTGCAGAACCACGGAGTCGTGGTTTTCCGTCCCGGTAAGGAGCTGAAAGAGGCGAGCTGGCCTCTGCGACGGTAAACAGCTCCGGAAACATAACGAGTACAAGGTGGCGAAAAAACGCAAGCAAGTCCCATCACGGCGCGGGAACAGCGCTCGTTCGGACAAAAAGATACCGATCCAGGACGTCCCGTTC
The DNA here is from genome assembly GCA_007130865.1 of Spirochaeta sp. Taxonomy (GTDB): domain Bacteria; phylum Spirochaetota; class Spirochaetia; order DSM-27196; family Alkalispirochaetaceae; genus Alkalispirochaeta. Next base: position 17,381 of record SLRR01000060.1, on the reverse strand, counting down.
CGGCAACGAAAATCCGGACAGTCCCTGCGTGACCACGCAACAAACGTGGGTCTGCTCCTGGCGGGGGCGTTGCTGTTTGCGCTGGCGTTTCCCAATGTCCTGGTGCGGTTCGGTTTCTATCCTGCCGCGTTTATCGCGCTGGTGCCGGTGGGGATCGCGATCCACCGTATGCGCTGGTGGGTCACGCCGCTCTACGGCGCGTTGTACGGCTTCGTATCGTACGCGCTGTTCAACTACTGGCTCGCAACGTTCCACCCTCTGGCGATCTTTATCGTACCGGTTATATACGCCGGATACTTTCTGGTTCTGTTCCCAGTCCTGTGGGTGGCGGATCGACTCTTCGGACGGACCGCGTTTCTGGTGCAGGCCGTGGTCTGGCTTGCTTACGAGTACCTCCGTACGCAGGGTTTTCTCGGTTACGCCTACGGTATCCTGGGGTACTCGCTCTTTCCGGCACCTGTCCTGATCCAGATCGCCGACTTCGGCAGTGTATGGATCGTTTCCGCTCTGGTGGTGTTGCCTTCCTTCTTTATAGCCCAGGTCGTACGGGATTTTCCCGGGGAGTCACTCAGGTCAAGCATCGCTCACGTCCTCAGGGCTCGCCGCCCCGAGGTGGTGGGGTATGCGGCGTTCTTTCTCTTCACCCTGGGATACGGACTCGTCGCTCCCGTGGATTACAGCGAATCCCGTACCTGGCGGGTAGCGCTGGTTCAGCAGAACGTTGACCCCTGGGTCGGCGGATTCAGAACCTACGAGCGGAGTCTCGAGATCCTGCTGAGGGAGAGCGAACGGGCGCTGCGTAACGACGACCCCGATATCGTAGTCTGGTCGGAGACATCCTTTGTTCCGTCTATCGATTTCCATACGAGGTATCGGCAGGATCAGGAACGATTCGAGCTCGTTCGTGAGCTGCGGGAGTACCTGGCGGAACGGGACGTTCCCTTCGTGATCGGCAACAGCGATGGCCAGCTGGTACGGAATCCCGGTGGCGAGTTGGAACGTCGGGATTACAACGCGGTACTGCTCTTTGGAGCCGGTGGGGATCTGATGGAGACCTACCGCAAACTGCACCTCGTCCCGTTTACCGAACACTTTCCGTATGAGGAACAGTTGCCGTGGATGCACCGGATGTTGATCGAGGCCAATACCAATTTCTGGGAGAAGGGCGAAGACTGGACCGTCTTTGAGGTCGACGGAGTGAAGTTTTCTACGCCGATCTGCTTTGAGGACACTTTCGGGTACCTCTCGCGTGGTTTCGTTCAGCGCGGAGCGGAGGTGATCGTAAATCTCACGAACGATCTCTGGTCATACTCCGAGCCCTCGGCGATGCAGCATATGGGTATGGCGGTCTTCCGCGCAGTGGAAAACCGGCGCAGCGTGGTTCGCAGTACCAACGGTGGTATGACGACGATAATCGACCCCAACGGACGACTGCTCGATCTCTACCCCCCGTTCAAGGAAGGCTATCTCGCCGGCGACGTGCCGATCTACTCCGATAACAGCACGCTGTATACCGCCTGGGGAGACTGGCTCGCGTATCTCTTCATCGGGGCCGCGCCGGTCATACTCGGCGCGGGGGTCGTACGGCGCAAGATTGACAAATCACGGATGGACGTAGGACAATAAAGCATGGCGCAAAACGGTTCCAAGATCCTGGTGGTGGACGACGAGCACATCAACGTCGAGTTCTTCGAAGTGATGCTCTCGCGTCTCGGGTACGAGGTCGTCACCGCCGGTGACGGTGACACCGCCCTGGAGATGATCGTGCAAGAGCGGCCGGATCTGGTTCTCCTCGATAATATCCTGCCGGGTAAAACCGGCTGGGAAGTCACCCGCATGGTGAAGCAGGAACCGGAGTACGAGACAGTTTCGGGTACTTCCATAATAATGTTTTCCGCCATGGACGAGGTGGAGGACAAGATTGAAGGGTTTGAGCTGGGAATCGAGGATTACATAACGAAGCCCTTCAATTTTTCAGAAGTTCTTGCCCGGATTCAGGCGGTGCTGCGGCAGCGTGAGCTCTCCCGCCAGGTAGCGCGTCGAGAACGTCGGATAGCGCTGGTGGAGTCGCTCAACAGCTCACTGATCTACTTCACAAGGCATATCAAGATGCCGATGCAGGAATTACGGGAAGCCGCGCAAGGACTTGATGTGAACGATCCCGACGCTGTGCAGGCGCTTGTGGCTCGAATTCTGGAGCATACCAATGAGACCCTTGCAACGGTGGAGGGTCTTGAAGAAGAGGTTCGGGAGCTTCAGAGCCGAGGCGACCAACTTAAATCCAAGGAGTTGTCGCTGGAGGATCTGGAGAGTAAGTTTCGGAAGCACGCGGCGATGACATTGCACGGCGTCGGAAGGAAGAACGAATGATATCAGAAAAAACGACGAAGGTTCTGGATCTGTTTTCCCGAGGCCGAAAGCTCTACAAACTGATGCAGTTTGAGGACGCCAAGGCGTGTTTCGACCAGGCGCTCGAGCTTGAGCCGGATGATGGACCATCCCGGGTCTACCAGCAGCGTTGCGCTCACTATATCGACACTCCGCCACCGGAAGACTGGGACGGCGTTTTCGTAATGACCACAAAGTAACGGAGTTCCTGCATCTATGGCTTATCACATCGATCCCCGCTCAATTCGTTCCACCGTGAGTCGCCTGGGACAGGGGACAAAGTTTTCCGGCACTCTCCGATTCCGAGAATCCGTAACGATCAGCGGCGAATACGAGGGCCGAATCGAGGCGGAAGGATTCCTGTATATCGCTGAAAGCGCCCGGGTCCGCGCCGACGTTCGGGCGCGGCACATCATTATCGGCGGCACCGTTCACGGTAATATCGAAGCTCCCGCGGAGGTCGAGATGCTGCCGGGGTGCGTGGTATACGGCAACGTCCGGGCGGGCCGGGTCCGGATTGCGGACGGCGTCGTATTCGAGGGGCGGTGCGAGATGGTGCGGAACAGCGAGTCCCTGGATATCTTTTCCGCTCCCCTGGAACAACTTCGCCACCAGGCGATACCGGTCATCGAACCGTCGAAAAACGACGGCTCGTAAAGATAAAAGGAAAAAGAAACGAGCTTGGCAGATCGGCGCGGACGCCGGTACTGTCTTGACACGACCGGGAAGGGTAGGTATATTTTAGAAACCTGCACACAGACGGTAATTCCGGGTATCGTGAAACGAAGTCCGTCCGGGCTTCACGTGTGAACCTGCCTCACTGGTAAATTATGTTTGATGGAGTCTTCCATGTCAGATATTGACGAACAGCAACCACAGCAACAACCAGATCGGAGTAACAACGGCGACGCCGAGAATTCCGGGAAAACTCAACGTTCGGAGAACCAGAAAAACCGGGGACCTCGCCGTGCCGCAACAAGGAAGAAGCGCGTTCGTGTTGCGCTCGTGAAGGACGGTGACAACGGGAACGATCGTTCCTATGCCCGCCAGAACGGTGAAAACGGCGACGCCGAGGCCGCGAACGGAAACGGCCAGGGTACCGGGGCGGACTTCTCCCACCCTCGGGACGAGAAGAGTCTCAGTATCAACGAGCTTACGATGATGAACATGAAGGATCTTCGTAACCTCGCCTCCGATATGGGGATCGCCTCGGATAACCTCCTGGCGCTGAAGAAGCAGGAAGTCATCTTCGCTATTCTCAAGGCGCACACCGAGCGGAACGGTACGATATACGCCTATGGTTCGCTGGAGATCCTTCCCGACGGATACGGTTTTCTCCGCAGTCCCCAGCACTCCTACCTGTCCGGGCCCGATGATATATATATATCGCCGTCGCAGATTCGTCTTTTCAACTTGAAGACGGGCGACACCGTGTACGGCCAGATTCGTCCACCCAAGGAAGGGGAGCGATTCTTTGCGATGCTGCGGGTGGAGAGCGTAAACTTCGACAACCCCAGCGTGGCACAGACCCGTATACCTTTTGACAACCTTACGCCACTTTACCCGGACGAACGGCTCGATATGGAGACGCGCGCCGGTGATTCTTCCACGCGGATGATCAACCTCTTCTGCCCGATAGGTAAAGGGCAGCGAGGTCTGATCGTTTCACCGCCACGGACCGGTAAGACCGTCCTGCTTCAGAAGATCGCCAACGCGATTACGGAGAACCACCCCGAGGCGTACCTTATCGTCCTGCTCATCGATGAACGGCCGGAAGAGGTGACCGATATGGAGCGGAACGTCAAGGCGGAAGTGATCGCTTCCACCTTTGACGAGCAGGCTCAGCGTCACGTGCAGGTAGCGGAGATGGTTCTGGAGAAAAGCCGACGCCTCGTTGAGCACGGGAAGGACGTGGTGATCCTGCTTGACTCGATCACGCGTCTCGCCCGGGCTTACAACCAGACCGTTCCCACCTCCGGTAAAATTCTCTCCGGTGGTGTCGATTCGAACGCACTCCACAAGCCAAAGCGGTTTTTCGGAGCGGCCCGGAACATTGAAGGCGGCGGCAGCCTGACGATCGTCGCCACGGCGTTGATCGAGACCGGCAGCCGCATGGACGAGGTTATCTTTGAGGAGTTCAAGGGAACCGGCAACATGGAGATTATCCTGGACCGCCGCCTGGCGGACAGGCGGATATTCCCCGCGATCAATGTGAAGAAATCCGGTACGAGGCGGGAGGACCTGCTTCTTACCAACGAGGAACTCCGTAAGATGTGGGTGCTGCGAAAGGTGCTCAGTCCAATGGATGACCTGGAAGCACTGGAGCTGCTCATTGACAAGATGAACAAGACCAAGAATAATGAGGACTTCCTTCAGTCGATGAATACTTCAGGCGCCGACTGAAATTTTTCGGAGGATTAGATGCGAGATATACACCCGAACTACCGCAAAGTGGTGTTCAAGGATACGGCGAGCGGCACGATGTTCCTCAGCCGATCCACTGTTGAAACGAAGCAGACCGTAAAGTACGAGGACGGAAACGAGTATCCGCTTTTTGAAGTGGAGATCTCCAGCGCGTCCCACCCGTTCTATACCGGCAAGCAGAAGTTGGTAGATACCGCGGGTCGTGTGGAACGGTTCCGCAAGATGTACAACATCAAGGACTGAATACCCGTCACCGGCGTGTTCTGCGCCGGTGAGCTTCCCACACAACCAGCAACAGCACGTACACAACCGCCAGCTGACCCGGAAGGTCTCCGACGGCACGGTAAAGCGTCCACCCCGGCGTATGAACAGGAACGGTCATGACCCGGGCGGCACTCTCGAACATCGGTATTGAGGATAAGAGAACACCCCGGCGATCCACGACACCGGAAAGGCCGCTGTTCGTGCCGCGTACGAGCGTCGTGCGCAGTTCAATCGACCGCAGGCGGGCTGCGACGTAGTGCTGGGTCTGGGCTGAGTTCTGGCGGCTCCAGGAGTTGTTGGTAAGGTTCAGAAGCAGGTTCGCCCCGTTATTCACCATCTCGCGGGGCACCCAACCGAAACCGTCTTCGAAGCAGATCGGCAACCCCGTCGGCAGCTGGTGCGTCCCGGATCCTTTCAGGGGAACGGGGATAACGGTACTCTCCGTTCCGGGCATCCAGGTTCCGTATACACCGACGATATCACGAAAGAAGTCCCGTACCGCCGCGTGTTCCCAGAAAGGTATGCGTTCCGCAAAAGGCACGAGCTGCTGTTTAGCATATACGCCGGTAATTGATCCGTCCGGCAGTATAACCACCGCGCTGTTGCTCAGGTCGGGACCATTGCCGGCAGGCATCGGTACTCCCGTAACCAGCGGACGATCAATCAACCTGAGAAAATCCATGAACGGCAGTTCCGGCGGCACGGTATCATAGTAGTCGTCGGTACCAAGGAAGGGACGGCGCAGGGAGGTTTCGCTCCAGAGGACGAAGTCCACCGGCGGTTCGTCCGTGCGCCGGTGCTCCGCGAGTGCTGCAAGTGTCAGGTTCTGTGCGCGGGTTAGAGCATCGTCAAACCTGCCCGGGGCCCAGCTGTCGATATTCTGCTGGACGACCAGGACCCGAAGCGTCATCTCCGGCGTCGTCCGGTCCGGAGAAAACTCTCTGAGCCGGACTGAACCAAAAGTGGTCAACACGGCGAGTACCGCCACCGCCGCGACAAGGTGCCGGGCGGGTTCGGAGGCCGGAATCAAGGTAAACCGCTTCTCCCGGTAGCGTTCGGTCCTGATCCCGAGGCGTCCCGGGTGTTCCCGGAGAAGCAGCAGTTCCACTATTGCCGCGTTGATCCATACAGCAAGAAACGTGAGGCCCCAGATTCCCGCCAGTTCCACAGCTTGCGCTACCGGCAGCCATACCGCCGGAGCGTACCCGATCAGACCCCAGGGGTATCCCAGAAACCCCACGGACTTCAGGTACTCATATCCGGTCCATGCGATCGCTACCACCAGGGGACGATTCTGCCGTAACAAACCGGTGTCCTGGCGGTCCCGATGTACCAGAAAGTGCAGGTAACCGAAGAGCATGTAATTGTATCCGGTGTATCCCAGGACCGCACCGCCGATCGTCCAGACCGAGAAGTCGCCGAAGAACGCCAGCCAGTAATTACCGATCGCCGTACTTATCGCGCCGAATACCATTCCAAGACGCGCCGCCCGGCGCCATGTATCAGCGTGGTATATCGCGAGAAAAGCCGGAACCAACGCAATATAACCGGGAAGGGCGAGACCCCAGGGGAATAGTTCATTCGGTAGCGTGAGCGGCAGAAGTACCGCGGAAAAAATCGTCCATCCGTGAAGCACGACGACAGCATACCGGAGGATCCCCGAAATGTGTATAACAACGGGTTAAATTGACCTGCTTTGCGGTAGGGTGGTAGCATTCTCCGGTGGTTACCGAGGGGTTTCTCGTATCGTCGTGGCTGCCTTTTGTCACGGCTGTCCTTTTACTTGCGGTAACGTGGTTCGTACGGTATCTGACGGGGCGGGACGATATGCAACCCCTGCTGCTCCTGGCAGGGGTCTTGATACTGCGGGATCTATTGAGCCTGTTTCTGCCGGGGGAAGCGCCGCTTCGGTCGACGGTCGTATCTTTCGGGTTTACCGTCTCCTATGCGGTCCTGGTTTTCTGGAGCGGGCGCTACCGGACGACGAACCGTTCTTTTAAAACCGCTATCGCAGCGGGTCTTGCCGCGACGGTACTGCGAGTCAGTTTTCCGGGACTTGCCGGGACGGTGGAGTTTGTTCTACCTCTCGTAATGGTGGCGCTGACCTTCGTTGCGTTCATCCGGATCGACCGATACGTTCTGACCGCGGCGGTGGAAGTGGAAGGTATGCGCTCCACCGTGCAGCTCATGCTCATAATCAGCGTCGTGGCCCTGGTGGTCCTGCCCTTTGCCGACGGTTCGGCACAAAGCGTCGCCGGCATTACCGCGACGCTCCCATTCTGGACGGTAGTTCTGGCGCTTCTTGCACGGTCAATCGAATCGCTTCGCGGAGAAATCCGGTTTCAAAAGCGTGCGGCGGAACGGATCTTTGCGTTTCTCTCCGACGTGGGACGTTCTCTTGGAGAGGGTGGTGAACCGGGAAAGATCGTCGCCGCCGCTGTCGATACGATCGTAGGTGCTTCCGGCTCGGATAGTGGTCTCGGGTTGATCGGTTCCGACGGGTCCTACCGTGTTTGCGCGGTAAAAGGCGTATTTCCGCCGCCAGTACCCGTGCCTCAGTTGGTCAAGACCAAAACCGGAGCATTGAAGGAGTTTGTGTTACGTCTGAACGTTGATCAGTCGACGCCGCTCTGGGGTCGGGCGTTGAAAACGGGCGAACCGATCCTCGTACCCGACGCGACGTCAAGTCCATACCTGCGACCCCATGCACGTGATCCGATCCTGCATCTCAAATCAGTGATCGTTCTACCGCTGTCGATCCGGGGTAACGTTCTTGGTCTGATCACGATCGCCCGTCGCGAAGCGTCGCGTCCATTCAACGCCGCGGACCTGGCTCGCACCGAAAGCATGGCGAACTTCGTAGCGGTAACCCTGGATAACTACTATAAGTACACGCAGCTGGTCCACACGCAACGTCTCGAACGGGATATCGAGATCGCCGGGAAGATACAGAACTCATTTCAGGCACCCGCGGACGTACAGGAGAGGTATGCCGAGATCGCTGCGATCAGCCGTCCTCTCCGTGGCGTCGGAGGTGATTACTTTGACGTAGTTCCCATGGGGGGAGATCGTACTGCGGTGATCATCTGCGACGTGGCCGGCAAAGGCGTACCTGCAGCGCTGGTGATGATGATAATCCGTACCGCTGCGCGTCTTGCGCTGGAATCGACCGATGACGCGGGGACAGTTGTGGAGATGATAAATTCCGCCGTGAGCGGCAGTCTGGAGGATGACCGGTTTGCCACGGTGAGCGTAATCGTTTTTGACCCGCGGCGTGAGCGGGCGTCCTTTGCAAACGCGGGACACCATCCACTCGTGGTGATGCCTGCCGGCGAGAACCTCTCCCGGGAAGCTGATACCGATGGGTTGCCCGTAGGAGTCGAGCCGGATGCTCGGTACGAATCACACACGATACCCTTCCCCGAACAGTCCTGGGCGGTGCTCTATACGGATGGAGTGATCGAAGCGGTGGGCGCGGAGAACGAACAATACGGTATCGATCGGTTTCGCCGGTCCCTGGAACGAGCCGTTCGTGTCCGGGGCGATCGATCCGCCCGGGCATTACTGGACGAACTCCTGGAGACCATGCACGGATTCACCGGAGAAACGTCTCAGCAGGACGATCTGACCCTGGTTGTTATAAAATCCCTCTCGCGGGATGATCCCGCCCGGGGACAGTAACTCAGGATTTCTGCAGAACCGTAATCATGTAGAGTTCAAGATAGGTCTCAAACTCCTTCCGGCGCTTGATCCGGTCGAACGCCTTATTGGCGGCGATGCGTTTCGCCTGTTCCCGTATTCGACCGTGATCGGGCGCTTTGAGCGCCTTGATAGACCGCATGCGGCGGAGCGAGTCGCGACAGAGAGCGTTTACATCTTCCACGAGATTCTCGCTCGCCACGGGATCGATCAGAGGGTTCCAGCTTGACCGCAGTTGTCTGAGCCGTTGTTCAGCGGTCTGGTCCGGCGTGAGATACTGCTTCTGCATCGCAATAACTGCTTCACGAAAAGCCTGTCGTCTGGCCTCTCGGTCGTTGCCGTTTGAACTCTCCTCGGCCCGGGCGCTCTGCTCCGGCGCGGTGGAACGGCGACGACCACCGTCGACGGAGTACATCCGTTTGAGCAGACGAACGATACCCCGTACGACGGGAATCAACATCCAGATCGGTAACTGCAGCCGGGCATCACGGTAGATCTCCCGCCGGTCCACCTGGAGGATCTCCGACCATGAACGCATCGCCTTCTTCGGCTTGTCGATCATTGCCAGAGCGGCCTCTCGCTGTTCCAGGGTAAGCTCCTGACCGTCGATTACGAGAAACAACGTATTGAACGCGGCCAGGCCGAAAAGCAGAGGGTAATCCGCTTTTACACGTTCATCCAGGACCGACTCAAACGCGGTATCGTCATCGATCCAGGGACCTCTCTGATATTCGGAGAGTTCCTGGACCATCCGGTTGGTAAGTTCCCTGGTCAGCACCGATCCGGCGGCCTTGATCTGTCGGCGCAGAAGCGGGATGTACTGGGCGGAATGGACGATCAGGCCCTTGTTATCGGGCGTATCGAAGAGAACCAGTTCCGAGACCTCCCGGTCCGACGGGCGTTCCAGCATCTCCCGTATCCAGTCGTTGAGTTCGTCCGATTCCACTTTCTTTTCCAGGGGAACACCCTTCTCGTCGGCGAGCTTGTAAAGGTCCTGGAAACCAAACACGTACGGCGGCTTCTGTACACCGGAGCGCAGTATTTTGCGCGCTTCCGCACGCTCCTGATCTTTCCGTGCGCGCCCCTTGTGAAACACCGCGTAGTATCCCAGTAGGTAGGCCGCCTGGCAGAAACTATGCTCCATGTCGAGCTTTTCATGCTTCTTTGCATACTCTTTTATGATCATGCTCGAGAGCTGAGTCCAGAAATGAAACTGGAAGTCGTTAGGGCTGACGATCGACTGCAGCATATCGTCCGGGCGGGTCTGTGCCGTCTCTATCTCTTCGTGAAGCAGTACTTCCCGCGTCGGGAAAACCGACCGGAGCTTTGTTTCCATGAAGCTCGCGTTGCGATCCGTTCGCAGGTACTCACGGACCTTTGCCAGCACCAGTGTCAGGGAGAACTCCCGCAGGACTCGGACGGTGCTCAGGATCGACTCGATCCCTTCGGGAAATCGGAGCAGCAACACCTGAGACGGATCTTCTTCCGCCGATTCGATCCAGTGCATAAGGTTGTTCGCAACGTCCACGGTCTGGAGCAGGTCCGATGGTACCGCAAGTTCCAGGGATTTTTCGCCGGGAAAGGGAAGTGAGCGGTCCTCGGCCATGCGTGAATACCACCGTTGCACCTCAACGCTGAAATACGCCGCGTAGTATACGTGTGTGATCGGACCCGTTCCGCCGTCGCGGGTCAGTCGTACAACCTGGGACTGTTCCAACTCCTCCAGCGTCGTGTTAAGGATCTCCGGTCCCTGATCGCCTGCCAGAAGCGACAATTCCGGGTGCTCGTCCTCGTAACGCCGGACGAAACGGGACACGTATTCGAGAAACGGTTCCATCGAGAATCGCGGGCTTCCCACGTGCCGGGCATATCGGTGCAGAATCTTCTGGACGTCCCGAGTTTTTGTCATCTCCTGTTACATCTCCATTCAAGCATTGTAAGGACAGGTATTCTAAAAGTGAAGGGACTACGGCCCTTCACTTTTAGAATACGCCGGCACAACGTAGGAAAGTAGTAAAATCAAGACGTGTTCGGCGAGTTCTAAATTTGGGATGTCGGTACGAAACCCCGTATTTAGAACTCCTATTGTGAGGAGACCGCTCGTTGTGAGCAACAATAAAATTGACACTTCTTTCCCTGCGCGGATACACTTATACCATGAAAAAACAGATCGGCGTGGGAGCCGTGGTGATTTCCGTGGCCCTCGCTTTTCTCTTCTTCGGTTGTGCTTCCGCCGATCCGCCGATACCGGTGGAGGAACGCCCGGAAACGGTGCCGGAAGAGATCCCTGAACCGGCTCCGGAGCCGGAGCCCGAACCCGAACCCGAACCTGGACGGGACCCGGAGGTTCAACCCGAGCCCGAGCCGAAACGGGAACCACCGGAGGTGAGCGAGGAGGTATACGACCAGACCTTCGCCGAGGTGGAAGCGACGATCGGAGACCTGAACCGGATTATCGCTTCTCGCGATTTTGACGCCTGGAGGCAGTATCTGACTGAACGGTATATCCGGACCTACTCCGACCCGCGTGTACTGGAGCAGAGTTCTCAGAGTTCAGTACTCGTTCGAAACAACATCGTTCTGGAGAGTCTTGAGGACTACTTCACCTTTGTGGTTGTTCCCAGCCGTGCCAACGCGAGGCTCGACGATCTGGTATTTATACGCGAGGATACGGTAGAAGCGATCATGATCATCGGCGACCGACGTTATGTCCTGTACCTGCTAAAAAATGTCAATGATAGTTGGAAGATCGACACGTTTTGATATATAGTCCCACGTAACAAGAGGTGAAAATGATGAAGTCGATATTAATACCGGTTATTTTGTTGCTGATCTTCGCTCACGGTGCCGTCGCCGAAGATGATCCGGGGGCGGGGCGGACGATTGAAGAGCTGTTTCTCAGTCAGGATATTGAGTTGCAGATTCTCCGGAGCCAGGCTCTCGGTACCGATCAGGAGATGAAGCGCCTCGCGCTCCGGAACATCCGGTCCATGGTGGAGCAGGGTGTGCAGTCCGAGGGTATGTACGTGATTCTGGAAGCGCTCTCGCAGGAAGGCGTTGCGCGACAGATCCGGTCGGGCGGGTCCGTGGTAAATAACTTCCCTCTGATCCGACGGGAAGCGGCTGAGCTCCTGGGTCAGGTCGGGGGAGAGCGGGCCAAGAACTCGCTTGTACGCATACTGCGGGACGATCCGGAGCCGATGGTGCTCGCGGAAGCAGCGTATGCGCTCGGGTCGATCGGTATCAATGACAATAACGAGGTATCGGACCACCTGGTACAGACGCTCCTGCGGGAGAACGCGAGTTCGACACCGGACAACAACCTGGCGTTTTCCATCATTATCTCTCTGGAACGTCTCTCCGAAGCAAACAGCGGACTCGCTCATCCGGAAGTCGTTAACGTTCTGCTTGAGACCGCATCCAGTCCCTATATCAGGGCGGTTCGTCAGCGAGCCGTGGAAGCGATCGTCAATATGAGGGAGCACGGCCGCTGAGATCCGGAACGCATCGCGGGTACCAATCGTGGCAGCCCATGGCGGCAGCCCGATGAAATACCTGTTTATCGCCTGGAAGACCGCCCGCTACGGCGCCCTGGCGCTGCTGCTGCTGGTCTTTTTTTCTCACGCCGTGGTACGGCAGAGCGCGGTCGATCGGATAGCAACGCAACCGACGGACGTACCGGAGGTGTCCGCGGCGCTTCTACTAGGTACCAGCCGATACACCCGGTCCGGCAGAAGGAATGAGTTTTTTGCGAACCGGATCCAGGCGGCGGTGGATCTGATCGAAGCGGAGCGCGTCCAGGTGATCGTCGCCAGTGGTGACAGCTCCGGACCCGGTTACGACGAACCCACCAGCATGTATAACGCTCTCCGTGATCGGAACGTGCCGGCGGAACGGATCATCCTCGATCATGCGGGCTTGCGCACGCTCGACTCTGTCTATCGGATGCATTCGGTGTATCGACAGGATCGGTTCGTAATTATCTCCCAGCGTTTTCACCTGGAACGAGCGCTCTTTCTCGCTTCACAGCGGCAGATCGATGCGACGGGATATATTGCCGCGGACGCGTCGGGATTCCTGAACGTGCATATCCGGCTTCGGGAGTACTTTGCCCGCGTTCAGGCCGTTCTTGATGCCTGGCTTTTTCAGGAGGAGCCGTTCTATCCCGGGGGTCCCATTGAGCTTCCGGAACTTTTTGACGTAGACTCCTCCCATGCGAACGGTGCTTGAGATTCCCTCGTCCGCCGGTATGTACAACGTGGCTCCTGGTAAGATCATCGCCCTGGGCATGAATTACCGTGATCATATCCGTGAGAGCAACACGGTTAACGTACAGGGATTCAGCGAATCCGAACCGGAGGAGCCGGTCCTCTTCCCCAAGCATCCCGACTCGATCGTCGGAAACGGCGACGCGATCAGGTTGCCGGAGATCCTTTCCGACTATCGTTTTGCCGATGAGCGAACCGACTACGAGGGTGAACTTGCGATAATAATCGGGAAGCGGGGATACCGCATCCCCCGGGAATCCGCCGGTGAGTACATCTACGGATTTACCTGTGCCAACGACGTGAGTCAGCGTAACATTCAGAACGCCGACCGGTCCGGGTGGTATCGTGGCAAGTGTTTCGACACCTTCCTGCCACTGGGTCCACGAATCGCTCTGGCGGCAGAAATACCCGATCCCCAGAACCTCGAGATCACGACGCGACTAAACGGTTCCGTTGTGCAGAAAGGAAACACCGCCGGGATGATCGTATCCATAGATCGGATGGTCGCGTTTGTTTCCCGCAACTTCACGCTCCACCCGGGGGATATAATTCTCACCGGTACTCCTTCCGGCGTCGGGTCGATCAAGCATGGGGATACGGTGGAGGTGGAAATCGAACGGATCGGAATTCTCAAGAACCCCGTGGTCGATCCTCGAGAGGAATAGGCGGTTTTCCATGGATACTAACTATCGCAGCTTTTTTGAGACCCTGGGTTTGCCGCGACTGCAGGTTCACCACCCGATAAACCACTTTGATTTCACCCGGCCGGGACGAATTATACTGGTGGTAGGACCGATGGGATCGGGAAAGACCGGGTTCGCCGCGCAGATCTGGCGAGACTCCCGGATCGCTCTGCAGAAGGATGACAGCGTCGACCGCTGGACCTGTACAAACGGCGCGGACCTGCGCAACGTGTTTTTCATCCGTTCCCGACTGGACAAACGCCGCTTCACGGAGTATCCCGCGGATGCTTTGGCGTATCGTGGCGGGTACGAGATCGTGGGCAAGGCGATCGCGAACATCGATTCCTCTTTTGAGCTGGAGGCGGTGATCGAGGATCACCCCGACGTCGGGACCTGGGTTATCGACGAGGCGTCCTTTTACGATGAGCGGATCGCCTACGTGATTCGCCGGCTTGTTGTCGAGCGAGGGCTGGTGTTTGTACTACCCACACTGATCCTCAACTTTCGTAACGCGCTTTTCAACGCGACCACCAGTCTACTTCTGGAAGTTGCCCGGGATGTATTCCCTCTCACGGCGTACTGCGAACATCCTGCCTGTCTCACCGATTCCAGTTACACCTATCGGTACTATCTGGTTGACGGGGAGGAGTGCCCCGCTCTGTACTTTGACCCGCTCATCATCGTCGGGGGCGACCAGAAACACGCCGACGGCCGACGACCTAACTACGGTACGCGTTGCGGTGATCACCATGTACTGCCCGGCAAAGACTATACGTACCTGGTCCTGAAACCTCTGGGTGAGCAAGCCGCGGCGGGTGAGCCGGCGGACCTTACGCGGGAGCTGAAACTGCTGCGCGACGAAGCATCCCGTTCCAGGCTGGGTCTGTGGCTGGCGGAGCACAATGCCGGTGATGATGAACAGAACCGACTGAGCCGGAACGCCCTGCGCGTCCCCTGCCTGGCGGAACGGGCGCTGGTATACCTGTTCGCCGAGCAAAATCTGATAAGCGAACTGCTGCTGCGGGAGATAGTCCTCGATCTGGATCTGGACGTCGATTTTCTTACGCAGCGGCTCGCCGACAATCGACGGCCGGTACGTTTTACGTGAGGAGCTTTGTGTGCCTGTCTGGATGACAAACGAGGTCCTCTGGGGACTTCTATTGATACTCAACTTTGGTTTTATAACGATTGCGTGGGCAATCTGGGGCAAGGTGGGTCTTCTGGTCTGGATAGCGATCGCCGGAATAACCGCCAACCTCCAGGTCAGCAAGACCGTGGAGATCCTGGGATTCACCGCTACGCTGGGTAATATAGTGTACGCCGGTTCCTTCCTTGCCACGGATATCCTCTCAGAACGGTACGGGAAGCATGCCGCCCGGACCGGTGTCTGGATCGGTTTCTTCAGCCTCGTGACGTTTACCGTACTGATGCAGGTTGCCCTGGTTTTTCACCCGGCCGCATCCGACGGCATGCAGATGTACCTGGAACGTGTCTTTGGTCTGCTTCCGCGGATCGTCGTGGCGAGCCTGACGGCTTACCTGATAAGTCAGCGCCACGATATCTGGGCGTATCAGTTCTGGCGGGAACGTTTTCCCGGACCGATCTGGTTGCGGAACAACCTCAGCACGATCGTCAGCCAGTTGATAGACAGCGTCGTATTCACGCTGGTTGCGTTTCTGGGCGTCTTCCCACCACGAATCCTGATGGAGATCGTAGTCACCACCTACATTTTTAAAGCGGTCGTGGCGGTGGCGGACACGCCATTTCTGTACCTGGCGCTTAAACTCAGGTCTGCCGACGATGAAGACGCGGATCCGCTCTAGTTAATCACAAAACTGTTGTATAACGGTTATTCTTTCCAGGGGAAGATCATGCCCCGGAGCGTTCTCTTGCCCACGCGATCCCGTTCCTCGTAAAGCAACGCGTCCCAGGGGACTCGTTTACGCGAGGCTCCGGGATTCTCCTCGAGATAATCATACTTGTAGATCCGTAACTTCAGCGCCGCCTGGTACCAGACAGCCAGGCCGGTGATGCCGGGAATGAGGAATGCCGTAAAGAAGGAGATCCCTGTGATTACCAGAGCTCCTGCAGCGAGGGCGGCGGTAAACACGGTATTGTCCAATGACAGGATAAACGCTTTCTTGAACACGGGCACGATCTGATCGGCCAGGCGCGTCCGTACGGGTATCACGTACTGAATACTCAACCACCAGATCACCGACAACCAGAATAGCACGGCGATCGCGACGAGACCGGCTACGTTATCCATCGCGGAATAGACGGGAACCGCCACGAGCAATAATGCCGCATGTAGCGCTACGAGCACACCCAGTGTGATCGTCACCGGCAGATACGCTACCAGGGCGCCGGTAAAGGTCTGCCATTCCGGCGCTTGATAATTAACGATCGTTTTCGCGACACCCATCGCTCCACCGGCGTATATGAACAGCGCCAATACGCCCAGAGCGAACGCGATTACCCCGAAGATCGGACTCACGCCGGCAAGCGCCTGCGGAAGAAGCATCGGAATCGCCAGGACGGCGATGAAACCGAGGTTGACCAGGATCGCGGGAATGAAGTTGTCCCATGTGTCGAAAAACGCTTTCTTGATAAGAAACCCGAACATAACGGCATTATATGCCGCTCCGGGCCTGTAAAAGAACCCCGTTTACGCCTCGGCGCGGTCCAAAGGAGGATAATTCCGCAGAAACCTGAGCCCCCCTGTTTCGGGAACAGCGATGTTCCATTATACTTGGTACGTGATGTGGCGCAATGGACGAATCACCGTTTTAACGGTTCTGGGATTACTTGTGGTGGGGCTCTTATCTCTTACAGCTCTGGAAGTGGATCGTCCGGAGCTGGAGTCGGTCCTTGAGGCAGATATAGATTTTGAAAGTTACCTTGGTCCGGTGGATCAGATCGATAGTCACGAGGCGATCGTCGGAATCGGGCGGTATCTCGGTGCCGGCGTGACGGCCGACGGAAGTTCCGACTATTTCGGTCGGTATCGGGCATATCGTATCGTTGGTGATCCGCTGGATCGACGCAGGGCCGCGGACATAATCGAGCTCGACGAGTCTTCACGGGTGGACCACATAGACAACCTGCGCCGTATTGTCGCGGGCTATCTCATGAGCGCCTGGGGTTACAATGCTTCCGACGCAGTGCTGCTCGCCCGATTCGTGACGATCTATAACGCAGTTCACCGGGGGAATCTCGGATTCTTCGACGAGAGATATCGGTCCGAGGTGACCGATGCGTTGCATATCGACAGGGTAGGGCTGGCGATCTCGTACCGCAACTGGCCGGGCCGGACGCAGCTCGTCATTCCGATTCGGGACGACCGCGCACCGGGAGCTCTCGACGCGGTGGACCCATCGCAGCTCATCGACCGCGCAGTGATAGAAGAACTGCGCGGTCGTACCGATCTCGGACTGGACGACCGGAAAGCGATCATATCGTTCATCGAGCGCGTCATTGAGGAACGCACCGAGATCATCGCGCGCGAGCGTGAGGTAATCGATGAGGAACGGGCGGAAATCGCGGAGCGTCGGGAGGAAATCGACCGGATCGACCCACCGGAGCCTGATCCGGAGCCGACTCCCGAAGCAGAGCCCGAACCCGCGCCGGACCCGGAGCCTGCACCGGAACCGGA
>SLRR01000027.1 GCA_007130865.1 Spirochaeta sp. | reverse complement strand
CCGGCTGCTGCAGCGCGCGTCCCGCTGCGCCGGCGGTACCGGTGAGACCGAGACCTGAACCGGGAGTAAAGATGTTCGCCATGCTCAGACCGATCGCTACCGCGAGGCCCGATGTGACCAGGTAGAACAGTACGATCTTGATACCGACTTTACCGAGCTCCGCCGGGCTGATACTGGCGGCGCCCATTACCAGCGTAGCAAAAATCACCGGCATCACGATCATCTGCAGCAAACGGACAAAAAGCGTACCGAACGGTGCGACCCAGAGAATCGACTCGCCTGCCACCAGACCGACGATCGCTCCGAGTATGAGACCGATCAGGATACGTTTGAGAAGATTGGACTTGAAATACCAGTCCAAGGCTCCTTTTTTTCCGGAATCACTCATTCTGTAGACCCTCCTCCAACTGAGTTAGATTAATACATCTCATTGTCGGTCCACTTTCCGGTCCCGTATATCAGCCCTAGGGGGTATCTTTCGTGGCGATTCCGAGGTAATCGGCGGTCCGGACCCGGTTCCATACACCATTTGGTGTATACGCGCTCAGACAAGGTCCGAGTTGAGCACTTTCTTCATAAACTCCACTCGCGAATTCACCTCGAGTTTCTTGTAAATATTCAGGATATGTTTTTTGACGGTAGCGCCGGCGATATTGTATCGCGTGGCGATTTCCCGGTAGTTCAACCCCTCCACGATCCCGCGGACGATCTCCTGCTCCCGGGCAGTGAGGTGGAACTCCTCGGCGGAGGAATGGCCCCGTTCCCGGCGCAGCTCCAGGAGAAGTTTACGCGCTACGCCGGGACTGATCGGCGAGCCACCCGCGTATAACTCCTTGATCTGCGCAACCAGCTCTCCCGGTCGGGTATTCTTCATGACGTAACCGGCGGCACCCTGCTCGATCGCGTCCATGATCTTCCGCTGTTCCTCAAAGATCGTGAGGATCAGGACCTCGATCGCGGGGTACCGTTCCTTGATGATACCGGTAGCCTCGATGCCGTTGACCCCGGGCAGGACGATATCCATGAGAACGATATCGGGCTCAAGGTCGCCCCCGCCCAGGGCGTCCAACAGCGCTTCCGCATCGCTGTACGCGCCGAGGACCTGAATCTCGGGATCGAGGTTGAGGAGGTACCGGAACCCCTCCCGGACGTCCCGCACGTCCTCGCAGATAGCGACTCTAATAGGTTTCATTGGGAACACTCCCTAAAGGCAGTTCGATCGTCACGTCGGTTCCTTTACCCGGAGCCGTTTCTATCGTCATCAATCCGACGAGACGCTCCGCACGGTTCCGCAGTCCGACCAGCCCGAAACACCCCGGTACGACCGACTCCAGGGAAAATCCCCGCCCGTCGTCACGGAACCCGATAAAAAGACGGTCCGCTGCGATATGCGTCGATAGATCTACTCTCCGAGCCTCCGCGTGTTTCAGAACGTTACTGATCAGCTCCTGCAGAATCTTCTCAACTTCCAGCGCGATCCGGCGGGGCAGCAGGTTCAGTTCGTCGGCGCTCCCCTCAAAGTGAAACTCTATCTGCATCAGCTCCAGACGCCGCCGGATCTGCAGTTCCAGGAGCAGACGGAAGTCTATCATCGCCCGGTCCATCTCCATACTCCCGGAGAGGATCTCTTTCAGGTCATCCAGGCCGGCCTGGGCGTTTTCCTCGATCCGGCAATGCATGTCCTCACGGATCCCCTCGTCCCCATTGGCGGACCGGGCCACGTTGTTGGAGATGAAGATGTTGGTAAGTCGTGCCCCGAGCGAATCGTGGAGGTACCCGTAGATCCGCTCTTTCTCCTCGATAATCCGCAACCGGAGGTTCTCCTGCTGCAGCGTCTGGAGTCGGTCGGTCCGCTGCCGGACCTTCCGTTCCATCTCCCAGGTGTACTCTTCCACCCGGTCCGCCAGCCCGTTAAAACTCCGTCCGAGCAACCCGAACTCATCATCCCGGCGGAGATCGATCCGGGCGCTGCCGTCTCCGTCACGGATACGCCCGATCGTGGCTACCATCTCCTCCACCGGCTCGATCAGCATGCGATGGCTGGACCACTCCAGGGTGAACAGCAGCAGGACCATAAGAAGAAAATTGAGCATCACACTGAGCCGGATACCATTGTAGGTGGTGGCCATGATCGCCGGCAGGGGCAACCCCACAAAAATCGTCCACCCCGTAACGGGGTTCTCCTTGAACGAGAAGAGATGGGGCACCTCGTCCACGTCGCCGAAAAACCTTCCCTCCCGCTCGCGTTCTGTCGCAGCCAGAACGAACTCAGGGAGCTCGTCATTACCCGGGGAGGCAAACTGGTTGACGATCGGTGCGCCGGACCGATCCACCATGAGCACCCGCCCGCCCATGCTGATCTCAAAATCCTCGACCAGGCTCTGCAGTGCGTCCACCATAATATCGAGTCCGAGGACGCCGATCCTTTCTCCCTGGGAATCGTACACCGGGAGGACGCAGGTAATCCCGTAATCGTCGATACTGGCGTATAGGTAGGGATCGGTGACCGCAAACCCGTCCACCTCCAGCGCGACCTGATACCATGGACGCTTCCGCGGATCGTAGTCCGGGCCGAAGACGGGCGCGTTGTCCACGAATCCTTCTCCGTATCCCCACTCGTGCATTTCACCCGTCTCGGTGCCAAGGTACATCGCGCGCATGTAACTGCGACGCGCCCATACGTTGACCAGTATCAGCTCCCGCAGACGCGGGATGTCCTGCTCGAGTACCGCGGAATACGCGGCAAAAGACTCCGCCACCTCCTCCATGTTCCGGAAGAAACGCGTTACATGCGTATCAGCCTCCTCCAGAACCGTATCGGCGAGCTCCTTGGAGTTCCTCGCCGCCGTGTCGCGCATGAGTCCATAGGTGAGCACAAGCAGCAGCGCCGTATAAAACAGCACGATTACCGCCACGGTGAGGCTCAGTCGGGTCTTTACGCTTTTGAAGAGGGCGCCCATAGTCGTTACGCTCCGATAGTATATCCCGGTTTTCCCGATGCACAACTCCCGTGACCGGTTCTACCCGGAGGTGACCGGATACCGGTGGTGGCCGTTTTCTGTGCTCTTTGGTACATTTGAACGGGTATGTCCGTATGGGTCGATATTACCACGGACGAACCAGGATACAAGGAGGATTGCACGGAATGAGACGAGAAAAAATTGTGAACCGAGTGATACTTGCTCTGTTGATAGCGGTATTGACCGGTCCGGTATTTGGTGATAGCCATGGTTCACCGGACCTGTTGATCCTGCACACCAACGATATCCACGGCCGTATCGAACAAGGTGACGGACTGCTTGGTATGGGTAAGATAACGTCCATGATGCGGTATTTTCACGAACAATACGAGCACGTCCTGCTGCTTGACGCGGGAGACACGATCCACGGCCGACCGATTGCGAACCAGCTGGACGGTCGCAGCGTCGTGGAAACGATGAATATCGCCGGGTACGACGTTATGGTGCCGGGTAACCACGATTTCAATTACGGGTACGACCGCCTCCTGGAGCTGGAAGAACTCATGGAGTTTGATCTGGTCGCGGCAAACGTGTACAAGGACGGTGAACTGCTCTTCCGTCCCTGGGTGATCCGGGAAGTCGGCGACCACCGGGTGGGAATATTCGGCCTCGCCACGCCGGACACGTACCAGACCACCCATCCCAGAAACATCGAAGGAATCGAGTTTGGAGATATGGAGGAAGCGGCGCAACGTTCCGTAGACCAGCTGCAGTCTGAAGGTGTCGACATGATTATCGCCCTGGGCCACGTCGGATTCGGTCGCAACTATCCCTCCACGGACGTGGTGGAACAGGTATCCGGGATCGACCTCTTTGTGGACGGTCACGCCCACGACCTGCTGCTCCAGGGCGAGCAATACCGGGATACGCTCTTCGTACAGGCAAACGAGTACACCAAGTATCTCGGACGGGTGGAGATCAACTTCACCGAAGATCGACCGGAGATGAAAGCCTCCGTGATCTCCGCTGCCCAGGCGGCGTCAGAGGGCTTTACCCCGGATGAATCCGTGGAAGAGCTGATTCTCGCGCTCAGGGATGAGGTTCGGCAGCGAATGCTGGGGACGTGGCAGGACTGAGTCTCTCGTCACGCCAAAGATCGCGGCGGTTCTCCGAAAGAGGAGTGCCGCTGCGATGCCGGCCACCATGTTGCCCAGGGCCAGTCCAACGAACAAGCCCGGCAGCCCGCCGAGTGCACGTCCCGCCAGGGCGAACGGGATATAGAGTCCTACCAGGCGCATGAACGCTACACCCGAAGCGGAGAACGGCTTCTGCAGGCCGTTGTACGCCGCGGCAGTTACCGTCACCACCCCCATGAGACCAAAACTTGGTGAGAGAATCCGCAGGTATAGCGCGGTCGTATCGATCACCGCCTTCGTATCGTTGAACACGCCGGCGATCACCCTGCCGGCCAGGGCAAACACGATCGCCACCATAAGCCCCCAAACGAGCGACATGATAGCAGCAACGCGATATCCGCTCCGTACGCGTTCCAGCCGTCCGGCGCCGAGATTCTGTCCCACAAAAGGCGTGTAAACCATCGAGAGTGCCATCATGAACACGAGTGAGAACGATTCGAGACGCGTAGCGACGCCAAAGCCCGCTACCGCCGGTGCTCCGAACCGCGATACCAAACGTGTCACCACCGCGATCGAGACCGGAAGGGCCAGGTTGGTCAATGCCGCCGGGACACCGACAAAGAGAACCCGGCGTGCACTCTCGAGTAAGCGGTCGACCTGGGCCCGGGCCGGCATCATGCGCTTCCGGAAGACAAGAGAACCAAGAACGATCACCATCGTGCTTCCCCGGGCGATAACCGTGGCCACCGCGGCACCGCGGATCCCCATCGCGGGAAACGGCCCGTATCCGAATATCAGCAAAGGATCGAGTACCATATTCGTGGTGACCGCAAAGAGGATCACCGCGCTCGGAGTGCGACTGTCCCCGGTGGCCTGCAGGATGTTCTGTCCCACCATGGGAAGCGTCACGAAGGGCATTCCCAGGTACCACACCACCATGTACTCCCGGATCAGCATGAGAAGTTCCCGTTCGGCACCGAGGAGAGTGAAAAACGGCTCGATCGTGGTCATTCCGAGCGTTGCCAGACCGATCGTCACCAGGAACGCAAGCAGATGTGCGTGAAGCGTAATCCGCCGTGCGGTCTCCCGGTCACCCGCCCCGAGCGCGCGGGAGACGTGCGCGGAAGCGCCGATCCCGAGACCGGAGGCGATACTCCCGGCGACGATCACGATCGGAAAGGTATAGCTCATCGCGGCGAGCTCCAGGGCACCGAGACGTCCCACGAAGAACGTATCCACCACGTTGAACATTACGATACCCAGCGCACCGACGAGCATCGGCAGGATCAGGCGTATTAGCAGCGGTGCGACAGGGTCACGTATCAGGTTCGGGCGATTCATGGAGCGTACAAAATAGCGGAGCATCGGCGGCGGGGCAACTGTACGTTAAGCCTCGTGTCGAAAAGCGTCGTGACGGAGCGCCTCGTGACGACGGCGAACCTCCTCCATGATCACCGGGAAGAGCAGGTCCACCACTTCGCGATCAAGACCCGCGGAATCGGCGATGGAGCGCAACCTTTCCCGCTGAGCCGCCTCGCGTTCCGGATCGGCGGGAGAGACACCATAGTTCCGTTTCAACGTTCCGACACGGTGGGTGATACGGAAACGTTCCGCCAGAAGGTACACGATGGCGGCGTCAATATTATCGATCGAGTCCCGAAGCTCTTTCAAAGCCGACCCTGGGAGCTCGTCGCGTCGACCGTGGTTGGTTCGTTCTGACACGGGCAATATAATACCAGCAGATGCGTTGCTCCCGCAATCGCCACGACCGGTGACGATAAACGATGTCAGAGCAGCAACACCCGGAGCATCGTCTCGTCAGGGACCACCGCGGCGCCCCGGTCGGACCGCACGATCGGAACGCGGAGCAGCGTCGGGTCCTCCAGGAGCTCCTCCCGGGGATCGTACTCCATCCACGCCAGCCCCCTCTTCCGGTACACCGCCGATTCCTCGTCGATCAACGCGGCGTACCCGCCGCAATCCCGAGCAACCTTCTCCAGTTCCGTCGGCGAGAGCGGCTTCTCCCGGTGGTCCCGTTCCTGAAACGATATCTGTCGTTCCCGACAGAACCGGATGCACCGGCGATAGTCCGATGATTTTTTTGTTCCGATTATCTGTGTCGTCATGCTCCCCGATAGTAACCGGTACAGGCCACCCTGTCAGCGCCGAGTTCTCGGGCCGGCTGTTCTCCGGCGGGTAAAACCGGTACTTTGTTTTTCATGGAAGATCACTCGACTGCCGGTACGAGAACGCCGGAAGCGCTTGTCCTGGGCGGCTCCTACGCGGGCCTGGTCGCCGCGGCGGCACTCACGGCAAACCGCTGGAATGTCCGACTGGTGGAACGCTCGATCGTACCGGACCGCACCGGTGGCGGCGTTGTTATTCAGCCGCGCATGATGGATTACCTCCGGAGCCGAGGCATCGGTATCCGCAGCATTATCGGGGTGCCCGCGCGCACCCGCAAGATCTTTCACGCAGACGGTACTATCCTGCGGATGCCCGAGACTGCGGCGGCCTATACGTCCTGGGATATACTCCTGCGCGAGTTGGAGCGCGCCGTGGAGCCTCACCGGATCGAGCGCGGTCTCGCACTGAACGACATCCTGCACGGGGGAGTCACGGGCGAGGTGGAGCTGAGCGACGGTACTACCGTGAAAGCGGACCTCGTGGTCGCAGCGGACGGCATCGGTTCTCTCGCGCGGAGGCTGCTTCTCCCGGGAATCGAGCCGACCTACGCCGGATACGTGGCCTGGCGCGGTATGGTTCGTGAAACGGAAATTCCCCGGAAAACAGTGGAGCGGTTTCGGGACAGCTTCTGTTCACACAGTGGACGGAATACTCACATGCTCCTGTACGAGGTACCCGGGGAAAACGGCTCGGTCGAGCCGGGTGAACGACGGATCAACTGGGTCTGGTACGAGAACGTAACCGACCAGGACGAACTCCGGGAAATCCTCACCGACAGTTCCGGGGCGGTTCACCGTTCTACCGTTCCCCGGGGTATGGTGCCGAATGCCACACTGACCCGCATGCGCGGTACCGCGGGAAGCGATCTCTGCCGGGAGTTCGCCACGGTAATCCATTCGACGGGAACCCCTTTTGTACAAACGATCAACGACCTTCTGGTCCCGAAACTCGTGTTCGGCCGGACTGTGCTGATCGGCGATGCGGCGAGCCTTATCCGCCCGCATATCGGCTCCGGCACCGCCAAGGCGGTGGACGACGCGATTCAGCTCGCCCACGCCCTGAGCGAGGCAAACGGGAATGACCCGTCCTGCCTTGCCGCATGGGAACACACGCGACTCGATGACCACGCAGGTCTCCTGGAGTATTCCCGCACGCGCGCACAGCGCCTCAATCTGGGGTCAGCTGACTCCAGTGGTTCCACTGGATAACCTCGTCCAGGGGTTTCCTCTCCCGCGCCGAGCGCTCCGACTCGCTGTGCTTCTCGTTCAAGTTGGCACCGTCTCCGGGGTGACCGATCGCGATCATCGTTACAACGCGCGTTCCCTCTTCGATATGGAACGCCTCGCGCAGTTTTTCCGGGGAGAACCCCGCCATGGGGTGCGCAAACAACCCTTCCCGCGTGGCCTGCAGCATCAATCCCATCACGGCCATGCCGGTATCGAATTGCGCGTAGTTCCGATCGTCGTCCAGTTGGCAATCGAGATCGTCCCTCGTGGTAACCACCACGAGCACCGGAGCCACCTTGGCCCAGTAGTTCCCGCCGTTCAGGGCATGGCGCGCTTTACCGAGAGCCGGGTCCTTGTCGCACACAAGAAAGCGCCAGGGTTGCTTGTTACTGCAACTGGGAGCCATCGTGGCCGCAGTGAAGATACGCTCGGTTACCGCCCTGTCCACAGGGGACTCCTTGTACGCTCGGCGTGCCCGCCTGTCCTGGATCTCCTGAATAATCTCAGCCATGGTGTAATTTCCTTTCCCGTCTTCGTTCGCTTATACCTGAAAGTAAGAATTCGGACGTCAATCGTCCATAGGACGAACCACATACGCCGCCATCCGACCGGAAGCGATATGGTCACGCCGGAAGGAGTGGTACCGAAGATGCGCGATAGTATCCCCCGAAGAGACGGAAACATCGGTCATATCGATACCGCAGTCAAGAATCTGCCGGACCAGAACGATCCGCAGGTCCAGGACAAACCGGCCGGCGATATCGGCATCAGGCTTCAGTGACTCCGGATAGGCCCTGAACCGGTGGGCTACCTCCGGACCAACCTGGTAACGTAACGGTCCTGCGCACGGACCGATCCAGACCCGTACTTCCCGTCGGTCCGCCCCGGCGGCGCGCATCACCGTCCAAAGCGATTCTACAACCCCGTCAGCCGTACCACGCCAGCCCGCGTGAGCGATCCCGGTGAAGCCGTTCCGCACGTCTACAATTACCACGGGACAGCAATCGGCTACCATCACCGTAAGCGCTACCCCCGCGTCGGAGGTCCACTGAGCGTCCGCCACCGGTTCCGACACAGCGGGATTCTCCTGCCGGTACCGCCGGACCACCTGTACACCGTGGACCTGCCGCAGCGTCCGAACCTGGTCCGGAGCTACGCCGGCATGGAGCGCAAAGATCCGTCGATTGAGGCGCGCCGCCCGGGGGGCGAGCACGCTTGCGGGAGAGATGGAGAAACCTGCGGGGTT